>NZ_JBNDIN010000003.1:0-456484 GCF_050434425.1 Serratia sp. 2723
CAACTCATTAAGAATTGGTGGGTCGTGCAGGATTCGAACCTGCGACCAATTGATTAAAAGTCAACTGCTCTACCAACTGAGCTAACGACCCACTGACGTGGTTTACTTCTTAGTACGATAACAACGAGAAAGAACTCAACTACAATTATTTACCAATTCATCAAGAATTGGTGGGTCGTGCAGGATTAGCGGCCATGCCGTGGTCTCCCTACGGTCGGCTCGAACCTTTGACGGTTCTCATCCTTCACGATTCCAGTTTTACCAACTCATTAAGAATTGGTGGGTCGTGCAGGATTCGAACCTGCGACCAATTGATTAAAAGTCAACTGCTCTACCAACTGAGCTAACGACCCACTGTAAGTGGTGGGTGATGACGGGCTCGAACCGCCGACCCCCTCCGTGTAAAGGAGATGCTCTACCAACTGAGCTAATCACCCACTGTCGTGGTTTACTACTAATTTCCTAGCTGCTTTAACATCTTGCAAGTTGTCTTGGCAACGGCGGCATATATTACTAATTTATCTCAGCAGCGCAACCTAAATTTTGGCGCAATAGGTTCAACTGCTTGTTCTTCACGCGAATGAGCCCAGAATTCGGTCAAATCGACTAACTTCTGGGCTCAGTGTTTACTTACAAACTCGCTTCGCGTTTCTTGGCCTGCTTGGCCGCATCGCTGGTCGGGTACGATTTGATCACCTGCTGGTAAACGGCTTTGGCTTTATCAGCCTGGCCTTTTTCCTGCATGATCACCCCAACTTTATACATTGCGTCCGGCGCCTTGGGTGATTTCGGGTAACTCTTGACCACCACTGCATAATAGTATGCCGCGTCTTCCTTTTTACCCTTGTTGTAGAACAACTGGCCCAGCCAATAGTTGGCGTTAGGCAGGTAAGTAGATTTCGGATACTGCTTTATGAAAGCCTGAAAAGCGGAGATCGCCTGGTCATACTGCTTTTTTTCCAGCGCCAGTGAAACAGCGGCGTTGTAGTCGCTGTTTTCATCGCCCGTACTAGCCGCAGCGGCTGTCGCACCCGCAGGAGCGCTGCCAGCGCCGTCTGAGGACGCCGCGGCGGCTGTACCGCCTGCGACCCCTGCTGCTGCACCAGCGGAATTCTGTGCGCCACCCTGGCTAAGGCTATCCATCTGTTGATAGATCTGTTTCTGGCGTTCAACCACCTGATTCAACTGATACTGACTTTCCTGGATCTGCCCACGGAGCGTATCGATATCGCGTTGGTTGTCAGAGAGTTGTTGCTGGAGTTGGTTCAAAAGCTGGCCCTGAGCATTACTGATACGCTCAAGTGATGTGACACGGTCTTCGACCGAGCCGGAGCCGACATTACTGATTGGCGCTTGGGCAGTAGCGGCCCATGGGACCGCTACGCCAACCAGTAACGCCAGACTCAACAGGTGACGTCTGAAGTTACTGTTCATGCGATTCTCTTAGTAAACCAGAACTGCACGACGGTTTTTAGCATAGGCTGCTTCGTCGTGGCCCAGTACTGCTGGTTTTTCTTTACCGTAAGAAACGATAGAGATCTGGTCAGCAGAAACGCCTTTGCCTTGCAGGTACATTTTAACTGCGTTAGCACGACGCTCACCCAGAGCGATGTTGTATTCTGGCGTGCCGCGCTCATCCGCGTGACCTTCAACAGTCACTTTGTAGGATGGGTTGTTACGCAGGAAAGCAGCATGCGCATCCAGCATCTGAGCGAATTCAGAGCTGACGTCGTATTTGTCCAGGCCGAAGTAAACAATGTTGTTACGCTGCAGTTCTTGCATCTGCAGACGTGCTTGTTCTTCAGAAGACAGGTTGCTGCTGCCATTTTCTGTACCAGTGCCAGCGCCCATACCGGATTGATCGTTATTAGCGCTTTTGTTAGAACTACAAGCTGCTACAGCCAGAACTGGCAGTGCCAGCAGAAGCCCTTTCAGCACTTTGTTCAGTTGCATTTCTTTGATCCTTTTATAGTTTTTGCCATACATATTTTAAACATGCATCACAGATACGGCGACCAGGCAGGGAATTTGACCTGTCCATCGGTTGCCGGAAGACGCGCTTTGAAGCGCCCATCAGTCGATACCAACTGCAGCACGGAGCCCATACCTTGCGTGGAGCTATAGATCACCATGGTGCCGTTTGGTGCGATACTAGGCGTTTCATCCAGGAACGTGTCCGTTAACATTTGAACGGCTCCCGATCCGAGATCTTGTTTGGCGATATGCTGAACCCCATTATTGGAGCTCACCATCACCAGGAATTTACCGTCGAAGCTGACATCAGAGTCCTGATTCTGGGCACCTTCCCAGGTCAGACGCTGTGGTGCGCCGCCGTTGGCGCCAACCTTATAAATCTGTGGGCGACCGCCCTGGTCAGAGGTATAAGCCAGAGATTGACCATCTGGGAACCAGCTCGGTTCGGTGTTGTTGCTACGGCCATCGGTGATCTGGCTGATTTGGCCAGAACCCAGGTTCATCACATACAGGTTCAGACTGCCACTTTTGGACAGCGCGAATGCCAGGCGGCTACCGTCTGGGGAGAAGGCAGGTGCACCATTGTGACGAGGGAAAGAAGCTACCTGACGGATAGCGCCATCAGACAGGTTCTGGATCACCAGCGCTGATTTACCGCTCTCAAAGGTCACGTAGGCCAGTTTGCTGCCATCCGGCGACCAGGCTGGTGACATCAGTGGCTCTGGTGAACGATGCACTGGAACCTGATTATAGCCGTCATAATCCGATACGCGCAGTTCATACGGGAATTTCCCGCCGTTGGTCTGCACCACGTAAGCGATGCGGGTACGGAATGCGCCCTTGATACCGGTCAGCTTCTCAAATACGCCATCGCTGGCGGTATGAGCCGCATAGCGCAGCCACTGTTTGGTCACTTTAAACTGGTTTTGTGCCAATACTGTACCAGGTGAACCTGAAGTATCGACCAGTTGGTAGGAAACCAGGTAGCTGCCGTCGGCACCAGGCTGAACCTGGCCAACTACTACGGCGTCGATGCCCAGCGCAGTCCAGGCCGCCGGCGTCACTTCAGACGCGGTGGTTGGCTGCTGCGGCATACGTGCCACATCAATTGGGTTGAATTTGCCACTGTTACGTAGATCTGCGCCAACGATCTGGCCAACATCCTCTGGAGGCGTACCTGGACCCGCCCATTTAAATGGCACCACGCCAATCGGGCGAGCGGAGTCGACCCCTTGGGTGATTTCAATGCGAACTTCCGCATGCAGCACGGATGCCCACAGAACTAAAAGACCTAACGCTACTCGAAATGCCTGCTTCATCTCATCTCCCTTATCCAGGCGGTATGCCTGCGATAATTTAGCAGAATTTTAACAAACCAACGCCAACAACACTACATATTCCCTGTTGGTTACCTTGGTACATCCATGCGTTTAACTCGGTTTAAGACAATCATTATTGAGGCTTAAATGTAAGAGGAGCATTCTTAAATGCCTCATACACCGCCTGGCTAGGTGGCTTTGGAATACGAGCCTGCTTAGCTGCCGCCAATGCGGCCTGACACAAGGCAGGATCCCCACCTTCAGCCTTAACATCAATCAACAAGCCATCCGGTGCCAATTTAATCCGTAAATCGCAGGTTCTTCCTTTGTAAAGATCGGCATCGTAAAACTTGCTCTGTATTGCGGCAGTAATCTGCCCCAGGTAACCATTAATCTCGGCACCGCTTGCCCCTGCCGTTTTGGCATTCCCCTGCCCTGCCGGTTTGCCGTCACCTTTAGCCTTGGCACCACCACCTTTCGGCGCGTTTTTACCATCGGCCAAGCTACCGAATAAATCATCTACATCAGCAGACTGTTTGGCGGCTTCAGCGGCCTTCTTCTTGGCATCTGCGGCTTTCTTGGCGGCGGCAGCCTTTTCGGCAGCGGCGGCTTTTTTCGCTTCCTCTGCTGCTGCTTTTTTCTCAGCGTCTGCAGCGGCCTTCTTCTCTGCGGCAGCGGCGGCCTCTTTCTTAGCCTCTTCCGCCTGCTTTTTAGCGGCGGCGGCGGCAGCTTCTTTCTTGGCTTCCGCTTCGGCTTTCTTCTGCGCGTCTGCCTGCGCCTTGGCTATTTTATCCGCCTCGGCTTTAGCTTTCGCCGCAGCGGCTTCTGCCGCTTTCTGCTGCTCAGCGGCCTGCTGTTGCTGCTCGGCAGCTTTCTTCTGCTGTTCGGCCTGTGCCTTGGCGTCCTGCGCGGCTTTTTCCTGCGCGGCCAAACGCTCTTGTTCCAGTTCTTTCAGGCGCTGCTGTTCCGCCGCCTGCTTCTGCTGCAGCTCTTCAGCCTGCTGCTCCGCCTTCTTCTGGCGCTGCTTTTCTGCTCGCTGTGCATCGCTGCTCTGTTGCTGCTGGCGATTGTACTGCTCTACCACCGCCCCTGGATCGACCATCACGGCCCCGACCACGGAACCATCACCGCCGCCGCCTGCACTACTCATTTCAGTATTTTCGTACAGCGAACCCCAAATCAACAGGGCAATCAATAGAATGTGCAGAACCACCGAAACAATCACGGAGCGGTTCAGCTTATCATTTTGCTCAGTTGCCTTTACCAAAATAGAATCCCAAAAACTGCTGCTTAAACGGGGTTCCTGCGCCACAGTGCAGGAACCGGGTTGCCACTGACCTTATGGTTAGATTGGCTGGGTCATCAACCCTACGGAAGCGACACCCGCCTGATGCAGAATATTCAATGCCTTGATAATCTCATCGTACGGTACTTCCTTGGCCCCACCGATCAAAAACACCGTCTTCGGATTAGCTGCCAGACGCGACTTGGCTTCGGCCGCCACCTGTTCAGGCGGCAACAGCTCCATACGGTTGTGATCAACCACCAGGGTGTACTGACCTACGCCGGAAACTTCCAGGATCACCGGTGGATTATCGTCGCTGGACACCGTTTTAGAATCGGTGGCATCAGGCAAATCAACTTCAACGCTTTGGGTGATGATGGGCGCGGTTGCCATAAAGATCAGCAACAGCACCAATAAGACGTCCAGCAGCGGAACAATGTTGATTTCCGACTTCAGCTCACGCTTGTTACGACCACGAACTTTCGCCATGCTACCCTCCTACTTCTTATTTGCTGTCGCTGGAGAAGGCCTGACGATGCAGAATAGCGGTGAACTCTTCCATAAAGTTGTCGTAATTCTGCTCAAGCTTGTTAACGCGCTGGTTTAGGCGGTTATAGGCCATAACGGCAGGGATCGCGGCAAACAGACCGATGGCCGTGGCGATCAAGGCTTCGGCGATACCCGGTGCAACCATCTGTAAAGTGGCTTGTTTTACCGCACCGAGGGCGATAAAGGCGTGCATAATCCCCCACACGGTACCAAACAGGCCGATATACGGGCTGATGGAACCCACGGTGCCGAGGAAAGGAATATGGTTTTCCAACGTTTCCAGCTCGCGATTCATCGAAATACGCATCGCACGCGTTGCCCCTTCGATCACCGACTCTGGCGCATGGCTGTTAGCACGATGCAAACGGGCAAACTCTTTGAAACCGGAGTGGAAAATCTGCTCTGAGCCAGTCAGGCTATCGCGACGCGCCTGACTTTCCTGATACAGACGGGAAAGCTCGATACCCGACCAGAATTTATCTTCGAAAGCTTCGGCGTCACGAGTAGCCGCATTGAGGATACGGGTACGCTGGATGATAATCGCCCAAGAAGCCACTGAAAAGCATATCAAAATCAGCATGATAAACTTGACCAGCAGGCTCGCCTTCAAGAATAGATCCAGGATGTTCATGTCAGTCACTGCTTAAACTCCGCGACAATAGACTTAGGAAGCGCTATCGATTTCATTTGCTGGGGATCAATGCATGCAATCAATACATCGGCCTGACTCAAAAGAGTACCGTCAGAATTAACAATGCGTTGAGCAAACGTAAGAGAAGCCCCGCGTATTGAGGTGATTTTGCTCTGCACTTCCAGCAGGTCGTCAAGACGAGCTGGTAACAGATAATCCACCGTCATACGCCGGACAGCGAAAGCGACATGTTCTTCACAGAGCAGCTGCTGTTGATGAATGTTATGTTGACGCAGCATCTCGGTGCGCGCTCTTTCATAAAAAGCGACATAATGGGCATGGTAGACCACACCACCGGCATCGGTATCTTCAAAGTAAACACGAACCGGCCATCGAAATAACTTATTACTCACGAGACTTCCAAACTAAGGCAATTGAACGAATGTTACTATACGCAAGACGAATCGGGTTGGGAATGGGTTACTGAATGGGAATGAAAATAATTATGGGCCTGAACGGCCCATAACACGGGGGATGAGCAATAGATTATAAAGAAACGTAAAGTAATCCTGCGGCGAGGATCACAATTGCAGGTAATGGCGCGAAAAATGCACGCCAAAACGTGCTCTGAGGCCGGAAGCCGACACCGTGAACGATGCCCGCACATACCGCCCAGATCAGCAAGATGCCCTGCCATATCTCTAACGAGCTGGTACGTGCTGCAAAACGGCTAGGATCCCAAAAGACACATCCCGCCAAAATCACCGCCAGCACCAATGAAAGGGCCCGAACAGGACCCTTGTCGGTGATAGCGTACAGCTTATCCGCCAGTGACGAACCCATCACTTACCGTCTTGCTGCGCTTTTGAATCTTCACTGTGCTCAAGCGCCAGCGCCGTGATGATACCGAAGGCACAGGCAAGAAGCGTTCCGAGGATCCAGGCAAAATACCACATGGTTTAGCTCCTTTTGCTTAGTACAGTGAATGCTTATTTTTTTCGATGAAGTTCTTATCCAGGCGACCAAACATTTTGTAGTACGCCCAAGCGGTGTACGCCAGAACGATTGGCACGAAGATAATGGCAACAACGGTCATCACCTGCAGCGTGAACAGGCTGGAAGTCGCATCCCACATAGTCAGGCTGACGTTAGGCACAGTGCTTGATGGCATAACGAATGGGAACATGGTTACCCCAGCCGTCAGGATCACACAGGCAATCGTCAGTGATGAACTCAGGAACGCCATCGCAGCTTTGTCCAAACGGGCAAACAGGATAGTGAACAGTGGCAGAACCACGCCCAACGCCGGCAGTGCCCACAGGATTGGATACTTGTTGAAGTTAATCAACCAGGCACCCGCCTGATGAGCGACTTCTTTACGCAGTGGGTTGGATTCCGCTGCCGTATCCAGTGCTGAGGTGATCACGAAACCGTCGATACCTTTCACCAGCCAGATACCCGCCAACAGGAAGCATACGCCCATCACCAGCGCAGAAATCTGCGCCGCTGCGCGTGAGCGCAGATGAATCTCGGCAGTGGTACGCATCTGCAGGTAGGTTGCCCCCTGGGTCACCAGCATGGTCAGGCTGACAATACCGGCCAGCAAACCAAACGGGTTCAACAGTTGGAAGAAGTTACCGGTATAGAACAGACGCAGATATTCGTCGATGTGGAACGGCACGCCCTGTAACAGGTTACCGAACGCCACGCCAAACACCACCGCAGGCACGAAGCTACCGATAAAGATGCCCCAGTCCCACATGTTACGCCAGTTGCTGTTTTCCAGCTTCGAGCGGTAGTCAAAACCGACCGGGCGGAAGAACAAGGAGGCCAACACCAGGATCATGGCCACATAGAAACCAGAGAACGCGGCGGCATAGACCATCGGCCAGGCGGCGAACAATGCGCCACCCGCAGTGATCAGCCACACCTGGTTACCATCCCAGTGCGGGGCAATGGCGTTGATCATGACCCGGCGCTCGGTATCGGTTTTACCGATAATGCGCATCAGAATACCGACACCCATATCGAAACCATCGGTGACGGCGAAACCGATCAGCAGAATGCCAACCAGGAGCCACCAGATAAATCGCAGTACTTCGTAATCAAACATATCTTGGACTCCTGTTTAGCGCGCTTCCTGCACGGCGGCAGTCGGTTGTTCAAAGTGGTAGCGGCCAGTTTTCAGGCTGCTTGGACCCAGACGTGCAAACTTGAACATCAGGTACATTTCAGCCACCAGGAACAGGGTGTACAAGCCGCATATCAGCCCCATCGAGAACAGAATGTCGCCTGCGGTCAGCGAAGAAGTGGCGACTGCAGTTGGCAGCACCTCACCTATCGCCCACGGCTGACGGCCATACTCCGCCACGAACCAGCCCGCTTCAACGGCAATCCAAGGTAATGGCAGGCCGAACAACGCAGCACGAAGCAGCCATTTCTTCTGACCGATACGACCACGTACCACGCTCAGGAATGACAGACCGATAATACACAGCATCAGCACACCACAGGCCACCATGATACGGAAGGCGAAGTACAGTGGAGCAACGCGCGGGATAGAATCTTTGGTTGCCTGCTGGATCTGCGCTTCCGTCGCGTCGGTGACGTTTTCGGTATAGCGTTTGAGCAGCATGCCGTAGCCCAGATCCTGTTTGGTATCGTTGAATGCCGTACGTACCGCCGGATCGGTATTACCGCCACGCAGTTCTTCCAGCAGTTGGTAAGCCTTCATACCGTTACGGATACGTACCTGGTGCTGTGCCATCAGATCGCGCAGGCCGATAACCGGAGTGTCGATGGAACGGGTAGCAATCAGGCCGAGCGCCCAAGGGATCTGAATCGCGAAGGAGTTCTCCATTTTCTCCTGGTTCGGAATACCGAACAGGGTAAATGCGGCCGGAGCCGGTTGAGTTTCCCATTCGGCTTCAATGGCAGCCAGTTTGGTTTTTTGCACGTCCCCCATTTCGTAACCGGATTCATCACCCAGCACGATAACGGAAAGGATCGCAGCCATACCAAAGCTGGCAGCAATGGCGAACGAACGCTTGGCAAAAGCGATGTCACGCCCTTTCAGCAGATAGTAAGAGCTGATACCCAGTACGAACATCGCACCGGTGGTGTAGCCCGAGGCCACGGTGTGAACAAACTTCACCTGTGCAACCGGGTTGAAGACCAGTTCGGAGAAGCTGAGCATCTCCATACGCATGGTTTCAAAGTTGAAGTCGGAGGCGATTGGGTTTTGCATCCAGCCGTTGGCGACCAGGATCCACAACGCAGACAGGTTTGAGCCGAGAGCAACAAACCAGGTGACCGTCATGTGCTGGATCTTGCTCAGACGATCCCAACCGAAGAAGAACAGACCGACCAGCGTCGATTCCAGGAAGAACGCCATCAGACCTTCGATAGCCAGCGGGGCCCCGAAGATATCACCGACGTAATGTGAGAAATACGACCAGTTGGTCCCGAACTGGAACTCCATGGTCAACCCGGTGGCCACCCCCAGAGCAAAGTTGATTGCAAATAACTTGCCCCAGAATTTGGTCATATCTTTATAAATTTGTTTGCCGGACAGCACATATACCGTTTCCATAATTGCCAGCAAAAACGCCATACCCAGCGTTAATGGGACAAATAGGAAGTGATACATCGCCGTTAAAGCAAACTGTAAGCGCGACAGTTCGACAATATCAAACATCTTGACTCCTTGCTCCTCGCAGGAAGACTCCGACTTGCGGTTATCGGTATTACTCCCGAAAGAGTAGCCGGTAACGCCCCGCAGTGAATGCCCTTAAACACAACAAAATTTGATCCAGCCTCTCCGCTTTCAACCGTACGTTCAGTGCCAGACCACGAGGGACGGGAGCAAAACGCACCAATGAAAACCGACAGCGGGTAACAAATGCAACAAGATCAACCATCCATAATTACACAATGGCATGATACTCGCCAAAGCCCACACAATAAATAGGTATTTGCGTGATGCAGGTTGGACTTTTGGCTACAGGTCAAAAATCAGCCTAAATAGATATCCAGGCCTATATTGATCTAAAACAATTTAAGCCTATCTGCCTATTATTGCTAGGCTCATTACGCATTTTGCTGTAATTTCCCAGCACCCATGTTAAGCAATGGTTTAATTGTTTTTTATTGGTATCCTTGTGTTAAATAAATGTAATTTAAAACACCCCCAATTGTATTACTTCAGCATTGCCATTCGATAGATATTAACTTTTTATTTTCAATGACGATTGCAATGAGTTAACTCACAAATCTGCTTTTTGCTAAGTAATCATAGACCATGTTGCGAGGTTGATCCCAGAACCTGCAAAAACCTAGGGGTCAGTTGGCAACTTGCGCAGCATTCTCTTGAAAAATTCGCCGATATGTCAGCTGGTTGCGTAAAAAAGGCCGCCCAAAGGGCGGCCAAACATGTCGAGATATTATTATTTGCTATAGGGTACTAACGATTCAGGATCGCCTTCACTGCGTCACCGATATCAGCCAGGCTGCGTACGGTTTTCACCCCTGCCGCTTCCAGAGCCGCGAACTTCTCATCCGCAGTCCCTTTGCCGCCGGCAATGATGGCACCAGCATGGCCCATACGTTTGCCTTTAGGCGCGGTAACACCGGCGATATACCCCACCACTGGCTTGGTGACGTGCTCTTTGATATAAGCTGCCGCTTCTTCTTCCGCGCTGCCGCCAATCTCACCGATCATCACGATGGCCTCGGTCTGCGGATCTTCCTGGAACAACTTCAGAATATCGATAAAGTTGGAACCCGGGATCGGGTCACCACCGATACCGACGCAGGTTGACTGCCCCAGACCGGCGTCAGTGGTTTGTTTTACCGCTTCATAGGTCAGAGTACCTGAACGGGAAACGATGCCCACTTTGCCTGGCAGATGGATATGGCCAGGCATGATACCGATCTTGCATTCGCCCGGGGTGATTACACCTGGGCAGTTCGGGCCGATCATGCGCACACCGGCTTCATCCAGCTTCACTTTCACGGTCAGCATATCCAGGGTTGGGATGCCTTCGGTGATGGTGATGATCAGTTTGATGCCTGCATCGATAGCTTCCAGAATGGAATCTTTGCAGAATGGCGCTGGCACGTAGATAACAGACGCGGTAGCGCCCGTTGCTTCAACGGCTTCACGCACGGTGTTGAATACTGGCAGACCCAGATGCTGAGTACCGCCCTTGCCTGGCGTCACGCCACCGACCATTTTGGTGCCGTAAGCGATAGCTTGTTCGGAGTGGAAGGTACCCTGGCTACCGGTGAAACCCTGGCAGATTACTTTGGTGTTCTTATCGATTAAAATGGACATTATTTACCCTCCACTGCCGCAACAACTTGCTGAGCCGCATCAGTCAGGCTGGTCGCAGCAATGATATTCAAACCGCTGTCCGCCAGTTTCTTGGCGCCCAGTTCGGCGTTGTTCCCTTCCAGGCGCACGACGACCGGGACGTTAACGCCCACTTCGGCTACCGCGCCAATGATACCGTCAGCGATCAGATCGCAACGCACGATGCCACCGAAGATATTCACCAGCACCGCTTTCACCTTGTCGTCAGACAGGATGATTTTGAAGGCTTCGGTCACGCGCTCTTTGGTTGCGCCACCGCCCACATCCAGGAAGTTGGCTGGTTCGCCACCGTGCAGTTTCACGATGTCCATGGTACCCATCGCCAGACCGGCACCGTTCACCATGCAGCCGATGTTACCGTCGAGGGCAACATAGTTCAGTTCCCACTGGGCAGCACGGGATTCACGCTCATCTTCCTGAGAAGGGTCACGCATTTCACGCAGTTCGGACTGGCGGAACAGAGCGTTGCCATCGGCACCCAGCTTACCATCCAGGCAGATCAGATCGCCCTGCTTGGTCACTACCAGCGGGTTGATCTCAACCATCGCCAGGTCACGCTCCAGGAACAGCGTTGCCAGACCCATAAAGATTTTGGCGAACTGGCCGACTTGCTTACCGGTCAGGCCCAGTTTGAACGCCAGCTCACGCCCCTGGTAAGGCTGTGGGCCTGCCAGTGGGTCGATGGTCATTTTGTGGATCAGTTCCGGAGTCTCCTCCGCCACTTTCTCGATTTCAACGCCGCCTTCGGTGGAAGCCATAAACACGACGCGACGGCTGGCACGGTCAACTACCGCCCCCAGATACAGCTCTTTATCGATGTCGGTGGCCGCTTCTACCAGGATCTGGTGAACCGGTTGACCCAACGCATCGGTCTGGTAGGTCACCAGGCGTTTACCCAGCCAGGCTTCGGCAAAAGCACGGATATCTTCTTTACTGTTAACGACTTTAACGCCACCAGCTTTACCACGGCCGCCAGCATGAACCTGACATTTTACCACCCACGGGCCGGAGCCGATTTTAGATGCGGCTTCTTCTGCTTCACGCGGAGTGGTACAGGCGTAACCGGTTGGTGCTGGCATGCCATACCGAGCAAACAGCTGTTTTGCCTGATATTCGTGTAAATTCATGATGTTCTATCCATTCAGGTCTGAGAGTTTCAGCCGGGTCACTTTCGCGGTATCCCGCCATGACTTGTCGGCCACATAGCACAGGGTGTGGGCGCGGCAAAAACCGCGCCCTTGCAGGGATTAAACGTCCAGCAGCAGACGAGCCGGATCTTCCAGCATGTCTTTCACCGTCACCAGATAACTCACCGACTCTTTGCCATCGATCAGACGATGATCGTAAGACAGAGCCAGATACATCATCGGCTGGATCACGACCTGACCATTGACCGCCATTGGGCGATCCTTGATGGCGTGCATACCCAGGATGGCGCTCTGCGGTGGGTTGATGATCGGGGTAGACATCAATGAACCGAAGACGCCGCCGTTGGTAATGGTGAAGTTACCGCCGGTCAGCTCTTCCACGGTCAATTTGCCGTCACGGCCTTTGATCGCCAGCTCTTTGATTTTCTTCTCGATGTCCGCCATGCTCATGGAGTCTACGTCACGCAGTACTGGCGTTACCAGGCCGCGTGGAGTCGATACCGCGATGCTGATATCGAAGTAGTTGTGGTAAACCACGTCGCTACCGTCGATAGAGGCGTTCACTTCCGGGAAGCGTTTCAGCGCTTCGACTACCGCTTTGATGTAGAAGGACATAAAGCCCAGACGTACACCGTGGCGTTTTTCGAAGGCTTCGCCGTATTGCTTGCGCAGATCCATGATCGGCTGCATGTTGATTTCGTTGAAGGTGGTCAGCATCGCGGTGCTGTTCTTTGCTTCCAACAGGCGCTCGGCCACGCGTTTACGCAGGCGGGTCATAGGAACACGTTTTTCGCTACGGCCACCCAAGGCTGGCTGAGGTGCCGCCGCTGGGGCAGCAGCAGCCGGTGCCGCTTTCTTGCTGGCAGCCAGGTGCGCTTCTACGTCTTCACGCGTGATACGGCCACCTACGCCGCTGCCTTTGATGGCGGCAGCATCGAGATCGTGTTCGGCAATCAGGCGGCGGATCGCCGGGCTGAGTGCGTCGTTGTTCTCTTCTTCCAGGCTGGCGGTTGCACGCTGTGCCGGGGTGGACTCAACGCTCTGAACTTTCGCTTCGGTCGGCTTGCCAGAGCTATCACCCTGACGAATACGCCCGAGAAGCTGACGTGAAGTCACAGTTGCGCCTTCATCTTCCAGGATCGCTTCCAGTACACCGGCTTCACTGGCTGGCACTTCCAATACTACTTTGTCGGTTTCAATTTCAACCAGCACTTCGTCACGCTGAACGGTGTCACCCGGTTTTTTATGCCAGGTGGCGACGGTCGCATCGGCAACGGATTCAGGGAGGTCAGGAACCAGAATATCTACGCTACTCATTTGCTTTCCTTTAAATTTTTTCTTCAATATTCAGCGCATCATTCACCAGAGCCTGCTGCTGCTTCTGGTGTACGGACATATAACCCACCGCCGGAGAGGCAGAGGCTGGACGTCCTGCGTAACGTAAAGAGGCCCCAAACGGGATCACTTCACGGAAATTGTGTTGGCTGCAATACCAGGCGCCCTGGTTCAGCGGCTCTTCCTGACACCAGACGAAATCATGCACGTGGGCATACTGTTCCAATACCGCCTGAACGGCCTGATGCGGGAACGGATACAACTGCTCGATACGTACGATGGCCACGTCTTTCTGGTCGTTCTTGCGGCGTTGTTCCAGCAGATCGTAATAAACCTTACCAGAACACAGCACCACGCGTTTTACCGCTTTGGCATCCAGCTCGTCAATTTCGCCGATGGCTGGTTGGAAGGTGCCGTTTGCCAGTTCTTCCAGTGAAGAGACTGCCAGCGGATGACGCAGCAAGGACTTCGGTGACATCACCACCAACGGACGGCGCATACCACGCAACGCCTGACGGCGCAGCATATGATAGACCTGTGCCGGAGTGGACGGGATGCACACCTGCATGTTCTGTTCTGCACACAGCTGCAGGTAACGTTCCAGACGCGCAGAGGAGTGCTCTGGGCCCTGGCCTTCGTAACCGTGCGGCAGCAGCATCACCAGGCCACACATACGGCCCCATTTCTGCTCACCGGAACTGATGAACTGGTCGATCACTACCTGAGCACCGTTGGCAAAGTCACCAAACTGCGCTTCCCAGATAGTCAAGGTGCGCGGCTCTGCGGTGGCATAGCCATATTCGAATGCCAGAACGGCTTCTTCAGACAGCACCGAGTCCCAGACTTTGAATTCGCCCTGGCCGCTGTGGATGTTGGCCAGCGGGACATAGACAGAACCATTTTTCTGGTTGTGCACCACCGCATGACGGTGGAAGAAGGTGCCACGGCCAGCATCTTCACCGGAAATACGGATCGGGATGCCTTCATCCGCCATGGTGGCGTAAGCCAGCGTTTCCGCCGCGCCCCAGTCGAACGGTTTGTTGCCTGCGGCCATCTCGGCACGATCGCCGTAGATTTTCGCCACGCGCGACTGCATTTCGATCGCTTCCGGTACGCTGCTGATGCGGCGAGCCAGTTCCTGCAGGCGCTTCATCTCAACCTTGCTTGGGTACTCTTCGTCCCATTCATGGTTCAGATATGGCGACCAGGTAAAGGAGTGCAGGTTCATCGGACGCCACTCTTCAACCACACAGTCACCGCGGTCGAGAGCATCGCGATACAGGTTGACCATTTCCGTGGCATCTTCCAGGCTGGCAACCTTCTGTTCGGTCAGCACGTCAGCGTAGAGTTTGCGTGGCGTTGGGTGTTTCTTGATCTTCTGGTACATCACCGGCTGGGTAGCACTTGGCTCATCGGCCTCGTTATGCCCATGGCGACGGTAGCAGACCAGATCGATCATCACGTCACGTTTAAAGGTGTTACGGAAATCCAACGCCAGGCGGGTGACAAAGGCCACCGCTTCCGGATCATCGGCATTCACGTGGAAGATCGGTGCCTGCACCATCTTGGCGATATCGGTACAGTATTGGGTGGAACGCGCATCCAACGGGTTGGAGGTAGTAAAACCAACCTGGTTGTTGATGACGATACGCACCGTGCCGCCCACTTCATAACCGCGAGCCTGCGACATGTTCAGGGTTTCCTGAACCACGCCCTGCCCGGTGATTGCCGCGTCACCGTGAATGGTGATTGGCAGCACCATGTTGCTGCGCGCTTCGTCCAGACGGTCGCGGCGGGCACGTACAGAACCCATGACAACCGGGCTGACGATTTCCAGGTGCGACGGGTTAAACGCCAGCGCCAGGTGAACCATGCCGCCTTCGGTTTCCACGTCGGAAGAGAAGCCCTGGTGATACTTCACGTCACCGGTGCCCAGGTGTTCTTTATGCTTGCCGGCAAACTCGTCGAACAGGTCGGCCGGTTTTTTACCCAGCACGTTGATCAACACGTTCAGACGGCCACGGTGGGCCATACCCAGCACCACTTCACGCGTGCCGTTTTTGCCCGCGTGACGCACCATTTCTTTCAGCATCGGCACCAACGCGTCGCCACCTTCCAGCGAGAAGCGTTTGGCCCCAGGGAATTTGGCACCCAGGTAACGCTCCAGCCCTTCGGCCGCCGTCAGTTCGCTCAGGAAACGGCGTTTCTCATCGGTGGTGAAGCTGGCACGCCCCGCTACCGATTCAATGCGCTGCTGGATCCAGCGTTTCTCTTCGGTGTTGGTGATGTGCATATACTCGGCACCGATCGAACCGCAGTAGGTCTGCTTCAGCGCCGCATACAGATCGCTCAGCTTCATGGTTTCTTTGCCGATGGCAAAAGAACCCACGTTGAAGGTTTCCTGGAAATCGGCTTCGGTCAGGTTGTGATACGCCGGATCGAGATCGGGCACGCGCTCCTGTTTCCACAGATCCAACGGGTCGAGGTTGGCGTGCTGGTGCCCACGGAAGCGGAAGGCGTTGATCAGCTGCAATACCTTGACCTGCTTGGCATCGGTTTCAGGGTCGTTGATGGTGGTGTTATAACGAGCGGAATCTTTCGCCAGGCGGCGGAAGTAATCTCGCGTTTGGGAGTGGAGCTGATCGGGTTTGACACCCGCAGTTGGTAGTTGCTGGAAAATGGAACGCCAACTATCTTCAACGGAGCTCGGATCGGTTAAAAAGTCTTCATAGAGCTGCTCTATGTAGGACTGGTTCGCGCCCGCCAGATAGGAGGAATCCAGCCAGGCCTTCATTGCGCCGTTCTGCATTTTGATCCCTTAAGCTTTAAAGCTTCAGTTTTCGCCGTGGTTAACATAATTACCGTAATGGTACGCTTAACGGTTCACTAGACGTGCTTATACCTAAGTGCACGTTCTGTTTTGGACCTTGCGGCCCCTTACAAGGAACCTCTAAAAACCGGCGGGACAAACCTGATTGCCTGTAACCACAATCACGGGTCAGTTTTTAGAGATCCCCTCTTGATGAGGTGCGCCGGTAAAGGCACCGGCGCAACATCTCGTTCTGTTTATGCGCCGCGTTGCAGCAGCATAGACTTGATATGACCAATTGCACGGGTCGGATTCAAGCCCTTAGGACATACACTGACACAATTCATAATGCTATGGCAGCGGAAAACACTGAAAGCGTCGTTCAGATCATCCAATCGTGCTTCAGTTTCCGTATCACGGCTGTCGATCAGGAAGCGGTACGCCGCCAACAGACCGGCCGGGCCAACAAACTTGTCAGGATTCCACCAGAACGATGGGCAAGAGGTGGAGCAACAGGCACAGAGAATACATTCGTACAATCCATCCAGTTTTTCCCGCTGATCCGGCGTTTGCAGGTGCTCACGCGCCGGAGGATTCTTGCCATCATTAATCAGGAACGGCTTGATTTTTTCATACTGGGTATAGAACTGCCCCATATCCACCACCAGATCGCGCACCACCGGTAATCCCGGCAGTGGGCGGATCACAATCTTGTTGTTGCCTTTACGCAACGACGAGACCGGGGTGATACAGGCCAGACCGTTTTTACCGTTCATGTTGATGCCGTCTGAACCGCACACGCCTTCACGGCAAGAACGGCGGAACGACAAGGTCGGGTCCTTTTCTTTCAGCTGGATCAACGCATCCAGCAGCATCATGTCACGGCCTTCTTCCGCTTCCAGGCTGTAGTCCTGCATATGCGGGGCGCTATCGACATCCGGATTGTAGCGATAGATAGAGAATTCAAGTTTCATCAATCGAGCTCCGCAATTAGTAGGAACGCACTTTCGGCGGGAATGCCGCGCGCAGCTTCGGTTGCATGTTCACTTCACGACGCGTCATGCTTTCCGATTGCGGCAGATACAGCGAATGGCACAGCCAGTTGGCATCGTCACGCTCCGGGAAGTCGAAGCGGCTATGCGCGCCACGGCTCTCTGTACGGAAGTTGGCCGACACGGCGGTGGAATACGCGGTCTCCATCAGGTTATCCAACTCCAGGCATTCGATGCGCTGGGTGTTGAATTCGCTGGAGGTATCATCCAGGCGTGCGTTCTTCAGACGTTCACGGATCACTTTCAACTCTTCCAACCCTTTCGCCATCGCATCACCTTCGCGGAACACCGAGAAGTTATGCTGCATACAGGATTGCAGTGCCTTACGGATCTCCACCGGATCTTCTCCAGAACGGGTGTTGTTCCAACGGTTCAGACGATCCAGCGAAGCTTCGACGTCCGATTCGCTGGCGTCGCGGCTATCGCCCTGCTCTGCCAGTGACTCTTGCAGGTGCATACCGGCAGAACGACCAAACACCACCAGATCCAGCAGCGAGTTGCCGCCCAGACGGTTGGCGCCGTGTACCGATACGCAGGCAATTTCGCCTACCGCGAACAGGCCCGGGATCACCACGTCTTCGCCTTTCTCGTTCACGGTCAGCGCCTGGCCGGTCACTTTGGTCGGAATACCGCCCATCATATAGTGGCAGGTAGGAATGACCGGGATCGGCTCTTTCACCGGATCGACGTGAGCGAAAGTACGGGACAGTTCCAGAATACCCGGCAGACGCGACTCCAGCACTTCTTTGCCCAGGTGATCCAGTTTCAGCTTGGCATGTGGACCCCAAGGACCGTCACAGCCGCGACCTTCACGGATCTCAATCATGATCGAACGCGCCACTACGTCACGGCCCGCCAGATCTTTGGCATTTGGCGCATAACGTTCCATGAAACGTTCGCCATGTTTGTTCAGCAGGTAACCACCTTCACCGCGACAACCTTCGGTGACCAACACGCCAGCCCCGGCAATACCGGTTGGGTGGAACTGCCACATTTCCATGTCCTGCACCGGTACACCGGCACGCAGCGCCATACCGACACCATCACCGGTATTGATGTGGGCGTTGGTGGTGGATTGGTAAATACGGCCAGCCCCACCGGTAGCCAGAATGGTTGCCTTGGCCTTGAAGTACACCACTTCACCGGTTTCGATACAGATAGCGGTGGTGCCGACTACCGCACCATCCTGGTTTTTCACCAGATCCAGCGCATACCACTCGGAGAAGATGGTGGTGTGGTTTTTCAGGTTCTGCTGATAAAGGGTGTGCAACAACGCGTGGCCGGTACGGTCTGCCGCCGCTGCGGTACGGGCCGCCTGCTCGCCACCGAAGTTCAGTGACTGGCCGCCAAACGGGCGTTGATAAATGCGGCCATCATCCAGACGGGAGAACGGCAGGCCCATGTGCTCCAGCTCCAGAATCGCTTCCGGGCCGGTTTTACACATATATTCAATGGCGTCCTGGTCACCGATATAGTCGGAACCCTTCACCGTATCGTACATATGCCATTCCCAGTTATCTTCGTGGTTATTGCCCAGAGCTACGGTAATGCCGCCCTGTGCAGACACGGTATGGGAACGGGTTGGGAATACTTTGGAAAGCAGGGCACAGGTTGAGCCCGCCTGGGAAATCTGCAGCGCCGCGCGCATACCTGCGCCACCAGCACCGATAACAACTGCATCAAACTCTCTGACCGGCAGTTTCATTTAAGCACCCCACACTACGATTGTTCCGTACAGTAAATAGACCAGCAACGTGACGACAATCGCCAGTTGCAGCACCAGGCGTAACGCCAGTGGCTTGATATAGTCCGTCAGCACCTGCCACATTCCAACCCAGGCGTGAACCAGGATCGACAGCAATGTCAGCAAGGTGAATACCTTCGTAATGGAGGTGGCGAAGAAGCCGCGCCAGATTTCATAGGTAATGTCCGGAGCCGTAACCACGAAGCCCAGGATATAGAGAACATACAGGGTGATGACGATAGCGGAAGCACGCAGTAACAACCAGTCGTGTACGCCGTTACGTCCTAATGCAGAAACGTTGCTTACCATACGAGGACTCCAGCCAGAATTGACAGCACGACGGTCAAACCGAACGCCACCTGGGCAGAACGGGTACCTGCGGCTAAACTCTCTTCGATATAGCCAAAATCCATTAACAAGTGACGAATGCCACCGCAAATGTGATAGGCCAACGCGGTGAGGATCCCCCAGAAAATGAATTTCACGAAGAAGCTATTCATGATGGCGGCAGCGTGCAGGAAGCCCTCTTGAGAAGAGAGAGAGATACCCAGCAGCCAGAGGAGAATGCCCACGGCAACGAAAGTAATTACGCCAGAGACTCGGTGTAAGATGGACGCTATCGCAGTTACAGGAAACCGGATCGTTTGCAGATCCAGGTTGACAGGTCTTTGTTTTTTCACGGTTTTGCCCACACAGCTCTTATTATTTTCCTTCCTCCGGGCCTGGGTGGGGATCAGACAGCGTCAAGAGTTTTCACTCTTACACCTCACGCGCTCAAACATTGACATCCTAGTGCTTAAACGGCGCGTAGCAATAACGCTGGGTGCTCCTACTTCAGGGTAATCCGGAGACCTGGCGGCAGTATAGGAGGTTCACATTCTTATTACAATTCCCATACAATCCCTTTGGTCACATTTCCCCAAAACAGTGATTTAGATCACGATTATTACATTTAGCGCTAAATTAATTATCTGATTTGACAAGAGATCAACATTTCCATTACAAATAGGGTAGCAATCAACCCTATGATGCACTAGCGGTCACCGGATACACTTCCCCCTACGCGCAAGTTATGCAACAGTGTATGTGGTTAAAATTCCAAACTATCGTAGGTTAATGATTAAAAGAAAATAACGAATCCCGATGAATCGTTAACGGCTGCTAATCCGTCTTGTTCGCCTGGTTCGCCCTCTGTCCCCTACCGGCGCAAATGCGCTGTCGCTCACAGAGTTAGCGTTTACTCGACTTTAATACGGGTAACCTGCGGAGATTTAAGGTATTTCAGTTGTTAGAGGTTTTTAAAATAAGGCGTTAAGGAGACTGTAAATGACTGATAAGAAAGCGACGCTAAGCATCAACAACGGCGAAGCTCCGATCGAACTGGGCGTACTCACCCCTTCACTGGGCCCTGATGTTATTGACGTACGCGCCCTGGGCTCCAAAGGTTATTTCACATTTGATCCCGGCTTTACCTCTACCGCTTCCTGTGAATCGAAAATCACGTTTATCGACGGCGACAAAGGTATCCTGCTGCACCGCGGCTTCCCGATTGAGCAGTTGGCAAAAAACTCCTCCTACCTGGAAGTGTGCTACATCCTGCTGTACGGCGAAACCCCGAACGCTGAAGAGTTCGAAACCTTCAAAACCACGGTAACCCGTCACACCATGATCCACGACCAGATCACCCATCTGTTCCGTGGTTTCCGCCGTGACTCACACCCAATGGCGGTGCTGTGCGGCGTGACCGGTGCCCTGGCAGCGTTCTATCACGATGCGCTGGACGTCAACAACGAACGTCACCGTGAGATCACCGCGTTCCGCCTGCTGTCCAAAATGCCTACCGTGGCAGCGATGTGTTACAAGTACTCCCTCGGCCAGCCGTTTGTTTACCCACGTAACGACCTGTCCTACGCCGGCAACTTCCTGCGTATGATGTTTGCTACACCTTGCGAAGAGTACGTGGTGAACCCGGTGCTGGAACGCGCCATGGATCGTATTCTGATCCTGCATGCCGACCATGAGCAGAACGCGTCCACCTCCACCGTGCGTACCGCCGGTTCATCCGGTGCCAACCCGTTTGCCTGTATCGCGGCCGGTATCGCTTCCCTGTGGGGGCCAGCGCACGGCGGTGCCAACGAAGCAGCACTGAAGATGCTCGAAGAGATCAAAACCGTTGAGCACATCCCTGAGTTCATCAAGCGCGCCAAAGACAAGAATGACTCGTTCCGTCTGATGGGCTTTGGCCACCGCGTGTACAAAAACTACGATCCACGCGCCACCGTGATGCGTGAAACCTGTCACGAAGTGCTGAAAGAACTGAACAAGAAAGACGACAACCTGCTGCAGGTCGCGATGGAGCTGGAACACATCGCGTTGAACGACCCGTACTTCATCGAGAAGAAACTGTACCCGAACGTCGATTTCTATTCAGGTATCATCCTGAAAGCGATGGGTATTCCTTCTTCCATGTTTACGGTGATCTTCGCGATTGCCCGTACCATTGGCTGGATTGCCCACTGGAACGAAATGCACGACGAAGGCATCAAGATCGCTCGCCCACGTCAGCTGTATACCGGCTATGCCGAGCGTGAGTTCAAGTCTCAGGTTAAGAAGTAAGCTTTAGCAGGGGCGTCATATTCGCCCCAACTCGGCTAATGACCCTATCGACTTAACGCTGCCCCACTGGCAGCGTTTTTTTATGGGTTACTTCTGGCAAACCGGGCACCAATAGAACGGTCGCGAAGATAGCGCCGTTTTCTCGATCATTGCCCCACAGCGTGGGCAAGGCTCACCACTGCGATGAAACACCTTGAAGCTGAACAGCGTGCCATGATGGCGATTTTCATCTACCTGACCACGGGTCTGGTATGAAATGCGTGGAATATCCAACAGCGCCTGCGCCAACTGATGCAGCGCATCAGGGGTGAGATCCTGCGGTTTATGCTTGGGTGCCAGTTCTGCCTGCCACAAAATCTCGGCTCGCAGGTAATTGCCCAGACCTGCCAGAAAAGACTGATCCAGCAGCATCCCGCCTAACTGGCGCTTACAAAACGCCGGCGATAACAGCCGCTGTTCCACCTGCTGCACGGTCAAAGCCATATCCAGCACGTCAGGGCCAATACGCTTTAAGAACGGGTGTTGCTCGATCTCACCGCGCGGCGCAATGGTGATATCCGAAGCGCTGTACAACAAGATTGCCCACTCGGCAGTCTCCAGTCGTACGCGCAGATCGCGCTTGGTTTCTGGCGTTTCGCCCGCTCGCACCACCTTCCACACGCCGTAAAGCTGGTTGTGGCTGTACATGGTCAAACCGTTGGAAAAATCGGTTAACAAGGCTTTACCACGCGGTTCAATGGCAGTGATACGTTCACCGACCAGCTCGCCCTGATAGTGTTTCAGTTGCGGGAAAGCAAACCAGACTTCGGTCAGTGGTTGCTCGATCATCACCGCCGCCAGCTTATCTGCCGCCCGGCGGATCTCCGGCCCTTCCGGCATAGACAACTCCTTGATTAAAAAGGGTCCGGCAAGCCGAACCCTAGGGTTAACATGGAGGTAGCATAAATGACCTCAGTGTGTGGCGCCACCCACCATTTTCAAGTCATGCTCCACCTGCAAGGCGATCGAAATCGCCATTTCCAAAGCAAACAGCACCGTCTGTGCTGCCATACTCGGCGCACCAGGATGCTGTGCCGCCTGCTCAGGCAGGTAAGGGATATGGATAAAGCCGCCCTTCACCGTCTGCTGCCCGCTTAAGCGGTGCAACAGACCGTACATCACATGGTTACAGACATAGGTCCCGGCGGTTTGTGACACCGAGGCCGGAATACCGGCCTCACGCATCGCATTAACCACCGCCTTGATCGGCAAGGTGCTGAAATAGGCCGCCGGGCCATCTGCCACAATGGCCTGGTCGATCGGCTGCTGTCCCTGATTATCGGGAATGCGCGCATCATCGACGTTAATAGCGACTCGCTCCAGCGTGATGTCGGTGCGCCCACCCGCCTGGCCAATCGCCAGCACCATCACCGGTTGGACTTCGTCAATGGCCGCGTTCAACACCGTCAACGCTTCACCGAAGACGCAAGGTAGCTGGCGCGCAATAATGTGCGCCCCACCAAGCTCCAGATCGTTAAGCTGCTTCACCACCTCCCAGGAAGGGTTGACACGCTCGCCGCCAAACGGCTCAAAACCGGTAATCAATACTTTCTGCATGCGTTCTCCTAGAGGAACATCAGGAAATAAAGCAGGAATACGTTAACCAGCAGCAACGTGACCCCGGTCGGTATCTGCGCCTTGATGACCGCATTCTTGTCCGGCAGATCCAGTAACGCCGCCGGTACAATATTAAAGTTAGCAGCCATTGGCGTCATCAGCGTGCCGCAATAGCCGGAGAACATGCCGATAGCCGCCATCACCGCCGGGTTACCGCCGTGTTGCAGTACCAGGATCGGAATACCGATGCCCGCAGTGACGATCGGAAAAGCCGCAAACGCGTTGCCCATAATCATGGTCAACACCGCCATGCCGATGGCATACACCGCTACGGCGATAAAGCGGTTATCTACCGCCAGATATTCCTGTGTCAGATGGGAGATCGCAGTCCCGACGCCCGCAACGGTGAACAGCAGGCCAAGGGTAGCCAGGATCTGTGGCAGGATAAAGGCCCAACCAATGGAGTCCAGCAGGCGGCGAGCTTCCTGCACCGGCTGCAACGCTTTCTCATGGGTCATCTTCACCGCAATAACCAACCCGAGCAAACAGCCGACGGTCATGGAGAACAGCGTAATCAAGGTGGCGTGGTTACCGCTGCCAAACACCGCCTGTTGCAAGGCCGGGATGTTATTGAACAGCAGCACGCCGATCACCGTGACGACCGGGATCGCCAGCGCCGGGATAAACAGCCGGTTACCCAGGCGTTTGGCGCTGGTTTCACGTTCTTGCTGGCTACGCTGATGATAGCTGCCAAGACGCACACCGCCGAAACCGGCGATCAGGGCCATTACCACTACCAACACGCCCACCACGATATGTAATTGACGCCTGGCTTCCGCCCCGCTGCCAAATAGCCCGTAAGTCCAGTCGCCTACCAGGAAGATCAACCCGTACAATGCCCAGAACAGGCCGGTAGTGACGCGGCGTGGGTTGGCCTTATCGCGGAACGACATCACGGCGACGATCAGTAATACTGCACCCGCCAGCCAGTAGAGATATTGTTGTTGGAAATTCATTGGCCTGCTCCTTTCGCCTGCATCGCCGCCTGGTTAAGTTTGCTTAGTTCGGCAGTGAGTTGTTTGTCCATGCGGTACAAACGGAAAGAGTGGATCAGGAAGGCAAAGATCGCCGTTGGGATCCCCCACAGCGCGATATGCAACGGTTCGGTCTGGATGCCGCCGGATTCCAGCATAAAGTTATGCATGAAAATGATCGCACCGAAGGCGACGAAAATATCTTCACCAAAGAACAGGCCGACGTTGTCGGTTGCCGCGGACATTGCCCGCAGACGATGACGCACGCGTTCCGGCAGTTCACCATAACGGCTTTCTGTGGCCCCTTCCGCCATCGGTGCCAACAACGGACGCACCATCTGCGGGTGTCCCCCCAGGCTGGTCAAGCCCATGGCGGCGGTCACTTCACGCACAAACAGATAGACGATCAGCAAGCGCCCGGCGGTGGCGCTTTTGATTTTGGCAATCCACGCCTGCGCACGCTCTTTCAAGCCGTGGCGCTCTAACAGGCCGATAACCGCCAGCGGTAATAGCAGGATCAGCGGCAGGTTACGGGTATTGAGAAAGCCCTCGCCGAGCTTTTCCAAAATGACATCCAGCGGCATCAGCGCCGCCAGCCCGGTAATAATACCGGCAGCGATCACCACCAGCACCGGGTTAAAACGTAGTACAAATCCAACCACGATGGCAGCGATGCCGATCAGTGGCCAGAGGTTTACTGCTTGTTCCATATCAACTTCCCTCTTGTCACCCTCAGTCTTGCGGGCAATGTTGTGTTTGCTGTAATAATTATTTTTTTATGCGGCACTGACACCAATCTGCTGCTGAGCAAAGCTCTCTCTCAGCTTCCTGGCATAGGCCAGCGCATGTTCGCCGTCGCCATGCAGGCAAACGGTTTCAGCCTTGACGGAGGCCCAGCCCCCCTCAAGGGTACGTACACGCTGGTGGCGAACCATTTCCAGCGTCTGTTGCAATGCCAGTTCATCACTGGCGATCAGTGCCCCTGGTTGCCCACGCGGCACCAATGTTCCATCAGCCTGATAGCCGCGATCGGCAAACACTTCCTGCCGTGTCGCCAACCCCAGTTTTTCACCTGCACGGATCAGTTCACTGCCAGCCAAGCCCACCAGACGCAACGAAGGGTCTACCGCCAACACCGCGCGGGCAATGGCTTCGGCCAGTTCAGGCTCCACCGCCGCCTGGTTGTAGAGCATGCCGTGCGGTTTCACATGGACCATCACGCCGCCTTCAGCACGGGTAATGGCGGCCAGCGCACCCAGCTGATACAGCATTTGGGCATATACCGTCTCTACCGGTAACTGCATCCGGGTGCGGCCGAAGTTTTCCCGATCCGGGAAACTGGGATGAGCACCAATCGCCACACCATATTGCAACGCCCAGCGCACCGATTGACGCATGGTCTGGGCATCCCCAGCATGGAAGCCGCAGGCTATGTTGGCCGAGCTGACCAACTGCAACAGCGCTTCGTCATTCGCACAGCCTTCACCGAGATCGGCATTCAAATCGACGATCATTTAACCCCCCAGGCAATCTGTTGAATAAAGTGATCCTGCTCAGCCTTGGCGCGCTGTGCCTCTGCCAAGGTGCAAGGGATAAAGTGCAACGCCTCCCCCAGACGGATCTGCGCCAGGTGGAAGAGATCGGCCTCGATCACGCAGGCAATCCTCGGGTATCCCCCGGTCGTCTGAGCATCGGCCATCAAGACGATCGGCTGACCGTTATGTGGGACTTGGATGACACCCGGTATCAGGCCATGGGAGGGCATTTCCCGTTCGGTGGTGCGCGTCAGGACACTACCGCTATGCAGGCGATACCCCATGCGGTTACTCTGCGGGCTGAGCTGCCAGGCGGTACGCCAGAAGTCGTCCCGGGCCTGTTGGCTGAACTCGTCATATTCCGGCCCGGTCAACACCCTGATCCGGTTGCTGAACAGCGGCTGTTTCACGCCGATGACCGTGGTCGGCAACGCCTGCGGCTTACCCGCTGGCAGCAGGTCGCCTTCTTTCAACTGCCTGCCTTCCAAACCACCGAAGCCCGCTTTCAGATCGGTACTGCGTGAACCCAGCATTTCCGGCACATTGATGCCACCAGACACCGCCAGATAACTGCGCATCCCGCGTTTAGGCATCTTCAGCGTCAGTTGCTGACCTTTTTTTACCGGATAGCGCCAGCCCGTCCACAAAGACTTGCCGTCCAACTGAGCATCGCAGCCCGCACCAGTCAGCGCAATCCAGCCATTATGGGTAAATTCGGCACTGAATTGCCCCAGCGTGATCTCCAACCCGGCCGCTTCCGGCTCGTTGCCCACCAGCAGGTTGGCTATTTTCAGCGCGGGGGTATCCAGAGCACCGCCCTGGCTGATGCCCAAACGCCGGAAACCGTTACGCCCCAGGTCCTGGACGGTGGTGTAAATACCGGCTCGCAAGATCTTCAGCATACGCCCCCCTTTTGTGGCACAAAGCGCACGTTATCGCCCGGGCGCAGCAGCGTCGGCGGCATTTCATTAGGATTAAACAGTGCCAACGGCGTGCGGCCAATCAGTTGCCAACCGCCCGGCGTGACCAGCGGATAGATCCCCGTCTGGCCGCCACCGATCCCCACTGAACCCGCAGCAACAGACAGGCGCGGTTCCGCACGGCGCGGAGTAGCAAGACGCTCAGGCATCCCCCCCAGATAGGTAAAACCGGGTTGGAAGCCCAGGAAATAAACCACATATGCGGTCGACGAATGGCATTCCACCACCTGTTGCGGCGTCATGCCGGTATGGCGCGCCACCTCATCCAGGTCTGGGCCATATTCACCCCCATAGATCACCGGGATATCGACATCACGGGACTCTGGCACCAGACTTTCGTTGCCTTCCCATCCTTGACGCAGCAGTTCCAGCATCGCCTCGGCATCGGCCTGCGGCGTATACAGCAACAGCGTCAGGTTATTCATTCCCGGCACCACTTCCCGCACGTCAGTGTGGTGATTTAACTTTTCTGCCAATGCCCAGATGCGCTGCTGACTTTGCAGCGTCACCGGGGGTGCCAATTCAAGCACTACAGCGCGTTCCCCTAGCAGGTAATATTGTGCTCGTTGCACCCCTATCTCCTTATACTCGTCGTGTTTCAAGCCGCAGCATGACTGACCGCTCACGAACGAATGAGCGGGTCACCGGGTAGCAACTTGAAGTTCACAGGGTATTTTATTATTTGTAAAACGTATCAGTTATGCGGGACGCAGCGTCGGCTGTCAAGAGAACAACCTTCGGGAAAATAAGGGATTAGCTGCGCTAAAGGGTTCGTTTTACCGAACCCATAGGCAAATCAGGCTGGATTGGGGATATCGATAAAGGTGACATCAAAACCGTGATGTTGCGCTAACCACTCGCCCAACGCCTTGATCCCACCGCGTTCCGTCGCGTGATGACCGGCGGCAAAAAAGTGCACCCCCATCTCCCGCGCCGTATGAATGGTTTGCTCAGAAACTTCGCCGCTGATAAACGCATCAACGCCAAATCGCGCCGCGCTGTCGATAAACCCCTGGCCGCCACCGGTACACCAGGCCACCCGACGGATTGACTGCGGAGCATTATCGCCACAGTGCAACACCGCTCGGCCAAAACGACTTTCGATACGCTGTTGCAGTTCAGCCGCGCCGAGCGGTTGCTCAAATTCTCCGTGCGGCACTAAAGGCTCGATCTCGCCGATCACGCGGATACCCAATGCCTGCGCCAGTTGCGCGTTATTACCCAGTTGCGGGTGTGCATCCAGCGGCAAGTGATAGCCATACAGGTTGATATCGTTGCTCAGCAGGGTTTTCAGCCGGTTACGCTTCATGCCACGCACCGCGGGTGCTTCGTTTTTCCAGAAGTAACCATGATGCACCACTATGGCATCCGCCTGATGTTCCACCGCCGCATCCAACAATGCCTGGCAGGCCGTCACTCCCGTCACGATGCGCTTCACATGCTCCCGCCCTTCCACCTGTAGGCCATTTGGCGCATAGTCCTGAAAGGCCGCACAGTTGAGTTCGCTGTTGATCAGATGTTCCAGATCGAGGTTACGCATAATCATCTCACTCTTATTCAAAATTGTTGCCGATCGCCCTGTTCCATCAGGATAAATTTCACCCCCAGATCGTTACCCCGATCCAGCTGTTGCTTGATGGTAGCACGCACATCCTCCCCCTGTTTCAGGCTGGGCTTAATGTGGCTGATGATCACCGGCAGATCTTTTAACGATCCCTCTCCGCCGCTGTACTGCTGGAGGTTTTTCAGCTCCTTCAATAGCCAGGCCGGGGTCAGATGACCATACAGATGCTTGTCATCCACCTCGTTCGGGTAAGAGGTTTCGATAATCATGCCCTTCAGCTTCTTCTGCTCAATCAGCGGCCCCAGCGCCTGCCAGGCGCTATCCAGATTGCGTGACTGCTCCAGCGCGTCCGGCCCGGTATCGCCAAAATAGGCAAATGATCCTTCGCGGTCGGCCACCAGTAACATCGAGGAGTGATAGCGATCGTGGCTAAGTGGGTACATCACCCCACTCAAACCGGTCAGGCCCAGGGTAACACGCTGCAACGGGCGTACCGTTTGCAAACGGTAAGTGCCCAGCCGCGAGCCATTACCGGCATCGGTAAAGTTGGGCCAGGCTTTCCAGTTAAAATAATGATTGCGCAGCGTCAACACGGTATCGGCCTGCGCATAAATGGTTTTCTTGCTGTCTTCCGGTGAACCCAGGATCAGCCCAGCAACGTGATCCAGATGGCCGTGGCTAATGAAGTAACCGCCAATCAGCTGACGGAAAATATAGCCCTGAGGGGTGTAGGGAGCGGCCAGCTCGGGCGTGACCTGTGGAAAACTGCCTTTTTCCAGCCCTTTGGCAATCCCCGGCAGCAGCGTCCCGGCATCCAGTGCCAGGTACTGCGTCTGGCTATCACTGCGGATCAGATAAGAAGTCAGATTACCGTCGCTGACGCCACCGTCGACGCCCAGCGCCACTACGTCAAAACCGGCCACGGCCAATGCGGAATAGCCGCCCAGGCACAGGGCCAGTAGTTTCTTCATCATCAGGAAGCTCCTTGCTGTTACTTTAAAGTCCCCCTCGCTTGGCCGCTTCAAAAGCCGCCAACGTCTCCAGCCGAGCCTGCTGGTGTTGGACTATCGGCGGCGGATAGTTCAGAACCTGCTGCTGCTTTTCCGCCCAGCGATGGGGTTGATGGAGCTCATTGTCCGGTACACCCGCCAGTTCAGGCAACCATTTACGGATAAAAGTGCCTTTTGGATCAAAACGTTCGCCCTGAGTGGTCGGGTTAAAGATGCGGAAATAGGGTGCGGCATCGGTGCCGGTAGAGGCGGCCCACTGCCAGCCACCGTTGTTGGCAGCCAGATCGCCATCCAGCAATTGGGACATGAAATAGTGTTCACCGGCACGCCAGTCGATCAGCAGATCCTTGACCAGGAAGCTGGCGGCGATCATCCGCAGGCGATTATGCATCCAGCCGGTTTGATTGAGCTGACGCATGGCAGCATCGACAATCGGGTAACCGGTATTGCCCTGTTGCCAAGCCAGTAAAGCCGCGTCGTTGCGTTGCCAGCATACCTTATCCGTCCAGGCGATAAAGGGACGGTGCTTGCATAACGCAGGATACGCCACCATCAGGTGACGATAAAATTCACGCCAGATCAGCTCATTAAGCCAACAGAAAGCGCCACTTTGCGGATTTTCCAACACATCGGGGCACTCCACACGCAGACGGTTGACGCACTGGCGGGGAGAGATCGCGCCGATAGCCAGATAGGGTGACAGATTGCTGGTGCCGGCAATGGCGGGCAAATCGCGCTGTGTAGCATAATCCTGCACCTGCTCGCGGCAGAAAGCACGCAGCCTGTGCAATGCAGCCTCTTCGCCTGAGGGATAGCCCTCTCCCACCGCTACCAAAGGATAATCGAATGCCGCCGCTGCGGTAAAAGCAACGGCTTCTCCACGCGAGCGTGGGGCTGGCAGAGAGTTCACATCGGACTCGGCCAACCGCTGGAGAAAGGCTTTGCGAAAGGGCGTATACACCTTGTACATCTCGCCGTTGCCGGTTTGCACGCTGCCGGGGGGCAACAGCAGGCTATCATCAAAGCTGTGACACCTCACCTGCCCAGCCAACGCCTTCTCAAGACGGGCGTCACGTTGACGCTCATTGATTTCATACTGGCGGTTGTAAAACAGGGCCGAGACCTGCTGGCGCTGGCAGAACTCCACCAGCCAGTTAACCGAACCGGCAAAATCGTCGCCCTGATGGCAAATAAGTTCAATGCCCCGAGCCGCCAGCGCCGCTTGTACCTGTAGCAGATTAGCGTGAATAAACGCCGCCTGGCGTGGTGCCATATTGTGCTGCCGCCATTGCGCGGGTGTAGCGATAAATACCGCCATCACCTTGGCTTGCGGATCGCTACAGGCGGCGGAGAGGGCTTTATTGTCCGTAATGCGCAGATCGTTACGCAACCAGACCAGATGCGTGGTCATAACACTCCTTGCGGGTTAATGGCCGTAGCGCAGGCGCAGCGCCTCCGGGTATGGCTCAAAATAGCGCTGTTGTGCCAGATAGCTATCAGGATATTCGGCCATGTAATGTTTTAACAGCGTAATGGGTGCCAGCAGCGGTTGCATCCCCTGGCGATAGTGGTCGATCAACCGGGCCAGTTCCTGGCGCTGAGTGCTACTGAGCTGGCGGCGGAAGTAACCCTGTACATGCATCAAGACGTTGGTGTGATTGCGGCGGGTCGCCTTGTGTTGCAACAGCCTCATCAGGCGCTGGCGATATTCCACCGCAAAGGCATCAAGCGATTCCCAGCGTTCGATATCTGCGACGAAACGACCCAGTTCCCGGTACTCCGGCTGCGAATGCGCCAACAGCGAAAGTTTATAACGGCTGTGAAAAGCGATCAGCCCGCCACGAGTTAACCCCTGGTGCCACAGCATATTCAGCTCATAAAGGGCGAACACCCGTTCGACAAAGTTTTCTCGCAGCACGGGATCGGTCAGGCGGCCATCTTCTTCAATCGGCAACCACGGCATTTGCTGGAGCAGCTCGGCGGTAAACAACCCGACGCCACTTTTATGCGCCCCCTGGCCGTTTTCATCCCAGAGCTTGACCCGCTCCATACCGCAAGTAGGCGATTTTGCGCAGACTATGTAGCCGCATAAATGTTGCAACTGGTTAACCCGCAGCTCGGAGAACTGTTGCATCCGTTCGGTGAGATCTACATTGGGGTCATTGCTGCGGAGCAGCCGCGTCTGCTGTTGACTTTTAACCAAACGCAGCGCAGGCCGTGGCGTTGGCAAGCCAATCGCCATCTCGGGACAAATCGGCTCAAACTCGACATAGGGCGCCAATTGTTCCACGGCAAATTCATAGCGTTTATGGCCACCATCGAAACGCACCGCGCTGCCCAACAGGCAGGCGCTGATCCCGACAGGGATCTTGTCACTCATATCTTGTCTCACACTAGTTGGATGATGTTAAAAGTGTAGAGTAACTGGTGCGTTACTGCGGCTTATAACGCAAAAACCCCCGCCATAGGGGCGAGGGTTCGTCGTATTGCGACAAGCCTGGATCAGTAAAAATCGCAGGATGCCGTTTCTGCCTGTTGCAGCCAGACCGGTTTATTGCTGGTTTTTGACCACACGCGGTGTAAATAGCTGTAAAAACGTGCGCGATCGGCACGGAACAACATTACCGGCAAGGCAAGAATACCAACCAGAATCACTGCGCTACGGCGCAGGAGGACCCGATGCAACGGATAGGCTTGGTAGTTAGACATACGAACCTCCTTAAAAACATCCGCGCCAGGTTGTCAGGACCCGACGCAGTGCGAAACGATAAATGATGGCCAATTGGAAACTGAGCAAAATATTACCGCATATGTTGTAATTTTACAACTCATCCGACCACTAAAATGGACAAAAATAACTCAGAAAGGCCAGCATAACGTAATTTTGTTACAGATAGGTTAATAATCAACTTAACATTGGTTACGTCATGGCTATTGCCAGCGTTAAGCGAGGAAATACGTGCATCGCCTCTCACTCTAACCCCCAGGAGCGAAGGTTCGACACACCTGACAGCGGCTCAGGACTCGCTCCCTCTCCCCATAGCTGTATTCATTAGCTCCCTGGGCGATACATCGGGAGAGAGCTGGGGTGAGGGACAACTGATAGCCTTAACTGACAAGCCTTACGTTTTCTGTCTATATTTCAGTCATTTTTATACTTTTTTTACACTCGGCCCCGCTATTTTTTCATCTTCTTTCTACTGCCCTCCCTACACTCAGGCTATCAAAAACAACACCTCTGGAGGTGTCCCGTGAGTTTCAGCGTTATTGGTGGTGCGCTGTTGGTCCTGCTGCTGTTGGGCTATCTGGTTTATGCCCTGTTTAATGCGGAGGACTTCTGATGGCAGCTTCAGCCTTCTTGTTGATCGCCAGCTTTATGCTGGTGCTTCTGGTGCTGGCTCGTCCCCTGGGCAGCTTTATAGCTCGCCTGATCGAGGGAGAGCCGCTACCGGTGCTGCGCCATGTGGAAGCAGCCGTCTGGCGTTGCTGCGGTAATGACACCGCCGAGATGAACTGGTGGCAGTATGCGCTGGCGATCCTGTGGTTCAATATCCTTGGTATCGTGCTGCTGTTTGCACTGCTGATGGCACAGGGTTCTTTGCCGCTCAACCCGCAGGGGTTCGCCGGCTTATCCTGGGATCTGGCGTTCAATACCGCCGTCAGCTTCGTCACCAATACCAACTGGCAGGCCTACAGCGGGGAAAATACCCTCAGCTATCTCAGCCAGATGGCCGGGTTGACGGTACAGAACTTCCTGTCTGCCGCTACCGGTATCGCCGTTGCCTTTGCCCTGATCCGGGCCTTTGCACGCCGTTCCAGCACCACCATCGGTAACGCCTGGATCGATATCCTGCGCATTACCCTGTATGTGCTGTTGCCGCTGTCACTGCTGATCGCGCTGTTCTTCGTCAGCCAGGGGACATTACAGAACTTCCTTCCTTACCTGCATCTGAACACCCTGGAAGGGGCACAGCAGACCTTGCCGATGGGGCCGGTGGCCTCACAGGAAGCGATCAAGTTGCTCGGTACCAACGGCGGGGGCTTCTTCGGAGCCAACTCGGCACATCCGTTTGAAAACCCGACCGTGTTGACCAACTTTGTGCAGATGCTGGCGATCTTTCTGATCCCTTGCGCCCTGTGCTTCTCCTTTGGTCAGGTGGCCGGTGAAAACCGTCAGGGCCACGCGCTGATCTGGGCCATGGCACTGATTTTTATCGTTGCGGTGATCGTGGTAATGAATGCCGAATTGGCTGGTAACCCGCATCTGAGCGCGCTGGGCAGTAGCAGCAACCTCAATATGGAAGGTAAAGAGTCTCGCTTTGGCATTCTTGCCAGCAGCATGTTCTCGGTGGTGACCACTGCGGCCTCCTGCGGTGCCGTCAACGCTATGCATGACTCCTTTACCGCGCTGGGTGGCATGGTGCCAATGTGGCTGATGCAGATTGGTGAAGTGGTATTCGGCGGCGTCGGTTCCGGCCTGTACGGCATGCTGCTGTTCGTGCTGCTGACGGTGTTTATCGCCGGGCTGATGATTGGCCGCACGCCGGAATATCTCGGCAAGAAGATCGATGTCTATGACATGAAGATGACCGCGCTGGCGATCCTGGTGACACCGACCCTGGTTCTGCTGGGCACCGCATTGGCGATTGCTACCGATGCCGGCCGTGCTGGCATCCTCAACCCAGGGGCGCATGGCTTCAGTGAAGTGCTGTACGCCGTCTCTTCGGCAGCCAACAACAACGGTAGCGCCTTTGCCGGCCTGAGTGTCAACACGCCGTTCTACAACCTGCTGCTGGCCTTTGCGATGTTTGTTGGCCGCTTCGGGGTGATCCTGCCGGTGCTGGCCATTGCAGGTTCACTGTGTGTCAAACAACGCCAACCGGCGGGCAACGGCACGTTGCCTACCTACGGACCACTGTTTATCGGTCTGCTGGTCGGCACCATCCTGCTGGTGGGTGCCCTGACCTTCGTTCCAGCACTGGCGCTAGGCCCGGTAGCCGAACACTTACAACTGTGGTTGGCAAACTAAGTCATAACAGAGAGAAGAAAACGATGACTCGCAAACAACGTGCCCTGTTTGAACCGGCACTGGTGCGTACCGCGCTGATCGATGCGCTGAAAAAACTGGACCCGCGTGCCCAGTGGCGTAATCCGGTGATGTTCGTGGTGTACCTCGGCAGTATCCTGACCTCGATCATCTGGCTGGCGATCCTGTCAGGTAACGCCGATGGCAGCGCAGCCTTTACTGGCAGCATCTCGCTGTGGTTATGGTTTACCGTGCTGTTCGCCAACCTGGCCGAAGCCTTGGCAGAAGGACGCAGCAAGGCTCAGGCGGAAAGCCTCAAGGGCACCAAGAAAACCAGTTGGGCGAAGAAACTCGCCACGCCGAAACACGATGGGACCACCGAGAAAGTGTCGGCCGAGAGCCTGCGCAAAGGGGATATCGTGCTGGTGGAAGCCGGTGACACCATCCCTTGTGATGGCGAAGTGCTGGAAGGCGGCGCCTCGGTCGATGAAAGCGCCATCACCGGTGAATCAGCGCCGGTGATCCGTGAATCCGGCGGTGACTTCTCCTCCGTGACCGGCGGGACGCGTATTCTGTCCGACTGGCTGGTGGTGCAATGCAGCGTCAACCCGGGGGAGACCTTCCTCGACCGCATGATCGCCATGGTGGAAGGTGCCAAACGCCGTAAAACCCCGAACGAAGTGGCACTGACCATTTTGCTGGTGGCGTTGACGATCGTGTTCGTGCTGGCGACCGCCACCCTGTTCCCTTACTCGCAATACAGCGTGGAAGCAGCAGGCAGCGGCAGCATCGTTTCGATCACCGTGTTGGTGGCCTTGCTGGTCTGCCTGATCCCGACCACCATCGGCGGGCTGCTGTCCGCTATCGGCGTCGCCGGGATGAGCCGTATGCTGGGTGCCAACGTGATCGCCACCAGCGGGCGCGCCGTTGAGGCCGCCGGTGACGTTGACGTATTGCTGTTGGACAAGACCGGCACCATCACCCTCGGTAACCGTCAGGCGTCCGAATTCCTGCCGGCACCAGGGGTCAAAGAGCAAGAGCTGGCCGATGCCGCCCAACTCTCTTCGCTAGCCGATGAAACGCCGGAAGGCCGCAGTATCGTGGTGCTGGCCAAGCAGCGCTTCAATCTGCGCGAACGCGATTTGCAGGCGTTAAACGCCACCTTCGTCCCTTTCTCTGCGCAAACCCGCATGAGCGGCGTCAACGTGCAGGACCGGATGATCCGTAAAGGAGCCGTGGACGCCATCCGCCGCCATGTGGAATCCAACAACGGCCACTTCCCACGTGCGGTGGACGATCTGGTGGAAAGCGTTGCCCGTACTGGCGGTACGCCATTGGTGGTAGCCGAAGGGCCACGCGTATTGGGTGTAGTGGCGCTGAAAGACATCGTCAAAGGCGGAATTAAAGAACGCTTTGCCGAACTGCGCAAGATGGGTATCAAGACGGTGATGATCACCGGGGATAACCGCCTGACCGCCGCCGCCATCGCAGCCGAAGCCGGTGTGGACGACTTCCTGTCGGAAGCCACGCCAGAGGCCAAACTGGCGCTGATCCGTCAGTATCAGGCGGAAGGACGCCTGGTTGCGATGACCGGCGACGGCACCAACGACGCTCCTGCACTGGCGCAGGCCGACGTGGCAGTTGCCATGAACTCGGGGACGCAGGCGGCCAAGGAAGCGGGCAACATGGTCGATCTGGACTCCAACCCGACCAAGCTGATCGAGGTGGTCCATATCGGCAAGCAGATGCTGATGACGCGCGGGTCCCTGACCACCTTCAGTATCGCCAACGATGTGGCGAAGTACTTTGCCATTATTCCGGCGGCCTTCGCGGCAACCTATCCGCAGTTGAATGCGCTGAACGTGATGCAGCTGCACTCCCCCGCCTCGGCGATTATGTCGGCGGTGATCTTCAACGCTCTGGTGATCGTATTCCTGATCCCACTGGCGTTGAAAGGGGTGAGCTACAAGGCAATGAGCGCCGCCGCACTGCTGCGTCGTAACCTGTGGCTGTATGGTGTGGGTGGCCTGCTGGTACCGTTCGTGGGTATCAAGCTGATCGACCTGCTGTTAACCGCGCTGAATATGGCCGGCTAAGATAACGAGGAATTTATGATGTCTTATTTCCGTCCTTCTCTGGTTATGCTGATCCTGCTGACGGCGATCACCGGTATCGCCTACCCATTACTCACCACTGGGCTGTCACAGTTGCTGTTCAGCGGGGCAGCCAACGGTTCGTTGATCTATCAAGGGGATAAAGCGGTCGGCTCGGCGTTGATTGGCCAGAATTTCACCCAACCGGGTTATTTCTGGGGCCGCCCTTCTGCCACCAGCGATTCGGCTTATAATGCGCTGGCATCCGGCGGCAGTAATCTGGCGGCCACCAATCCGGCGCTGGATAAAGCGATCGGTGAGCGGGCAACGCAGCTGCGCCAGGCTAACCCGGCCATGAGCGGCCCGATCCCGGTCGACCTGCTGACCGCTTCCGGCAGTGGCTTGGATCCGCAGATTTCACTGGCCGCCGCCAAGTACCAGTTAGCGCGTGTCGCCAACGCTCGTCAGTTGCCGCAAGAGCAGATTGCCAAACTGATTGATGAAAACACCGACCGCGCCACGCCCAATTTTATGGGGGGATCGGTGGTCAACGTGCTGAAGTTGAATATGGCGCTGGATGCGTTGAAATAATGCTGACTAACCGTGTTTAATAACGCGGCACCAAAAGCTTGAGACAGGTGGGAGTTATGCAGGTTAGCCGACCGTTGAGCGCATGAATGCGCGATTCGAGCCCCCAGGGACGGGTTCACGGCGTGTCGGTGATCTGTATGACTCCCATCTGTAACATTATTAGGCGCAGCAATTTAGTTAATAAGGACAAGGAACTCTGATGGTGGATGACGAACTGCAACGCCCCGATCCTGACAGCCTGCTGGCGCTCGCCAATGAAAAGCCTCGCGGCAAGCTGAAGGTCTTCTTCGGCGCCTGTGCCGGGGTAGGTAAAACCTATGCCATGTTGCAGGAAGCTCAGCGGCAGCGTGCGCTGGGGTTAGACGTGCTGATCGGTGTGGTGGAAACCCATGGCCGCCAGGAAACGGCGGCGTTGCTGCAAGGGCTGTCGATCCTGCCACAAAAACGTATCCATCATCGCGGCCGGCTGGTGCAGGAGTTCGACCTTGATGCCGCTTTGGCACGCCATCCGGCCCTGATCCTGATGGATGAGCTGGCGCACAGTAACGCCCAGGGCTCACGCCATCCCAAACGCTGGCAGGATGTGGAAGAACTGCTGGATGCCGGTATCGACGTGTTGACCACGGTTAACGTCCAGCATCTGGAAAGCCTGAACGATGTCGTCGGTGGCATCACCGGAGTACGGGTCAGGGAAACCGTGCCCGACCACGTGTTTGACGAAGCGACCGAAGTGGTGTTGGTGGACCTGCCCCCAGACGATCTGCGCCAGCGGCTCAACGAAGGCAAGGTCTATATCCCCGGCCAGGCCGAACGCGCCATCGAGCATTTTTTCCGTAAAGGTAACCTGATCGCCCTGCGCGAACTGGCACTGCGCCGCACCGCCGACCGTGTCGACGATCAAATGCGGGCCTTTCGCGATAATCAGGGGCGTGAAAAGGTTTGGCATACCCGTGACAGCATCCTGCTGTGCGTCGGCCATAACAGCGGTAGCGAAAAGCTGGTGCGCATCGCAGCAAGGCTGGCGGCACGCCTCGGTTGCCACTGGCATGCCGTGTATGTCGAAACCCCCAAACTGCACCGCCTGCCGGAGAACCAACGGCGAGCCATCCTGCGGGCGTTGCGGCTGGCACAAGAATTAGGGGCTGAAACCGCCACCCTTTCCGATCCTTCAGAAGAACGCGCGGTACTGCGCTATGCCCGGGAGCATAACCTGGGCAAAATCATTATCGGCCGCCGTGGCGAACAGCGCTGGAAGCTACGCGGCAGCTTTGCCGATCGCCTTGGTCAGCTTGGGCCGGATCTCGACCTGGTGATTGTAGCGCTGGAAAACGATACGCCGCTGCCGCAAGCCAAAGAACATGATAACCGCGCCTTTAGCGAAAAATGGCGTTTCCAGCTGCGGGGCTGTGCCGTTGCCGTCGTTTTATGCGCCATCATTACGCTGCTGTCGCAATGGCTGCTGCCGGGCATTGATTCGGCCAACCTGGTGATGGTTTACCTGCTGGGCGTGGCACTTGTCGCCCTGTTCTTTGGCCGCTGGCCTTCGGTACTGGCCGCAGTGATCAACGTCGCCAGCTTCGATCTGTTCTTCGTGCAGCCCGAATGGTCGTTCGCCGTCAGCGATATGCAATACCTGCTGACCTTTGCCGTGATGCTGATCGTCGGTATCACCATTGGTAATCTGACCGCCGGGGTGCGTTATCAGGCCCGGGTGGCACGCTATCGCGAACAACGGGCGCGCCATTTGTATGAGATGTCCCGTGGGCTCAGCCAGGCGTTGAGCAGAGAAGATATTGCCAAAACCAGCCGTCATTTTATCTCCAGCAGCTTCCAGGCCAAAACCGTGCTGTTGCTGCCGCAGGAGGATGGCTCCCTGCAACAGATGGTGGGGGAAGAAGGTGGCTTGCTGTCGGTGGATGAAGCCATCGCCCGCTGGAGCTATGGCAAAGGCTTACCCGCCGGAGCCGGTACCGACACCCTGCCCGGCGTGCCGTACCAACTGCTGCCGCTCAGCACCTCCAAACAGACCTTTGGCCTGCTGGCGATTGAACCGAACAACCTGCGTCAGTTGATGGTGCCGGAACAACAGCGGCTGTTACAGACCTTTGCAGTGCTGATCGCCAGCGCGCTGGAGCGCCTGCATCTGGCCCGCAGCGCCGAAGAGGCCAAGCTGGATGCCGAACGCGAACAGCTACGTAACTCGCTGCTGGCCGCCCTCTCTCACGATCTGCGAACTCCGCTTACCGTGCTGTTTGGTCAGGCGGAGATCCTGACGCTGGATCTGGCCACCGAAGGCTCCAGCCACGCCCCACAGGCCAGCCAAATCCGTCAGCAGGTGCTCAGTACCACCCGTTTGGTGAACAATCTGCTGGATATGGCGCGCATTCAATCCGGTGGCTTTAACCTGCGCAAAGAGTGGCAATCGTTGGAAGAGATCGTCGGTGCCTCGCTGCATATGTTGGAACCGCTGCTGGTATTGCACGAGATCAAGGTGGAGTTGCCGCCAGAGATGGTGCTGATCAACTGTGACGGCAGCCTGTTAGAGCGGGTGTTCACCAACCTGGTGGAAAATGCCAATAAATATGCCGGTGCCGATGCTATCATCGGGATCCGCGCCCACACACTAAAGGACTGGCTGGAGGTCGAGGTGTGGGATAATGGCCCTGGCATCCCGCTGGAGCAGACGCAGCTGATTTTTGACAAGTTCTCCCGTGGCAATAAAGAGTCGGCGATCCCCGGCGTTGGCTTGGGGTTAGCGATTTGTCGTGCCATTATTGAAGTACACGGCGGCCGCATCTGGGCGGAGAACCGCGCCGAAGGCGGAGCCAGTTTCCACTTTATGCTGCCGTTGGAGAAGCCACCCGAACTGGATGGAGCAGATTTTGACTTGTAACCAAAGGCTAGAGATCACGTGACCACCGCCCCCACCAACATTCTGATTGTGGAAGACGAGAAAGAGATCCGTCGCTTCGTGCGCACCGCGCTGGAGAGCGAAGGGTTACGGGTGTTTGAAAGTGAAACCTTGCAGCGTGGGCTGATAGAGGCCGGCACGCGCAAGCCGGATCTGATCATTCTCGATTTAGGATTGCCCGATGGCGACGGGCTGGACTACATTCGCGATCTGCGTCAATGGAGCTCCGTGCCGGTCATCGTCCTTTCCGCACGCCATGCCGAAGAGGACAAGATTGCCGCGCTGGATGCGGGTGCCGATGACTATCTCAGCAAACCGTTTGGCATTGGTGAACTGCTGGCTCGGGTGCGGGTTGCGCTGCGCCGCCACGCCAATAGCCAGCAGGAAAGCCCGTTGATCAGTTTTTCCGATATCACCGTCGATCTGATTAACCGCAGCGTATTGCGTAACGGTGAAGATCTGCATCTGACGCCCATCGAGTTCCGTTTACTGTCTGAGTTGCTGGCCAACTCCGGTAAGGTGATCACCCAGCGGCAGCTACTCAGCCACGTCTGGGGCCCCAATTACGTCGAGCACAGCCACTACCTGCGCATCTATATGGGCCATCTGCGACAAAAACTGGAAACCGATCCGGCGCGGCCCAGGCATCTGCTCACTGAGACCGGCGTCGGCTATCGGTTTATGCCTTAATCTTACGACGATGTTGGCCCTTTCTTCAGTCCGATCATAAATGCTTTAAACGAGTCACGCAGTGGCTCAAACAGCGGATGCTTACGGTTTTCTATCATCACTTCTGAGAACAGCTTGAGCCCGATGGCAAAGGCCGCGCTGTTCTGTTCGCCAAAGTTCAGATCCTCACGCCCTTGAATGCGCTCAACAATGGCCAGAATATCGTCGTGATTTTCTACCTCAAACACCAACTCCGGCTTGTCGACGGGGTCGCCTTTACGGTCTGTCAGGGCTGCTACGGTAATGCGGAAACGGTGACCTGGCATCAGTTATCCTCCTGTGGTTGTTTTGGCTGTCTCATTTCGGCTTCGATGGCTTCCACTGCGGTCAGCAGTGCCTGATTGATACGCCCGACCTGCTCCTGAGTCAAATCCGCACGCATCATGTTGCCGCGCAACAGATAGCGCAGGCGATGCATAACTTCGGAGATCCCTTCGGCCAGATTCCCCTCATGACGATGGTCGCGCCCTGCGCCAGCCAGGCGGGCAAAAATCACTTCGATAGCCGCCTGATGCTTTTGCAGCTCCTGCTTGCCGAGTTCGGTAATCTGATAGCTCTTACGGCCATTGCCTGCCACTGCCGGTTCAAGGAAGTCTTGCTCTTCCAACAGCGTGAGGGTTGGGTAAATCACGCCTGGGCTTGGCACATACAGACCGGAAGAAGCCTCTTCAATCGCCTTGATCAGCTCGTAGCCGTGGCTAGGTTTACGCTCTACCAGCGCCAGCAGCACCAAACGCAGATCGCCATGCTCAAACAGGCGATGGCGCCCACGCCCGCCCCGGCCATGCTCTTCTCCACCGCGACCGTGGTCTCCGCGGCCAGCAAAATGATGACGGCCACTACGGCGCTGGTGGCAATGCCCCTCCTCCCGCTGTTCGTGATGACCGTGCGAATGATGACGTGCAAATCGATTAAACATCATGGTGGTTACCTCTTGATTGATGATATGAGCATCGACGCATTTAGATATATCTAAACACTGTCGATGGCTCTAATCTAGATCGATATATCTAAATGCGCAAGAGGTAACCCTAATTTAGATATATCGGAATTTTATTTGCGTTGCAGGTAGGATTGCGGCCTCCTTCCACATCTTTACGAAGGAGTTAATGGCTAATCTCCTTCCTAGAGAGTTCTTGTGTGCGTACCGAAACAGCCTGCACGCGATGATCTCGTGCCAACAGGCTGTATATCGTTGGCAAAACAAACAGTGTGAACAAAGTACCCACGAGCATCCCAGTGACCACCACAATGCCTATAGCAAAGCGGCTGGCAGCACCCGCACCATTGGCGAACAGGAGTGGAACCAAGCCAGCCACCATTGCGGCCGTGGTCATGAGCACCGGGCGCATGCGCACGACAGCGGCCTTGTAGATCGCATCAATTGGGCCGACGCCCTCCGCTTTCTGGATATCGTTGGCGAAGGACACCATCAGAATGCCATGCTTGGAAATCAAGCCGATCAACGTCACCAGCCCGATCTGCGTGTAGATATTCAAGGTTTCATAGCCGAGCCATAATGGGATCAGCGCCCCGCAAATCGCCAGTGGTACCGTCACCAGAATGACCAATGGATCACGCAAGCTTTCATATTGAGCCGCCAGTACCAAGAAGATCACAATCAGGGCAAAGGCAAATGAAATGGTGAGCTGGTTGCCCTCCGCCACGAACTGGCGACTGTCGGACAACCAGTCGATCTTGGCACCGGGTGGCAATGGTTGGCGCTTGAGGTAGTCCACAGCCTGCCCCATCGTCACGCCAGGCATCAGCACTGCAGACACTGTAATCGCGTTCATCTGGTTGAACTGTGGCAACCGGTTAGCCTCGGGATACATCTGCACGTCTGCGATGGTCGCCAACTGCACGAGTTTGCCAGACTGAGTACGCACATAGTAGCCACCGAGGTTGTCAGGCGAGATGCGCTGGGATTGTGGCACTTGAGCGATAACATCGTAGGAGCGGTCATGCCAGTTGAACCGGTTGATATAGTTCTCGCCGACCAGGATCGCCAACGTATCGGCCACAGCGCTCATCGTAACGCCCATTTCCCCCGCCTTGGACGCGTTGATTGTCATGCGTGCCTGTGGGCTGTCGAAAGCCACGTCACTGTCCACGAACGCGAACAACCTACTGCCCCAGGCCGCACTCTTGATGCCCTCTACCGCCTGGTATAGGCTAAGGAAATCATCGGGCGAACGCACAACCATCTGCACCGGCAACCCGCCACTTCCCGCCGGCAGCGGAGCCCCCTGAAATGCAGCCACATTGACGCCAGTGATCCCCATACCTCTGACATTGAGGGTAGCTTCCACCTCGGCGGCTGTTTGCTGGCGCTTTGTCCAGGGCTTGACCAGTACGCCACCGAATCCATTGTTCTGGCCATCTGTGCCGTTGGTGAACCAACTCGCCTCGTAGTCCGGCAATTCACGGAACATTTTCTCAACATCATGCGAGTATCGCTCGGTGTAGCCGACGTTGGCATACTGTGGAGCCTTAGTCTGTACGAAGACGTATCCTTTATCCTCTGGAGGGGCCAATTCACGTTGCACCCCTAAGAACAACACTATGATGCCAGCCATAACCACAATGCAGACTGTCAACACTGCCGAACGGGCATGCAGCGTGTGACCGAGCAACTTGCGGTAGACATTAGCCAGCGATGCCATTACGTGCTCGATACGTTGGGCTAGACGACCTTCTGCCATCTTGCTACTAAGAAGATAACTACTCATCATCGGCGATAGCACCAGCGCGATAATTCCAGAGACAATGACAGCGCTGGCGAGCGTGAAGGCAAACTCCTTGAACAGCGCCCCCGTCAGTCCTCTCATGAAGCCAATGGGGGCGTACACGGCGGCCAGAGTAATGGTCATGCCGATCACTGGCCAGACGATCTCACGTGCGCCCACCAATGCGGCACGCGGCGGTGACAGCCCTCTCTCAATGTGACGATGGATGTTCTCCACCACCACGATGGCATCGTCCACTACCAGCCCGATAGCCAGCACCATTGCCAACAATGTCAACAGGTTGAGCGAGAAACCGAAAGCCAGCATCAATGCGGCTGTACCTATCAAAGATAACGGGATGGTGATGATGGGTATGATGACAGCCCGCATCGAACCGAGGAACAGGAAAATAACGATCACGACGATAACCACAGCTTCAAGCAACGTACGGATGACTTCATCGATAGAAGCATTAACAAAGCTTGCCGTGTCAAACTGACTGAACAGCTTCAGGCCCGGCGGCGCAGAGCGCTGCAAGTCAGGCAGCAACGCGTTAACACCAGCAACAATCTCCAGCGGATTGCCATCGGGTGTTGGCTCGATAGCCAGTGATACCCCCTGGGTACCGCTGCTGAAGAAGGTGCTGTCGTAATTCTGCCCCCCCAACTCGACCATCGCCACATCCGAAAGGCGCACGACGCTGTTGTCCGAGCGTTTAATGACCATGTCGCGGAAGTCCTGGATGCTATGTAGATCTGTAGCGGCAGTAATGGGGATCTGTGTGTCGGCTCCCATCAGCTTACCGGGGGCCGCCTGTACGTTGTTGGCGCGCAATGCATTGGCTAAATCTTCTGCAGTCAGACCATGCGCGGTGAGTTTAACTGGATTAACCCACAGGCGCATTGCCAGTGTCTGACCGCCGCGAATTTGAGTGGTGGCCACACCCGGCACCGAGGTGACCAAGGGCTGCGCCACACGGCTGATGAAGTCAGAGATCTCAGGGATAGAATGCTTGTCACTCATAAACACCAAATATTGCACGTCCGAGGCACCATCGGTGATCTTGTTGATTATTGGGTCGGAGGCTCTTTGTGGTAACCGGTACTTCACCTGCTGTACTTTGGCGAGTATTTCTGTCATGGCTCTGTCAGCGTCAGCATTGAGCACCAGCTTGGCCTTGATCTGGCTACTACCCTGCGTAGAGGTGGAGGTTAGATACTCAATACCATTGGCAGTGGAGATAGCCTGCGCTATCGGTGTGGTCACAAAGCCCTGCATTACGTTCTGCGTGGCACCAGGGAAACTGGTTTCCACTATGATGGTCGCGCTTTCCATTTTGGGGTACTCACGCATCGGCAACGCGGACAGCGCTACGATGCCGGCCAGTAGGATTAGCGTACTCAACGCAACCGACAAGATGGGACGGCGGATGAATATGTCCGTGAACTGCATGTTTACTCCTTGCCAGTGGTTGTGGTGGGTTTCTGCACGACACGCACATCGGTACCCGGCTGGATGCGCAACTGGCCTTCCGTGACGATCACGTCACCAGCTTTCAGCCCCTGTGTGACAATAACCTGGTCACCGATGCGCCGACCCGTCTTGATAGGTACAAAAACTGCCTTGCCGGACTTCGAGGCCGCTTTACCTTGCACCACTATCGCTACATCCCCGAACGAAGACGTGATAATGGCCGAGGTCGGCACCAACAAGACATCAGGTTCGTCGGGTAGGGACACGGCGACAGTGACGTACATGCCAGGTCGTAGCTTGTGCCGAGTATTTGCCAATTCTGCCTGAACGGTTGCATTACGAGTCTCATGGCCTACTTGGGGGTCGATGGCAGAGATCTTCGCTTGTAGGTGTTTGACTTCAGATATGTCACCATGCACCTCGACATGCTGGCCGACCCTAATACGGGACAACTCTTGCTGAGGCACATCAAAGTTCACGTAAAGTGAATCCAGATCGGTGAGGGTAACGGCGCTATCGCCAGCATTCAGATATTGACCTAAGTTCACTTGCCGCAGCCCGAGCTCTCCGGCGAATGGGGAGAGTATGCTCTTTTGCCGGATGCGGGCTTCGAGTTGTGCTATAAGTGCCTGCGCCTGATCACGCTCGGAGCGCCTCTGCTGGAACATTTCCTTGGCTAAGGCCCCGGTTGCGGCAAGTTTTGCCGCCCGATCGAACTGTTGTTCAGCAAAGGCTGCGCTGGCCCTGGCAGCTGCGAGATCGGCACGTTCAACTGCATCGTCAAGTTTTACCAGCAGCGTATCTGCGTTTACGCGCTGCCCTGGTTCGAACGCAATTACAGAGATACGCCCGGCGACCTCACTAGACAAGGTCACCTCTCGTACGGCTCGCAGATTGCCTATGGCCTGCAGTTGCACTGGTGCTGGCTGTACCTTCAACTCCGTGACCACAACATCCACGGGGCCGGACGGGGTGTAACTGGAGCCATTGCTGCGACTGGCACGCCAAAGCCACAATAAGGAGATAATAACCACTAGTGCGACGATGGAAATCATGATCGCTCGCCAGGGCTTCTCTGTCTGAATAGGGTTTTGGAGTGCTACGCGCAAAGGTTCATTCATGGTGTTAACTCCAGAATTCAAGTGGGTGGCGCTATTCGCCTGGATACTCACTATATCCAACCATTAATCTGTAATAGATTAATGGTCTGTTTTTTTATACGGTAAAAGCGCATCCCGCAAAGAGGACAACGTCCAGAAATTGTCGTTGGTCATTTGAATATTTGATTCCATTAGCATTCCTAGAGAACATATTATTCTAACCAATTGCATTTGGTTATTAATGCCCATTTTTCCATAAATGATATTGCGTTGACTTTTTACAGTATTGATCGAAACACCATTCTTAATAGCGATATGACCAAGCTTCTCACCATTTCCCAAATGGGTTGCGACACTTGCCTCACGAGAGGTCAAATCGAAAAGTGCACATAATAGAGATTCACTTCGAATATCTCTAAATGGATCGCGTACAATTAACACTGCTCCGTTATCATGCAACACATTGACATTACCAGCAACAATACGAGCCACGTAAAATCGCTCTTGCTCTCGTTGTATTTTCATTAACTCTGTTTTTGGGTAGGGTGCAGAAAAAACATCCGCCAAGAATTTTTTTAACTGAACATCACTGTAGCTATCATGTATTTTTAAATTATTATTATGCAGTGACATTCCATCCCCCCTATTTAAGATTCTATATCCCTCAGCGTTAGCCTGAATGAGTCGGCGAGACTTTGATAAATAAAATATTGCAGTTGCCGAATTATCGAATGTATTCAATGACCCAAAGTCAGTTGGAACCTGGTCACATAATAAAAAATGTTCTTGAAGCGCCATCCGAAGAAGTGGGGATAACAGTGAGATAGAATGAGTGTCGGCTTTTTTAAACTCTCCGCGATTAGGATCGCTTCGTAACACCAGGACCCCCCTATCACCTTGTTGAGAATAAAAGTTGACTAGCAAGGCATCTTTATATCCAAATGACAGAAAAGAAGATTTATGTATTTTACCCCAACGAGGATATTGACAGCATAAATCTGCCATAGTAAACCCTTGGTCCAATGCATATTTAGTGGCTCTATCTAATATAGGGTCGATATTGTATCGCTTATTAGTATAATAATCTGAAAAATTTTTATCGACACCAGTATGATAAGTAAAATCCATCGATTTTAATGAGTTATTTATAGTCAGCGTGAGAGAACTGGATGAAACGCCGAACAAGGAGTTAATGTTATCCAGTACCCCTTGAACAGAGCATTTCGTATCTATACCACTATAGAGTGGCCGTAAAGCCGAGAAAAAAACATCACACCCTTCCATATCAGATACCTATTTTAGCTAGTGATCCTTTGGTTCTTTGCAAAACATTAGAGTTCGACAAGCATATCCCCTCATGCTAACGCTTAATCAATATATTTAATTTCCCTCTGCGTCCGGAAAAGTCATTTATTATTACTAGCATCAGTAAAACCATGCTGGCGTGCGCTGAACGCAGCAAAAAATGTAACGACTAATAGGCCAATAACAAAGTATGGGAGTGATAATACCCCCAGTTTATCAAGCAGCACTCCACCGAGCAGTCCACCACCGCCAATCGCGATATTCCAGATTGTTACCATCATTGATTGAGCAACGTCGATAGCATCACCTGCAGTTTTAGCCAGTGCAGCCTGTAGAAGCGTGGGTGATCCCCCAAAAGCAAAACCCCATGCAGCTATACATACATAAACAGACCAATGCTGCCCGGCAAAATTCAGGGCGAGAATCGATGCTGTAAACAGTATGATGCTTGCTATCATTGACTTTCTAGGCCAGCGATCAACTGTAGCCCCAGCGCCCCAGACTCCCGCCAATGCTGCCAAGCCGAAAACCAAGAGAACGAGGTCAATGCTACCAAGCCCTACACGGGTGAAAAATGATGCCACATAAGTGAAAAGTGTATTGTGTGCCAGTATAAATGTGAGGGTTACAAACAATACAGCAGATACGCCATTCATTTTAGCGACATGGAAAAGAGAAAGGCGTACCCGGTTTTTTTGACCCGGAAAATCAGGCACCGATACAATAACCCAAACAAACAGAATCGCCGTAAGTAAACTCATAATCATAAAATCTGAGCGCCAACCGATTAGCCCGGCAAGATATGAACCAGCAGGGATCCCAATAGTCAGGGCTAACGGTGTACCTAGCATCGCGATTGCAATCGCACGACCAGCGAGATGTGGGGGCGACATACGAATGGCAAAGCCTGCAACCAGAGACCATACTAATCCAGCGAAGACCCCACCAAAGAAGCGTGCTATTAGCGTCAGAAGGTAATTGTGAGAAAGTGCGGTGATGGTATTAACTATCGCAAATCCAACGATGGCTATTAATAATAAAGGCTTACGCCGCATTCCCTGGGTTAAAGCGATCAACGGAATTGCACTTACCAACGATCCTGCTGCATAGACTGTCACTAATTGCCCTGCATAACTATCAGATACCCCAAGATCTTGACTAATCCAGAGCAATAAGCCAGCTGGCATGGCCTCAGTTAGCATTGTAATGAAGCATGCCATAGACAAAGCTAATAAACCAAGCAACGGTAACTGATTCTTTGAAGAAACCTCGGCCCCTTCAAGGGACTTTGGTTTATGAGATGACGATGAGAAATTATCCATTGCAGAACACTCCCTAATTCATATTGCTTTCAGTAAAGTAAAGGAAAATCTGATAACTCGCAATCCTTTCACTCTGGTTAATGCGGTCTAAACATAAAATCAGTGAAATCTGACATACTCAATTTTTTGCTTTTGACGAATGATACCTAAAGTGTCGTTTAAATATAATCAATATTGATCATTTCTTTTTCACCAACATCACCCCATGGGGTGATGTTGGTGAATAGATATTTATATTAGCGTAACACTTCGCACTTACTACTAAAAGAACAACTCTGGCTACTTGATAGCACTAGGCTTCCTTGCCATAACTAGGTCGCCAGGATGATATTGATATAAGGAGGTTTCTTTGAATCTGAAATTCATTGAATTTATGCGTACGAAAGGTGATGAAAAATGCATTGTCCTGGATGGGCAACACTTCTCTTACCAGGATGTCGTTGCTGGTATGCAACAATGGACATCCATATTTTCCAGCAATGGCATCATGCCTGGATCGGTCGTAGCTATAGAGGGAGCCTACTCCCTAGATATGGTAACGGCGATGCTTTCATTATTCTCGTGTGGGGCGATTGTCGTTCCAATCGCCCCAACTTCCCGAGGAAAAAGATCGGACTATTATTATATTGCACAGGTTGAGTGGACAGTATTTATTGACGCAACGATACATCCAGCAACATGCCGTTTAGAACGTCGTAGAATGGATCAGACCGAGTTTGTCGCATCACATCCCCTCTACAAGAAAATTATAGAGAGCGAACATGCGGGGTTGGTTCTTTTTAGCTCGGGAACAACAGGCAGTCCCAAAGCATCTTTACTTGACGTGCACAAGATGATCACTCGCTATTCCAACAGCAAGAAGGCGCAAGTCATTCTTGCCTTCCTGAGTCTGGATCACATTGGCGGCATCAATACTCTATTGCATACTCTGTCGAGTGGGGGCGTCCTTGTTACAGTCTCGGAGCGAAATGCGCGAACGGTTTTCGAAGCGATACAAAACCATCGGGTACAAGTACTTCCTACAACTCCAACCTTCCTGAATATGATCTTGCTTTCCGATGTTTGTGAAAAATTTGATACCAGCTCCCTGGAGCTTATCACATACGGTACAGAACCAATGCCACAGCAGACGCTAGACAGCATAAAAATAGCGTTGCCTCATGTGCGCTTAAAACAGACATATGGCCTGACTGAATTAGGTATAGTCCCAACCAAGTCAAGGGAGAACGGATCGTTATGGATGAAACTTGGCGGAAGTGGTTTCGATTATAAGATCATAGACAATATTCTATGGATAAAATCAAACATGGCGATGCTAGGATACCTCAATGCTGACTCACCTATCGATTCAGATGGCTATTTCAATACACAAGACGTGGTTCACGTCGATGGGGACTATGTGCAGATACTGGGTCGTGATTCAGAGATTATCAATGTTGGAGGTGAAAAGGTTTATCCAAATGAAGTTGAGAATATTCTTCTGACGATGCCAAATGTCGCGGCTGTTCGTGTTAGTGGATATCCAAGCCATATCACTGGAAATGTCATACGTGCCACTTTTAAACTGGTAGCAGATGAAGATATTGAGTCACTTAAAGATCGCGTAAGAAGATATTGCCGAACACGACTGGATCCTTTTAAAATTCCAATTGTTATTGAAATTACACAATCAACCCTTCATTCGGATCGCTTCAAGATGATCCGTTCAGGAGAGATTTTATGAGCAAGGTTGTTACGGCACAAGTTGCGATTGTGAGCGGTGGCAGTCGCGGGCTTGGAAGAGCCATCGTAGAAAATTTGATTTCGGAAGGATGGAAAGTAGCGACATTCAGTCGACACCAGAACGAGTTCATTGAACAATACCAAAAAACATATCCTGAACAATTCTATTGGCATGAACTTGATATAACTGCCTCTGGGCAATTATCCCCATTTGTCGAATCCGTGGTCCTTCATTTTGGTGGGATACATCTTCTTATCAACAATGGGGCAATCCTCCACCAGGGCCTTTTTTTAAGTATCCCCATTGAAATAATTGATAAAATAGTTGGCGTCAATTTGCTAGGCCCAATTAAACTCACTAGGGCTTGTGTTCGTATAATGGCCCAGCAGAAGGCAAACGGTAATATTATCAATATATCATCCGTTGGAGCGATACGGGGTTATCGAGGAACCGCTGTTTATTCTGCTACCAAGGCGGGTCTTGATGGGTTCATGCGGAGTTTGGCACGTGAGGTAGGCCCTCTAAATATCCGTGTTAACTCTATTGTCCCCGGTCTGTTCGATTCTGATCTTTCCGCTAATGTCTCAGATATTAATCGCAATAAGATTACTACGCGTACACCTCTAGGGAGATATGCAGATCTTGCCGACATACTAGGCGCAGTGTCCTTTCTCATTTCACCTCTTGGCAAATTTATTACTGGTCAATCAATCATCGTAGATGGAGGCCTCACATGTTAACGCAAAATGAAATAAGTGAAACAATTCTCAAAAAAATCTCACGTTTAATTTCAGTCGATGTGGACGATATAGATATTTTTTCCACATTTGATCAGGTTGGGCTTGATTCATTAAGCCTGGCAATGCTTTTAATAGAGCTAGAAAAAATTTTAAAACACGACCCCTTCGGTGAAGGTAAAGCCTTATTGTCTGACATGAAAAGTATAAACGATATCATTAACATTTATGTAAAAAATCAAACATTGCTATCGAGGTAGGTTATGTCATCAATTCAAACGTTCTCGTCTATCGACGAAATTCTTGGCCCTTCGGAGAATAGATTCTTTTCCTCTGGATATAGAAGTTCCGAACATCATATTTCCAATCTGGTTTTACGTGCAACAACAGAAGAAAAACAGCACTGTCTAGAAGCGGTTGTTTCACTTTCCTACCCTCGCGATTGGTCAGTAAAAAAAATTGCTGTGGATGTGACACCACATCTAAGCACTATAGATATGCTCGTTCTCGCAATACAGATGATTGAGACTCACCTAACATGCTGTTTCGACCACAGTCAGACTGAACTACAAAAAATGCATATTGGCGAGATTGCTATCCATGCAGGGACGAAGCCACAGGAGAATTTGAACGATATACCTATTACTGCCATGCTGCGGCGCAGCGAACCAAAGCATGATGATCCTTATCGACTCATATCGACCTATGAATGTCGAGTTGGACTAATGCGAGCAGTATGTCAGGTTGAGCATCCATCATCCGGGAGTAAAAAATCCAAAGAGCTGAGATATCGCAGTATTGATGATGCTGTTAAAAACATGCAGAACCGCTATTACTACGCAGGGTATAAAAGGCAGAAGCATATCCTTTCAAACATTAGTTTAGACCTTACTAATTTAACTGCATATGCCGATGTGGAACTTCTAGCGAATGGTGACGATGCTTATGTCACATTACCTCAGACGGCTAGTTACATTGATGTATTTGTAACCTGTGCACAATTAGCTCAGACGCTTTTGTATTCCCTCGATGGGCTTACACGCAATGAAACTTCGACACTTTGGATGATCAGGTCGCACTTTTCCGAAGGATCCGAAAGTGTTAATCCTGAAATGAAAGCGAAAGCGTTTATTTCAGGAAGTAAAATAATAGAGCTACATGGAATAAAATGGCGTAACGCAGACATTGTAGGAACGCTTGGTAATAAGGAAGTTAGGATAACATTCGCGCATGCTTTACCTTCAGCACTTTGCTGAGAGCAAATTAAAATGGATGGAACTATGAAAATTGGAATATCAGGAACTTACTCATCTGGAAAAACTTTCACGGCGATGGTTCTGGCCTATTATACAGGTATACCTCGTCTTCTTTCAAAAGCAATCAGGGAAATCATGCCAGGGTTGATGCCTGGAAAACGCCTTGCAGATGTATCGCCTGAAGAGTTTCTGCATTTAATGATTGCACGTCACATTGGTCGAGTGGAGTATGAACTTAGGCAAGGCTCCAGCTACATTTCCGATGGGTCTTCACTACAGGAATTGCTGTATGGTGAAGCTCGACTAGTATATGGAATTAATCCGTCGACTGGCGCTGAAGATAATAACCAATACGCTGCCGACATTCCATTTTTTGCGCGAGTACTGACGGAAGTTGGTCGTTCTCTAAAGTCTCATGTTGCCAAGACATATGACATATTTTTTCATCTCAAACATGAACTACCTCTTACTAATGATGGTCATCGCCCAATGAATACCGACTTCCGAGATTTAGTTGATAGACGTTTGTTAGAAATATTGAAAGAAATTAAGATCCCATATTTAGTAGTCAGTGGCAGTGTCGAACAAAGGGTTAAACAGATCTGCGAGCATATGAATCTGATACCTGTAATGTCTATAACCGAAGCGATTGAACGCGCCACACTAGACTACACAGTACAGGACCTCCGTCTCGAGGAGGAGCGCACCAAGACACGGGCATGATAGATTATCGCCCATGTTATTTTGCTTATAGAAATTTGATAGTAGATAAATATTACATTATAAAAGGACTCAGGAATGACAAATCCCAAAATAGCTAGAAGTGCTATAGATTCAGTGGGCCAATTTTCATCCATTGATGTGACCCGTGATCCGCAATGGTTTATCGAATTTATGGATAACGCTAATTGCCTCCCTGAGCACGAGTTAATAAATCGGCGGCTTGCTGAAGTGATGGAACCTTTGGACTGTAAGCGTATCCTTGAATTAGGATGTGGTACTGGTAATGATGTTCGCCGCTTAGTGACGCTTTATCCAGAAATAACCGAGGTTGTGGGTGTCGATTTAAGCGAAGCGATGATTGCAGAGGCGAATAATAGAATAGGAGGTGACTCTCGCATTCGCTATGAGCAAGGAGATGGAAAACGGCTCGCATTTGACGATAACACCTTCGACGGTGCTCGAGCCAAGTTAGTGTTAATGCACTGCGAAAACATTGATGCGACGTTAACGGAGCTTATTCGTGTTATAAAACCAAATGGAAAAGTTGCGGTTTTCGATCACGACTTCGATGGACTTTTGATCGACCATTATAATCAGCCACTTACTCGACATATAGTGGAGAGATTTTCAAATAAAGCCAAGAACAATTGGAGTGGCCGCCAGTTGTTCCGCAGATTCTTGCAACATGGGCTTGTTAATGTGGCGGTTGAAGCCATCAGTGTCAATCTCACGTTCGAGTTACTTCGATCCATGGTTTTGGGGCAGGATGATATAAGTGAACTTGCTAGTGAGGAACAAGTATGGTGGGAAGAGCTGGCGTGCAGCCAAGAAAGAGGCCACTTTTTCGCATCATTTACTGGTTTTCTAACCGTTGGAACAAAGTGAAGTTCTGTCGTTTTAACTGCCTGGCCCAGCCACTTACTTATGTAAATGACTGGGCTGGCTGGAAAGACGACAGGTAGATATTATTTTGCTGAAGCCAACACTTCGCTGACGATCTCGACCGCTTCATGTTCGATCTTCTCGCGGTGCTCAGCACCCAGGAAGCTTTCACAGTAGATTTTGTAAGCCTCTTCCGTGCCCGAAGGGCGAGCAGCAAACCAGCCGTTGTCAGTCATCACTTTCAGGCCGCCGATGGAAGCGCCGTTACCTGGAGCTGCCGTCAGACGCGCGGTGATTGGATCCCCCGCTAGGGTGCTGGCCTTCACCATTTCCGGAGACAGCTTGGACAACGCCGCTTTCTGTGCGGAGGTTGCCGGAGCCTGGATACGGTTGTAGCTTGGCGCACCGAAGCGTTTGGCCAGATCGTTATAATGATGCTGCGGGTTTTCACCGGTGACCGCAGTGATCTCTGCCGCCAGCAGACACATGATGATGCCGTCTTTATCGGTAGACCAAGGCGTGCCGTCGAAGCGCAGGAACGAAGCCCCAGCGCTCTCTTCGCCGCCGAAGCCGAAGCTACCGTCGAACAGCCCCTCAACAAACCATTTGAAACCGACCGGTACTTCCACCAGCTTGCGGCCCAGATCGGCCACTACGCGGTCAATCATCGCGCTGGAAACCAGCGTTTTACCTACGGCAACGTTGGTGCCCCATTGCGGGCGATGCTGGAACAGGTAATTGATGGCAACGGCCAGGTAGTGGTTCGGGTTCATCAGGCCCGAAGGCGTGACTATACCGTGGCGGTCATAGTCCGGATCGTTGGCAAACGCCAGATCGAACTTGTCGCGCAGGGCCAGCAGGCCAGCCATTGCCGATTCGGACGAACAGTCCATACGGATGATGCCGTCATGGTCCAGGTGCATAAAGCGGAAGGTCTGATCGATGGAATCATTCACCAACGTCAGATCCAGCTTATAGTGCTCGGCAATGCGCTGCCAGTAGGCAATGCCGGAACCGCCAAGCGGGTCGACGCCCAGCTTCAGGCCCGCACGCTGAATGGCTGGCATATCGACAATGTCCACCAGCCCTTCCACGTAAGGCTGCACCAGATCCTGAGCATGCAGATGGCCGCCGTTCCAGGCTTTATCCAGCGATTGACGCTGCACGCCCTGCAGCTTGAGGCTCAGCAGTTCGTTGGCACGCTTTTCAATCACGGATGTCAGATTGGTATCGGCTGGGCCACCGTTTGGCGGGTTATATTTGATACCGCCGTCTTCAGGTGGGTTATGCGAAGGCGTAATCACGATGCCGTCTGCCTGTGCGCCCCCTTTGCGATTGAAGCACAAGATTGCGTGTGACACGGCAGGGGTTGGTGTAAAGCCGTTGTTTTGCTGCACCACCACGTCAACGCCGTTGGCGGTCAGCACTTCCAGCACGGAAATAAAGGCGGGTTCGGACAGCGCATGGGTGTCTTTACCCACGTAGCAAGGGCCAGTGGTGCCCTGTTGACGACGCACTTCGGCAATGGCCTGAGCGATCGCCAGGATATGTGCTTCGTTAAAGCTCTGACGAAGCGCGCTGCCACGATGCCCTGAGGTACCGAATTTCACCGCGTGTGCAGCATTACCGGCCTCTGGTTGCAGTACATAGTACTGCGACGTCAGCTGGGCTACGTTGATCAAATCACTTTGCTGAGCGGGTTGCCCGGCACGTGGGTCATTCGCCATCGACTACTCCCTAAAATGCCAGTACTGTGGCCGGGCAATGAGTCGCTTACGGCCACCGTGACGGGCTCTGTTCGCTAAATTAGACGGTACCGCAAACTTTCTCGATCAGCTCCGCCGGGAACTGCATGGCCTGCATGATGTGTTCGATCATGCTGCGTTTGCGGCCGGTGTTGGTATTGGTGATCACCCAGTAAGGCGTACCTGGCACGTGCTTGGGCTTGGTATGCGTCCCGTTGGCCAACAGCGTTTGCTGATCGCCAGCAAAATAGGTACGGGTACGACCATGCAACAAATCCGTTGCCGCGGCAAACCCCGCCGCATCAAGGGTGTACAAGGTGGAAAGTACCAGCATAAAACGATTTACAGCTTTGCTCTGCTCGGCATATTCGTCCGACAGCAGCAGTTCGCGCACGGCACGTACGCGATCGCGCGGCCGCTGTGCAGCAATGGCAACCGCTGACGGCTCGGCCTGCCCACCGGCAACCACAGGGGCCGTGCGCACAGGTTGGCCTGCGGTAAACTTCAACATACGCCGTAAAATATCAGACGCACTTTCACCAATATGTTGCGTGTGGCTGGCAATATAGCGGTAAAGTTCTTCGTCGACTTCAATAGTTTTCATCTTTATCCAGTACGTTTTTTCTACTTATGAACCTGAAGCCAGCTCGTGCATTCAAGCCATGGGATTATAAGGTTAAAAGCGCGGGAGCGAACACCACAATGTTGCCCCAAACGGCAAAAGCAGACAATTGCCTACCGTCTTGGCCGCCAGCTATTCACCATACCATGAAATAACAGCAAAATTGCGCGAGCAAACCAATATCTCTGCAATCATGATAACCTAACTAAATGTTATCAAGTCATGAACTTTGCCATGAAATTACATTATCAATTACTGGCCTCAGAGGCCGCCACACCCGCGACCTTGCCAATCGTCCTGATCCACGGTCTGTTCGGTAATCTGGATAACCTGGGCGTGCTGGCCCGCGATCTGAACCAACAGCATACGGTGATCAAGGTCGATCTGCGCAATCACGGGCTGTCACCGCGCGCAGCGGAGATGACCTACCCGGCGATGGCACAGGATCTGTTAACGCTGTTAGACGACTTGCAAATCGAGCGAGCCATCGTGATCGGTCACTCGATGGGCGGCAAAGCGGCGATGGCGTTGACCGCACTAGCCCCAGAGCGGATTGAACGGCTGGTGGCGATCGATATCGCCCCGGTGGATTACGACACTCGCCGCCATGACCAGATCTTTACCGCACTGCAAGCCGTCACCGATGCGGGTATCACCCAGCGTCAGCAGGCTGCGCAGCTCATGCGGGCCACGCTGGATGAGGAAGGTGTGATCCAGTTTCTGTTGAAATCTTTCCATGCCGGCAGTTGGCGGTTCAACCTGCCGGTGTTGATCGAGCAATATGAGAATATTATCGGCTGGAAAGAGGTTCCCCCCTGGCCACACCCGACGCTGTTTATCCGTGGTGGTCTCTCGCCTTACGTACAGGATAGCTACCGCGATGACATCGCCCGTCAGTTCCCGCAGGCTCGCGCCTATGTGGTTGCAGGCTCCGGCCACTGGGTCCATGCAGAGAAACCGGACGCCGTATTACGGGCAATCCACCGTTTTATTGACCAACCGTGAGCTTAAATGGCGAAAAAACGCGCTAGACAGAATAGCTTAGCGCGTTTGTGGCTAAGTTAGGCATTGTCGTTGCTCCATCTGCTGGGGTAATATGGCGCGCTATAATTTTGCCACCCTGTCCAGGTGTGAAGCTGCGCTTGGCTGGGGGCGAATTTGGGTTAGGGTTTATTGGCCCGAATTGTGTAAATCAAACCGTCAGGAAGCGTAAACCGCTTTTTGATGCAAACTCCCTTGCAGTAGCGCAACAATGGCAAAAGAACAAACGGATCGCACGACGCTGGATTTGTTCGCAGATGAACGCCGTCCAGGGCGCCCGAAAACCAACCCGCTTTCCCGTGATGAACAGCTTAGAATTAATAAGCGCAATCAGCTACGACGGGACAAAGTGCGTGGATTACGGCGTGTGGAGCTGAAAATCAACGCAGACGCGGTAGATGCTCTGAACAAACTGGCCGACCAGCGCAATATCAGCCGCAGCGAATTGATCGAACAAATGCTGTTGGCCCAACTGGCGGAAGAACAGCCAGAACACTGATCTCTGCTGCCGCACGCGCGGCACGGCGTTAAGGATGACGCCAGATCGGTTCCACCTCCGCTGAGGCATCGCATAAACGCGATAAAACCTCAGGGCAAATTTCTGGCATGATACGCATTTACGGCTGAGCAAGCCTTCCCTTGGCAGCGCCTCAGGCCGCGTTTACGCAATACATTCATTTGAATTAAAAGGTTATTCTCACTATGGCTCATGTAGGCATTTTCTTTGGCAGCGACACTGGCAATACCGAAAACATTGCCAAGATGATCCAAAAGACGCTTCAGCAAAAATTCGGCAACGACGTGGCAGAAATCCACGACATCGCCAAAAGCAGTAAAGAAGATCTGGCAGCGTTTGACATCCTGCTGCTCGGTATCCCAACCTGGTACTACGGCGAAGCACAGTGCGACTGGGATGATTTCTTCCCGACGCTGGAAGATATCGACTTTAACGGCAAGCTGGTAGCGCTGTTTGGCTGTGGCGATCAGGAAGACTACGCGGAATATTTCTGCGATGCGATGGGCACCATCCGCGACATCATTGAACCACGCGGTGCGGCCATCGTCGGCCATTGGCCAACCAAAGGCTACCATTTCGAAGCCTCCAAGGGTCTGGCAGATGACGATCACTTTATCGGGCTGGCCATTGACGAAGATCGTCAACCTGAGCTGACCAACGAACGCGTAGACGCCTGGGTCAAGCAAATCAGTGAAGAGCTGAGCCTGGCCGAGATCGTCGGCTAAGCTCTGAACATATTGTAGGGGCGCCGTATACTGCGCCCTTCTGTTATCGGCATCACGGATTAGAGCAATAGAAGCTACAAGTTTGTAACTTCCTGCCTCGCCACGGTAGACTAAGACATCGGTTTATCCCATCCATCAAAGCTTTGCATGATTACCCTGTAAAAGTGCAAAGATATGTTTGTTAACAACCGGCGGTTTCTATTTGCAGCAACCGGTTCTATAATGAGACGCGATTAACGCTTTGTGCCGACCGATGCCATAGGCGAGAACGCCTCAACTTGATTAGCATAGTAACAGGACTGAATCCGCATGACTGATAACAACTCCGCATTGAAGAAGGCTGGCTTAAAAGTCACTCTTCCGCGACTCAAAATCCTGGAAGTCTTGCAGGATCCGGCATGCCATCACGTCAGTGCGGAAGATCTGTACAAAAAACTGATAGATATGGGCGAAGAAATTGGCCTGGCCACGGTATACCGCGTGCTGAACCAGTTTGACGACGCAGGTATTGTGACACGCCACAATTTTGAAGGCGGCAAGTCGGTATTCGAACTGACTCAGCAACACCACCACGATCACCTGATTTGCCTGGACTGCGGCAAAGTGATCGAGTTCAGCGACGAATCCATCGAAGTGCGTCAGCGCGATATCGCCAAGCAACACGGTATCAAGCTCACCAACCACAGCCTGTACCTGTACGGCCACTGTGAAACCGGCGATTGCCGCGAGAACGAAGCGCTGCACGACAAGAATTGATTCTGGCCCGCGCCAGAACGCGAAAACCGCCTACATGGCGGTTTTTTTATGCCCGGATGACAGAGAAAAAAATCCCCGGACAGGCCCGGGGAAAAATATCCACTCAATGATCACTATTGCAGTTTGCTCTCACCTCGCACTATTTTACGCTTTCACCGGTTCGGCGCGGCTGAAGCGTTTGCCGTCCGGGCTGATTGCACGGATTTGCACGTCACCCGCTACCGCAGGGCGCGCTTTATCGTCATAGCGCTGCCACTGTTTGCCGCCGTCGGTGGAATATTCAATCCCCAAACCTGGCAGAGAAATATTCGCTTCCAACTGACCACCGACGATACGTGCACCTGGAACCGGCAGGCGATAGCTCACGCCCGCTTTATCCATCTTGGCCAGCTCACGTTGACCAATCAGGTTAGCAAAGCGCAGCCAGTCCTGGTCCAGGGTTTTGGTATCGACCTGGTGGGTTTCGCCACCTTTGTACTCACGGCCAGCTTTGTAATCCTGCTCCCAGCTGGCGCGGTGCCATGCACGCTCTGCAAGCGACACTGCACGTGGGTAAATCATGTATTCCATCTGCTGGTCGGTACGCACGACTTCGCTCCACAGTTGTGCGGAAAGACCATATGCGCCCGGCCATGGTTTGTCGCTCTTGGCGGTGAAGTGGTTACCGTCACGGTCAACCGAGGTTTCGGCGTTCTGCGGCAGGTTGTTCGGCGCAAAGCTGAAGATCTTCTGCTCGTCGCTGAAGCGGGTGCCCCAGTAATAACCGTGTTCGTCCGGGCTGACTTCATATGGGAAGTCCATATAGACGTAGTCCGGGTTAGAGATCACCACGTCATAACCCTTGTTCGCCCAGTCGTTAGCCGAGTCGAAACCACCCCAGTACAGGGTATCCCAGAAGTTCACCGCCACATGCTTGGTCGCAAAGGCCTTCGAGTCTTTGGCATCTTTCAGGCCGTCCTGCCACGCCTGCATTCTGTCAATGCCGTGCGCTTTCACCAACTGGCTGACTTCCAGACCGAAGTAGCTTGGCAGGTGTTCCATATCTGCCACCTTGCCGTCTTTGATGATGGCCTGGCAAACCTGCGACTTGGCCCACGGCTTGTCTTCTTTGCTCAGATCGAGGATACCCTTGCCCGCTTCCGGTTTTTTCACGTCGGTATAGCCAGCACCCAGACGGATGTTCTTCGCTTCGTCCCCACCAAAGTGCCAGGTTTTCAGCGGTTGGCCGGCCTCTTTGTGCATCTGGGCCACTTCACCAATCACTTTGTCCACAAAGCTCTTGGACGAATCCAGGCATGGGTTCAGGTAGCTCTGGCGGTTGAAGTACTGCACCGAGGTGGTATTGGAGGTATCGGTCGGATCCACCAGGCGGAACTCGTTAGCCTCTTTCTCTTTCCCTTCGGCAAGCAGTTTCTTGTAGCGAGCTTCCATGGAAATAATCGCTGCACGAGCGTGCGCTGGCATGTCGATCTCAGGGATCACTTCAATCTGGCGCGCCTGAGCATATTTAACGATGTCGATATAGTCCTGACGGGAGAAGAAACCACCGTGCGGTGCCGGGCCAGAGCCATATTGCGGCATCAGGCAGGTGGTTTCACTCAGGTCATGGCAACGCTGGCCGCCCACTTCGGTCAACTCTGGCAGGCCAGGGATCTCAATACGCCAACCTTCATCATCCGTCAGGTGGAAGTGGAATTTGTTCAGCTTGTAGGCTGCCATCTGATCCAGCAGGCGCAATACGGCGTCTTTTTGGTGGAAGTTACGCGCCACGTCCAGGAAGATGCCGCGGTATTGGAAGCGCGGTGCATCTTTGGCATCCAGCGTCGCGATCTTCTTGCTACCATCCGAAGGGATTAGCGACAGGATGGATTGCAGACCATAGAACACCCCAGTCTGATCGAAACCGACGATCTCGGCACCTTTCTCGCCGATCTTCAGTTGGTAGGCACCTGGCACGGCCCGATCGCCTTTGAATGCAGCGGGCTTAATATCCGTCTTGATCGGATAACCGCTCTCCTGGCTCTCAATGCCCAACAGGGCAAAACGCTCGGCTGCTGCATCTGCCGCTGGCTTGGCCAAGGCGCTCAGTTCCAACGCCACGCCTTTGCTCAGGTCAATATCCTTCGCATGGACTTTAACTTCCATCGGGGTTGGGATGATTTGCCCACGCAGCGATGCCATCGGCAACACTTTCAGATCCTGGTTCTTGGTGAAGCGGCTTTCCGGCACCATCAGAATGTTGTTGTCATCCTTGGTACGCTTCCACTGGTCACCGGTGAACGGGGCAACAAACTGGTGAACATCTTCGGTATCGGTATTTGACAGGATCTTCGGCTGAGCATCGCCGGAAGTGGCATACCAGCGCGGCAGGAAGTCGGTGCGGAACAGCTGCCAGTATTCGGCAATAATCGGAATTTCCACCGCCTGGTTGGCCGGGAAGCTGGTGAATTTGTCCGTCGGCTCCAGCTTATACAGATCGCCGGTAATGTGGGTGATTTTGAACTGGTCGTTATCGACCTTCAGCGTCTGGCGCGGGCTGTGGAAATAGATCGCCCAGTCTTTATCTTTGATTTCCTGATTGCCGTTGGTCAAGGTGATCAGCACCTTGTGGCAGGACGCCCAGTCGGCACCCAGCTTGGCACAGTCCACGCCGTTCTCAGCGGCACGGTTATCCAACATTTTCAAATTGACCTGCAACTGGCTGAGTTGATCAACCACCTGCTGGCTGGCCATGGCAGAACCTACACTGCCCAAGAGTCCAAAGGTAGCCGTCAGGGCGGCGAGAGCACTCATCTTAAACTTGTTCATCTGCAACCTCTTGCGTAATCAGTTGTTGTTTGCGCGAATTTCTTTCCACAGCTTGCCGCATTTGGCGTCATACGCCTGGCCATTGCCGGTATGGGCGGCCTGGATGCAGCTTTGATAATCCAGCACCCGCACGGTTTCCTGTTCAGCGAACTGTTGATGCTGTTTCTCTTGCTTCAACACGTTCAGCACCGCCTGGCAGGCCTGCAATTTTTCTGGCGAACCTTCTGCGGTATTGATACAGGCGCTGTAGGCCTGGCGCAGCTTGACATCTTCCGGGGGCGCGGCAGATTGCGAGCAGGCGCTAAGCCCGGCAACCGCAGCCATAATCAGCATCAGTTTTTTCATGGTTAAAGTCCTGTGACATTTCCCCGGCAGCCTGGCCACCGGGGAGTGCATTAGAAGATGGTGAACGGTGCGATAACGATGAATTTGACGTCTTTCTCGTCCTGGAAGATGTTGCCGTAACCGCCGCCCCAGCTTGGGATATCGGAATGGTTGTCATACTGCGTGAAGTGCAGTTTGAACAGGGTGCCTTTGGCGCGCCCGTCCTGCATGGTGTACATCGCATCCAGGCTGTAAGCACTCTCTCTCAGGCGCTGGCTCTGATCGTAAATCGGATTGGTGCTTGGCTTGGCGTCCCAGGCGTAAACGTAGGAAGCGCCGACGGCCATACCAGGCAGGTTCCAATTGCTCAGGTCATACATCACGCCACCGAACACGGCTTTTTCGCCGTTGGCGTTAAAGTCGGAGCGGTTATCCCACCAGATATCGAGGCGGCCGTTTGAGGAGGCATAGGTCGGGGTCATACGCTGCAGGAAGAAGCCTTGGTTACCTTCCGCCTTGACCATGGTGCCTTCCAGACGCCAGTTGAACTGGCCGGTGGTATAACCGAAGGTCAGTGCCTGCAACCACGCCAGGCCATCATAGATGCTGTTCGGATCGCTATTGTCACCGATACGGTCTTCAGCGCCGTAAAACTGGTAGCTGGTGGTCAGCGGATTACCGGCCAGATCAAACTTGTAAGACGCCTTGGTGAAATACTGATTCACGTAGCCTTGCGCCTGGCCAAATGCGGCTTCCAGCACCAGGTTGTTCTTGAAATCGTATTTGGCACCCAGCGAGTGCAGGTAGGAAACGTCGGTCTTGCGATCGTTCTGACGGAAGTCGTCCATCTCGATGTGCCAAGGCGCTTTGTACTTGTTGGTCCACATGTAGGAAAAACTCAGCGCACCTGAATCGCCATAGTCAAAGTTGGCACCGGCTTCGGCACCCTGGTAGGTACCCGGCATAAGGCTCCAGTGCGGGGCCAGCAACGTTTGCCCGCTTGGCTGGATATAACCGGCACGCGCCCAGACCGGGCCATACTTGAACTTACCGGCTGCTTTATACAGGCTGATACCGCTTTTATCGCCGGAGTAATCTTCGTCATAGGTACGGTTACGGCTGGAGAACGCAATTTCGTTTGGGTGGCCACTCTCGCTGGATTCCGCCATTTCTATGGCGGTGAACGCCGCCACATCGATACCGAACATGTCCGCCGCATAACCGGAGGTGAAATCCAGGTTGGCGTTCCAGGTAGAGTGAGAGAGGTTGGTTTTAAACTCACCGGTTTCAACGTCTTTGCGATCGCGTTGACGTTGCCAGTAATACACCCCACCGGTCAGCGTAGAGTCATCGATAAACCCTTCAGCTTGCGCTTCTGGGGCCATGACGAATCCGCTTCCTAATATTGCACCCGCGACAGCGAGCGCCAGCGTTTTACGCTGAGCACCGTGCGTACCCATAAGTAAATTCCTCTTTGACTTTGACTTTAAAGTGCGCCCGTCTGCGTTCACCACTGCCCTGCACGGTCGCTAATAAAAAACCCTAATCGGGTAAAATTGTGCCGGATAAGAAAATTCATCTCGGCCTTGATACTGTAGCTAGACTATTTTTCGCGACGCGAATTATCAAATGAAAAGTGAGATAGATTTGTCAAAGTATGACAAGGTGCACACATTGATGATATTTCGTTACAATAATGATCGGTGTCACTTTCTTGATAAAAAATTCAATAAAATCATCAAATAGAGACATAAACAGGCTATTGCCTTGTTAATTGAAAGGTTTCAGCACGACAAAAAAGACAGTTCTGAACAAAAATGAGAGCGCTCTACAAATGATATTAATTCGCATCACGAAAATACGAACAACAATGATAAGAGCGGAGGCCAGATAAAAACGGGTTAATTCTTGGCGATAATCAAGTGATAGCTGAGATGGGAACGGCAAAAAGGGGGGTTGGTTTTGAAGACAAAAAAAGCGCAACCGAAGCTGCGCTTTAACAAACGATGGTGAATTAGCGTTTAAGCGCCAATCTTGGCCCAGGTATCACGCAGACCTACGGTGCGGTTAAACACCAAGCGCTCAGCCGTAGAATAGCGGCTGTCGGCGCAGAAATAGCCTTCACGCTCAAACTGATAGGCTTTTTCCGGTTGGGCACCCGCCAGGCTTGGCTCAACAAAGCCTTGCTTGATAATCAGCGATTCCGGGTTGATGGTGGCGAGGAAGTCCTCTGCCGCCGCCGGGTTAGCCACGCTGAACAGACGATCGTACAGGCGAATTTCTGCCGGTAAGGCGTGTGCCGCAGACACCCAGTGGATCACGCCTTTCACCTTGCGGCCATCGGCAGGATCTTTACTCAGCGTATCAGGGTCGTAGGTACAGAAAATGGTGGTGATTTCCCCCTCCGCATCCTTCTCTACGCGTTCGGCCTTGATCACATACGCATTACGCAAGCGCACTTCTTTGCCCAACACCAGGCGTTTGTACTGCTTGTTGGCTTCTTCACGGAAGTCTGCACGATCGATATACACTTCGCGGCTGAACGGTACTTCACGGCTGCCCATTTCCGGCTGGTTCGGGTGGTTAGGCATGGTCACCATTTCCACGTCTTGCGACATGTTCTCGATGATCACCTTCACCGGATCCAGCACGGCCATGGCGCGCGGTGCGTGCTCATTCAGATCGTCACGAATACAGGACTCCAGCGCCATCATCTCGACGTTATTGTCCTGTTTGGTAACGCCGATACGCAGGCAGAACTCGCGAATGGAGGCGGCCGTATAGCCACGACGACGCAGGCCGGACACGGTCGGCATACGTGGGTCATCCCAACCTTCAACAATCTTCTCGGTCACCAGCTGGCTCAGCTTGCGCTTGGACATGATGGCGTATTCGAGATTCAGGCGCGAGAACTCGTACTGACGCGGATGGCAAGGGATAGTGATGTTATCCAGCACCCAGTCGTACAAACGGCGGTTATCCTGGAACTCCAGGGTACACAGCGAATGGGTGATCCCTTCCAGCGCATCGGAAATGCAGTGGGTGAAATCGTACATCGGGTAGATGCACCATTTGTTGCCGGTCTGATGATGTTCCGCAAACTTGATGCGGTAGATCACCGGATCGCGCATCACGATAAACGGCGAGGCCATATCGATCTTGGCGCGCAGGCAAGCGGTGCCTTCGGCAAACTCGCCGTTACGCATCTTTTCGAACAGCGCCAGGTTCTCTTCAACCGTGCGGGTACGGTACGGGCTGTCTTTGCCCGGGGCCGTCAGCGAGCCACGATATTCACGGATCTGCTCGGGAGAAAGTTCATCAACATAGGCCAGGCCCTTGTTGATCAGCTCGACCGCATACTGGTGCAGTTGATCGAAATAGTCCGAGGAATAACGAACGTCGCCGCTCCAGGTAAAGCCTAACCACTCCACATCGTGCTTGATGGAGTCGACAAATTCGATGTCTTCTTTTACCGGGTTGGTGTCATCGAAGCGCAGGTTACATTGGCCCTGATAATCCTTGGCGATGCCAAAGTTCAGGCAAATGGACTTGGCATGGCCGATATGCAGATAGCCATTGGGCTCCGGTGGGAAACGCGTATGAACCGACGTATGCTTCCCTGATGCCAGATCTTCATCAATGATCTGACGGATAAAATTGGTTGGGCGGGCTTCTGCCTCACTCATGTCACTATTCCTCAAATGCAAAGCGCTACACATAACCACCTATGTTCCAACAAGCCACGTCCAGAAACAACCGTTATTCGTCGAGTTCCCGTGGTGCAAAAACAAAAAAAGCGGGAAAAGATCGCTCTTTTCCCGCTGATACTGCTCACCGCCCGTTTAACACCCGAGCGGAGCCAGGGTTAAACCCGACTTATTTCTGGATCTCGAACAGTTTGGTCTGGCCAGCAATCACATTGCCGGTAGCCAGCGCCGTCAGGCCAGCATAGTCATCAGCATTACTGACCACGACCGGGCTGATCATCGAGCGCGCATTGGCGTTCAGGTATTCCAGATCCATTTCCAGGATTGGTTGGCCTGCTTTCACCTCAGCACCCTCTTCCACCAGGCGTTTGAAGCCCTGACCGTTCAGCGCCACGGTGTCGATACCCATATGCACGACGATCTCCGCACCCTTGTCTGTTTCCAGGCAGAAAGCGTGGTTGGTGTTGAAGATTTTCACCACGGTGCCATCAGCCGGCGCCACAACGGTTTTATCGGTTGGGCGAATAGCCACACCGTCACCGACCGCTTTGCTGGCGAAGGCTTCGTCCGGCACCTGATCCAGAGCAACCACTTCACCGGTTACCGGCGCCACCAGCGCTTCCAACACGGTTTTAGCGGCGTTAGGTACGGCCTGCGGTTTAACTTCTGCCGCTGCGGCTGCGGCGGCTGGAGCAGAGGCTGCCGCTACCGGGCCTGCTGCAATCACTTTGGTCATCGCACTGGCAATCAGCTCGGCACGAGTACCGACAATCACCTGCACGCTTTGCTTGTTCAGACGGATCACGCCAGAAGCACCCAGGCGTTTAGCCAGAGCATCGTTCACCAACGCAGAATCTTTGACGTTCAGACGCAGACGGGTGATACAGGCATCGATCCCGGTCAGGTTGTCAGAACCCCCGATGGCGCTCACATAGCGGCGAGCCAGGGTCGTGGTTTCATCTTCGTTTTTACCTGCAGTGGTATCCACGTCATAACCGTCGGTTTCGTCACCGGCAACCGCCAGTTCACGGCCTGGGGTCATCAGGTTGAATTTTTTGATGGTGAAGCGGAACACCACGTAGTAGATAGCGAAGAACACCAGACCTTGCGGGATCAGCATGAACCAGTGAGTGGCCAGTGGGTTACGCGTTGACAACGCCATATCCACCAGACCGGCACTGAAGCCAAAACCGGCAATCCACTGCATGCTGGCTGCGATGTACACGGAGATACCAGTCAGAATGGCGTGGATCACATACAGCACAGGAGCAACGAACATGAAGGAGAATTCCAGCGGCTCGGTGATCCCGGTGAAGAAGGCAGCGAACGCCCCCGCCATCATGATACCCAGCACTTTCGCTTTGTTCTCAGGACGCGCGCAGTGGTAGATGGCCAGTGCTGCACCTGGCAGACCGAACATCATGATTGGGAAGAAGCCTGCCTGGTAACGACCGGTGATACCAACAGTGGCTTTACCCGCTTCGATAGACTGCGAGCCACCCAGGAAGTTAGGAATATCGTTAATACCGGCAACGTCAAACCAGAATACCGAGTTCAGCGCATGGTGCAGACCGACTGGAATTAACAGACGGTTGAAGAAGGCGTAGATACCGGCACCGGCAGAACCGAGTTTTTGGATCTGCTCACCGAAGCTGACCAGACCGTTGAACACCACCGGCCAGATATACATCAGGATGAAGGCAACCAGGATCATCAGGAAGGAGATCAGGATTGGCACCAGACGGCGGCCGCTGAAGAATGACAGCGCTTTCGGCAGTTCAACACCGCTGAAACGATTGTAGACTTCAGCAGAAATGATACCCACCAGGATACCCACGAACTGGTTCTCAATTTTGCCAAAGGCGGCTGGAACCTGATCGAGAGGGATCTTCTGAATCATTGACACGGCGGCAGGTGAACACAGCGTGGTCACTACCAGGAAGCCGACAAAACCGGTCAGTGCAGCAGCACCGTCTTTGTCTTTAGACATACCATAAGCCACACCGATGGCGAACAGGACAGACATATGATCGATAATGGCCGAACCGGATTTGATGAACAAAGCTGCCAGAGCGTTGTCCCCACCCCAGCTAACCGGGTCAATCCAGTAGCCGACGCCCATCAGGATGGCCGCGGCAGGCAGTGTGGCTACCGGAACCATCAAGGCCCGACCCACCTTTTGTAAATAACTAAGAATGTTCACCTTTTCCCCCTATTCGTCCGATGCCGGACCCTATTGGCAGTTTATTGAGATAACTCACTACCTTTTTAGAAATAACGCTTGGTACGTATCACTCATGCGGAGTGTAAAAAAATTATTTCGTATCGCAAATTAAAACCTCCTTTTTTGTGACAAATATCACCAAAAAGCAGTGTTAAACTGCCACATTGCTAGCCATCGCACAAAACTTATTTTATCATTCAAAAAATCAACGGGCAGTCATCCCTAACACCTGCTTCACAAAGCTGAGTTACGCTTTAAGCTACGGTTGTTGCCCGTACCAGTATAGACACAGTTTATTCTACCTAGAGGTGTACGATGAGACTTATCCCACTACAAGACACTACTCAAGTCGGCAAATGGGCCGCACGCCATATCGTTCAGCGTATCAACGCCTTCAAACCGACCGCAGATCGCCCATTCGTCCTTGGCCTGCCAACCGGTGGCACCCCGCTGGAAGCTTACAAACACCTGATCGCGATGCACAAAGCCGGTGAAGTCAGCTTCAAGCACGTCGTGACCTTCAACATGGATGAATATGTTGGCCTGCCGCAGGAACACCCGGAAAGCTACCACACCTTCATGTACCGTAACTTCTTCGACCACGTTGATATCCCACGTGAAAATATCAACCTGCTGAACGGCAACGCACCAGACGTTGACGAAGAGTGCCGTCAGTACGAAGCCAAGATGAAATCCTACGGCAAAGTTAACCTGTTCATGGGCGGCGTGGGCTTCGATGGCCACATTGCGTTCAACGAACCTGCGTCTTCCCTGGCTTCACGCACCCGTATCAAAACGCTGACCGAAGAAACCCGCATCGCCAACTCCCGCTTCTTCGACGGTGACGTAAGCCAGGTGCCAAAATATGCCCTGACCGTTGGCGTAGGTACCCTGCTGGATGCGGAAGAAGTGATGATCCTGGTCACTGGCCGTGGCAAGGCACAGGCGCTGGAAGCCGCAGTGGAAGGCAGCATCAACCACCTGTGGACCATTAGCTGCCTGCAGCTGCATGCCAAAGCCGTGGTGGTTTGTGACGAGCCGTCCACCATGGAACTGAAGGTAAAAACCGTTAAGTATTTCCGCGAGTTGGAAGCGGAAAGCGTTAATAGTCTTTAATTTTTTGCAGGGGGCTACATGTTCGCTTTAACCCAATGCCGGATTTTTACCGGCCATGACGTGCTTGATGACCATGCGGTAGTGATTGCTGATGGCCTGATTGAACGAGTCTGCCCACTGGCCGAGCTGCCAGCAGGCATCGAAACGCGCGATCTGGGTGGCGCCATCCTAGCCCCCGGTTTTATCGACGTGCAGCTTAACGGCTGCGGCGGCGTGCAATTTAACGACTCACTGGAAGCCATCTCGGAAACCACGCTGGAAATCATGCAGCACGCCAACGAGAAATCCGGCTGTACCAGCTATCTGCCAACGCTGATCACCTGCAGCGACGATTATATGAAGCACGGCATCAACGTGATGCGCGCTTATCTGAAGAACCATCCCAATCAGGCCCTTGGCCTGCATCTGGAAGGGCCGTACCTGAGCCTCGAGAAGAAAGGTACCCACAACCCGGCGTTTATCCGCAAGCCTACCAGCGAGATGATCGACTACCTGTGTGCCAATGCCGACGTGATCAGCAAAGTGACCCTGGCGCCAGAAATGGTGGAACCACACTTTATCAAACAGCTGAGCGACGCCGGTATCGTGGTATCCGCAGGCCACTCCAACGCCACTTACGATCAGGCACGCGTGGGTTTCGCCGCAGGCATTACCTTCGCCACCCATCTGTACAATGCCATGCCGTACATCAGTGGCCGCGAACCGGGCCTGATGGGCGCGATCTTCGACACGCCAGAAGTGTATACCGGCATCATTGCCGACGGACACCACGTGGCCTGGGCGAGTATCCGTAACGCCAAGCGGGCAAAAGGTGATAAGTTGGTGCTGGTTACCGATGCTACCGCACCTGCGGGCGCGGATATCGATCAGTTTATCTTCGCGGGTAAAACCATTTATTATCGTGACGGCCTGTGCGTTGACGAAAACGGCACGTTGAGCGGCTCCGCACTGACCATGATCGAAGCGGTACAAAACAGCGTAGAGCATGTCGGTATCGCACTGGACGAAGCGCTGCGTATGGCGACGCTCTATCCGGCTCGCGCTATCGGTGTCGAACAGCGTTTAGGCACCATCGAAGCCGGCAAGGTCGCCAACCTGACCGCCTTTACCCGTGATTTCCAAATCACCAAGACCCTCGTTAACGGCAACGAGGTTTAATCCATGAACAGCGAGTAGAATGATTGATGAGCACTGGCGGACAAGCACAAATAGGGAATGTTGATTTAGTTAAGCAACTTAACGGCGCAGCAGTGTACCGCCTGATCGACCAGCAAGGCCCGATCTCGCGCATTCAGATTGCCGAACTCAGTCAGCTTGCCCCCGCCAGCGTCACTAAAATTACTCGCCAACTGTTGGAGCGCGGGCTGATCAAAGAGGTCGATCAGCAAGCCTCCACCGGTGGCCGCCGTGCCATTTCCATTGTCAGTGAAACCCGCAATTTCCACACCGTTGCCGTCCGCCTGGGCCGTCACGATGCCACCATCACGCTGTACGATATGGGCGGTAAGTCGCTCGGCGAGGAACACTATCCTCTGCCGGAACGCACCCAGGAGACACTGGAAAACGCACTGTTCAACGCCATTGCGCAGTTTATCGAAAGTTACCAGCGCAAACTGCGCGAACTGATCGCCATTGCCGTGATCCTGCCTGGCCTGGTCGATCCGGCTTTAGGCGTGGTGCGCTATATGCCGCACATCAGCGTCGATAACTGGGCGTTGGTCGCTCATCTTCAGCAACGCTTCAACGTCACCAGTTTTGTCGGCCACGATATCCGCAGCCTGGCCTTGGCGGAGCACTACTTCGGGGCTACCCGGGATTGCGAAGACTCCATTCTGGTGCGCCTGCACCGGGGCACCGGGGCCGGGATCATCGTCAACGGCCAAATCTTCCTTGGCAATAACGGCAACGTGGGGGAGATTGGTCATATTCAAATCGATCCCCTCGGCGAGCGCTGCCACTGCGGTAACTTCGGCTGTCTGGAAACCGTGGCAGCCAACGCCGCTATCGAACAGCGCGTACGTCACCTGCTGACTCAGGGCTATCCAAGCAAAATGACGCTGGACGACTGTAGCATTGCCGCCATCTGCAAAGCCGCCAATCGCGGAGATTTGCTGGCCAGCGAAGTGATCGAACACGTTGGCCGCTATCTGGGCAAAGCGGTAGCCATCGCCATCAACCTGTTCAACCCGCAGAAAGTGGTGATCGCCGGTGAAATCACCGAAGCGGACAAAGTGCTGTTACCCGCCATCCAAAGCTGCATCAACACCCAGGTACTGAAGGATTTCCGCAGAAACCTGCCGGTGGTTACTTCCGAACTCAATCATCGTTCAGCGATCGGTGCTTTTGCCCTGGCTAAACGGGCAATGCTCAACGGTGTACTTCTCCAACGGCTGCTAGAAAGTTAAACTGCCTGTTTGGCAGGGATGCACTTCTGGCTTTTTTGCCCTGCCGTTCATCATGAGACCAGCAACAATGACTATCAAAAACGTGATATGTGACATCGACGGCGTGCTGCTGCATGACAATACCCCGATCCCGGGAGCCGATCTGTTCCTGGCTCGTATTCAGGAGCAGGGGATGCCGCTGGTGGTACTCACCAACTACCCTTCGCAAACCGCCCAGGATCTGGCCAACCGCTTTGCCGCCGCTGGCCTCGACGTGCCAGAAAGCGCGTTTTATACCTCAGCCATGGCGACGGCCGATTTCCTGCGCCGTCAGGAAGGTAAAAAAGCCTATGTGGTGGGCGAAGGTGCACTGATCCACGAACTCTACAAAGCCGGCTTTACCATCACCGACATCAATCCGGATTTTGTGATCGTGGGTGAAACTCGTTCCTACAACTGGGACATGATGCATAAAGCGGCCTTCTTCGTGAACAATGGGGCGCGGTTTATTGCCACCAACCCGGATACCCACGGCCACGGTTTCACACCGGCCTGTGGGGCTCTGTGTGCGCCGATCGAGAAGATCACCGGCCGCAAACCGTTTTATGTCGGCAAGCCTAGCCCATGGATTATCCGCGCGGCGCTGAACAAGATGCAGGGACACTCGGAAGAAACGGTGATTGTCGGGGACAACCTGCGCACCGATATCCTGGCTGGCTTCCAGGCCGGGTTGGAAACCGTGCTGGTGCTCTCTGGCGTCTCAACGCTGAACGATGTTGAATCCATGCCGTTCCGCCCGAGCCATATCTTCCCTTCAGTGGCGGATATCACTATTTTTTAAGCCGCAAGCAATGGCCCCTCACCCTAACCCTCTCCCACAGGGAGAGGGAACCGATCGAGCTCGTTGATCGCTTGACGTAATACCTTACCTTTCTTGTTCTTACACCCTACTTTCCGAAGTCGCACAAACTAATCAAGATCTCCGGACAGCTCCCTCTCCCAGTGGGGTCCGATCGAGCTCGTTGATCGCTTGACCTAATACCTTACCTTTCTTGTTCTTACACCCTACTTTCCGAAGTCGCACAAACTAATCAAGATCTCCGGACAGCTCCCTCTCCCTGTGGGAGAGGGTTGGGGTGAGGGGAAACATCGATCATCGAAACACCAGAAAATTTACCCCGCCCTCACCTCATTCGGCAATAAATTAGATATTCAACAATTTTTAACGCTAAAAAATGAATATTCACTAATTTTAACCCCCCACCCCAAGACTATTTTTCAGCGTAACGTTAAATCGCTTGCATCTACCTCAGCTTTTGACGCATTTTCATTATCAGAAGGCAGCAAAGCCGCACCGTTACTGATTATGCAGGCGCGCTGTACATCACATTACCGCCATAAAATGTCGTTAGGAGAGTTTGTATGTGTTCTATTTTCGGTGTGCTCGATCTGAAGTCCGATCCGGTTGAATTGCGTAAAAGAGCGTTGGAACTGTCGCGCCTGATGCGCCATCGCGGCCCAGACTGGTCCGGCGTTTACGCCAGCGATAAAGCCATTCTGGTTCACGAGCGCCTGTCGATTGTTGACGTGAATAACGGTGCCCAACCGCTGTACAACGCTGCGCACACCCACGTATTGGCGGTTAACGGTGAAATTTATAACCATCAGGCCCTGCGTCAGCAGTTGGGTGAGCATTATCAATTCCAGACCGGCTCTGACTGCGAAGTGATCCTGGCGCTGTATCAGGAAAAAGGCCCGAACTTCCTGGACGATCTGCAAGGTATGTTCGCCTTTGCCCTATACGATACTGAAAAAGACGCTTACCTGATTGGCCGCGACCACCTCGGCATCATCCCGCTGTATATGGGCCACGATGAGCACGGCAACCTGTATGTCGCTTCTGAGATGAAGGCGCTGGTGCCAGTCTGCCGCAGCATTAAAGAGTTCCCGGCGGGCAGCTACCTGTGGAGCCAGGACGGTGAAATCCGTGAATACTACCAGCGTGACTGGTTCGACTATGACAACGTCAAAGACAATGTCACCGATGCCAACGCCCTGCGCAACGCGCTGGAAGAGTCGGTCAAAAGCCACCTGATGTCCGACGTGCCTTACGGCGTGCTGCTCTCCGGCGGGCTGGATTCCTCGGTGATCTCTGCCATCACCAAAAAATATGCCGCACGCCGGGTAGAAGATGATGAGCGCAGTGAAGCCTGGTGGCCGCAGTTGCACTCCTTCGCCGTCGGGCTGGAAGGTTCCCCGGATCTGCGTGCGGCTCAAGAGGTCGCTAACCACCTTGGCACCGTCCACCATGAAATCCACTTCACGGTACAGGAAGGCCTGGATGCTATCCGCGATGTGATCTACCACATCGAAACTTACGACGTCACCACCATCCGCGCCTCCACGCCGATGTATCTGATGTCACGCAAAATTAAAGCGATGGGCATCAAGATGGTGCTATCTGGCGAAGGGGCGGATGAGGTGTTCGGCGGCTATCTGTACTTCCATAAAGCGCCAAATGCCAAAGAGTTCCACGAGGAAACCGTGCGTAAACTGCTGGCGCTGCATATGTACGACTGCGCTCGAGCCAACAAAGCGATGTCTGCCTGGGGGGTAGAGGCCCGTGTGCCGTTCCTGGATAAAAACTTCCTGGACGTGGCGATGCGCATCAACCCGCAGGATAAAATGTGCGGCAACGGCAAGATGGAAAAGCACATTATTCGCCAATGTTTCGAGTCTTATCTGCCAGCCAGCGTGGCGTGGCGTCAGAAAGAGCAATTCTCCGACGGTGTGGGTTACAGCTGGATCGATACGCTAAAAGAAGTGGCCGCCAAGCAGATTAGCGATCAACAGCTTGAAACAGCACGTTTCCGCTTCCCGTACAACACGCCAAACAGCAAAGAAGGCTACCTGTACCGCGAGATTTTCGAAGAGCTGTTCCCACTGCCGAGCGCGGCGGAATGTGTCCCTGGTGGCCCTTCCGTAGCCTGCTCGTCAGCAAAAGCCATCGAATGGGACGAATCCTTCAAAAAGATGGACGACCCATCAGGCCGCGCCGTAGGCGTACACCAGTCAGCCTATAAGTAAGCCACCACCGTTTTACCTTCGGCGGGCCTGATGGCCCGCTTTTTTGTGGATGTTTTCAACCGTTAACCCTCCGAACTGCCGATTTTATCACCATACTGTTCACAACCCAGACAAACAACCCGCCCAGTCGCTTTTTCGGGAAAAAACTAGTTGACGCAAATCGGCCATATACGCATAATGCGCCCCGCAACGCCGATGAAGGTTGAGCGAAAAAGATGGCTACGTAGCTCAGTTGGTTAGAGCACATCACTCATAATGATGGGGTCACAGGTTCGAATCCCGTCGTAGCCACCAATCTTTTTTGCGGGAGTGGCGAAATTGGTAGACGCACTAGATTTAGGTTCTAGCGCCGCAAGGTGTGCGAGTTCAAGTCTCGCCTCCCGCACCATTTTCTTTCATCGTCGCGCGTACAGCAGGTGGGGTATCGCCAAGCGGTAAGGCACTGGTTTTTGATACCAGCATTCCCTGGTTCGAATCCAGGTACCCCAGCCATCTTTCCGGATGGAGCGCTGTAAAAAAGTCAGTTGTGCTATTGGGGTATCGCCAAGCGGTAAGGCACTGGTTTTTGATACCAGCATTCCCTGGTTCGAATCCAGGTACCCCAGCCATCTTTCTCAGGATGGAGCGCGGTAAAAAGTTGATTGTGTTATTGGGGTATCGCCAAGCGGTAAGGCACTGGTTTTTGATACCAGCATTCCCTGGTTCGAATCCAGGTACCCCAGCCATACAACACCATTGACAAGCATCAAAAAGTAGCAAATATGGCTACGTAGCTCAGCTGGTTAGAGCACATCACTCATAATGATGGGGTCACAGGTTCAAATCCCGTCGTAGCCACCATACTATCTGCTTCAAAATTGGGGTGTCGCCAAGCGGTAAGGCTCTGGTTTCTGATACCAGCATACCCAGGTTCGAATCCTGGCACCCCAGCCAAATTTAGAAAAGCTCGCTTCGGCGGGCTTTTTGCTTTTCTGGGGTTCTGCGTTTGGATAAATAGGGCGCTGCATGCGGCGCCCTATGTCATCACAGACCTAATGCATACTTCAGCGCCCGCTTTTTCAGCTTGCCCGCCCTTTCCGCTACCATCAGTGCCAGATTGCGTGCCACACCCAGCGGGGCCAGATTATTGCTGAAAGCGGTATAGAACAGATCCATGCCGCTTTGCATCAGCAGGTTATCGGTGCGACGACGGCGCTGATAGCGCATCAGCACCGCTTCACTCGCCCAATCCTCTCCCTGCTCCCGGGCGTCGCTCACGATCTCCAGTAATGCATCCACATCACGATAGCCAAGGTTCACCCCCTGCCCGGCCAGCGGATTGATGGTATGTGCAGCATCGCCGAGCAACACCAGCCCTGATTGCACATAGCGTTGCGCGTGACGGCGCACCAGTGGGAAAGATCCGGCGGCATGAGCCTTCACCGTGCCCAAGCGGGATGGGAAAGCCACCGCTATCTCTTGTTCGAGCTGTGCCATAGGTAACGCCTGCAACTGGCGAATACGCTGCGGGCTGTCATACCACACCAGCGTTGCCCACTGGTCGTACAGCGGCAGGAACGCGCGTGGACCAGAGGGGAGGAATTGCTGCCAGGTTACATCCTGCTGCGGCTGACTGGTTTCCACGGTGATCAACATGCACGCCTGGCGGTATTGCCAACCGCTGGTACCAATCGCCGCCAGCTTGCGCACCTGTGAGTGCGCACCGTCGGCACCCACCACCAAACGCGCCTGTAGGGTCTCTGACGAGCTTAACGTCACCTGCCATTGATCATCGGCTCGATGCATCGCCAACAGCCTGGCGGGGCAGTACAGCGTTAAATTCTCGCATTGTGCCAACTGCCGCCATAGGGCGAGCTGCAAAATACGGTTCTCGACCATAAAACCCAGCTCTGGCAGCCCCAGCGTTGCCGCATCAAACGCCACCCGCGAGGACTCCCATTCCCAGGTTTCCAGCCTGCGGTACGGTGCCGATCTCATCTGCAACACCGCAGGCCAGGCATCAAGCTGCTTCAACAAACCAACGGAGGTGCAGCCAATAGCGGAGATCCGCAGGTCCGGCGGGCTTTGGGGATCGAACGCATCTGGAGCCTCGTGCTCTAACAAAGCGACCGACAACCCGGCGCGAGCCAGCCCCAGCGCGGCGGCGGCCCCTACCATCCCACCGCCAACCACCACGGCATCAAAGCGTTTTTGAGAAGTGTTCATTTTGGCTATACTTTTGGTTAATTGGGCATCTTGGCTCAGTGTACCGGATTTTTAATCCGGCTTCAGGTCGCATGCTACTGCCACTTCGCTGGTCACCAGCGTGCCAAATGATTACAATGGCCTTCCTGCATGGCGCGTAACGCAATTTTCTCTCCGCACTGAGTAATGGCAAGTCAATGACGAAAAAACTACATATCAAAACCTGGGGCTGCCAGATGAATGAGTACGACTCATCGAAGATGGCAGATTTACTGGGGAGCACACACGGCTTCGAGTGGACTGAAAACGCTGAAGAAGCAGATGTGTTGCTGCTCAATACCTGCTCGATCCGCGAGAAGGCGCAGGAAAAGGTTTTCGCGTTGTTGGGCCGTTGGAAGCAACTGAAAAAAAACAATCCCGATCTGATTATTGGCGTCGGCGGCTGTGTTGCTTCACAGGAAGGGGAACATCTGCGCCAGCGTGCGCCCTGCGTTGACATCGTTTTTGGCCCACAGACATTGCACCGCCTGCCGGAGATGATCAACCACGTGCGCGGTTCGCATAGCCCGATCGTGGACATCAGCTTCCCGGAAATCGAAAAGTTCGACCGCCTGCCGGAACCCCGTGCCGATGGGCCAACCGCCTTCGTCTCGATCATGGAAGGCTGCAACAAATACTGCACTTTCTGCGTGGTGCCTTACACCCGTGGTGAAGAAGTCAGCCGCCCAAGCGACGATGTGCTGTTCGAAGTTGCCCAGTTGGCCGCCCAAGGCGTACGTGAAGTGAACCTGCTGGGCCAGAACGTCAACGCTTATCGTGGCGCAACCTTTGATGGCGGCATCTGTTCATTTGCCGAACTGCTGCGTCTGGTGGCCTCCATTGACGGAATCGATCGCATCCGCTTCACCACCAGCCACCCGATTGAGTTCAGCGATGACATTATCGCGGTGTATGAAGATACGCCCGAGCTGGTCAGCTTCCTGCATCTGCCGGTACAAAGCGGTTCAGACCGCATTCTGACCATGATGAAACGCGCCCACACGGCGCTGGAATACAAAGCGATTATCCGTAAGCTGCGTCAGGCACGGCCCAATATCCAGTTCAGCTCTGATTTCATTATCGGTTTCCCAGGGGAAACCCAGGCCGATTTTGAACAGACCATGAACCTGATTGCCCAGGTAAATTTCGACACCAGCTTCAGCTTTATCTACTCTTCTCGCCCCGGTACGCCTGCGGCAGACATGGTTGACGACGTCAGCGAAGAAGAGAAAAAACAGCGTCTGTATCTGCTGCAAGAACGGATCAACCAGCAGGTCATGCAGTTCAGCCGCCGTATGCTGGGCACCGTACAGCGTATTCTGGTCGAGGGCACCTCACGCAAGAGCTTGATGGAACTCTCTGGCCGTACCGAATGCAACCGGACGGTCAACTTTGAGGGCACCCCGGATTTGATCGGCCAGTTCGTCGACGTCGAAATTACTGAAGTGTTAACCAATTCTCTGCGCGGTACCCTGATCCGCACCGAACAGCAGATGGAACTGCGCGTGCACCAATCCCCTCAAGCGGTGATTGCACGTACCCGTAAGGAAGATGAGCTGGGCGTCGGTAGCTACCAACCCTGATCGCCCCGCCACCTTGGCATTTTCCTTTTTCTCTGCCGGGCAGTCATTGCCCGGTAATTTTGTTTTTTTATTTTGATGATAAGGCGACACAATAATGCAACTCCCACACTGCCCGAAGTGCAATTCCGAATACACCTACCAGGATAACGCCCTGTTCATCTGCCCTGAGTGCGCCCATGAGTGGAGCGACAGCGCGGCCGTTGAAGATGCCGATACCCTGATTGTCAAAGATGCCAACGGTAACCTGCTGGCCGATGGCGATGCGGTGACCGTGGTCAAGGATCTGAAGGTCAAAGGCAGCTCTTCCATGTTGAAGATCGGCACCAAGGTGAAGAACATCCGCCTGGTGGAAGGCGATCACAACATCGATTGCAAAATCGACGGCTTTGGCCCGATGAAGCTGAAATCCGAATTTGTGAAGAAGAACTGATTTCCGCTGTTAGCCTGTTGTTGGGCCAAGCTATTTGGCCCAATTCTGCCCCCCACCCCCTTGAATTCCCTCCGCTGCGCACAGATAGATCAGAGGTAAACTTGCGCCAGTGCGGTACACCATGAATAATTCAGGGTAGAGCAGTTCGGGGGTTACCCCGAATGCCCGTGCTGAAATCGCGTTACGTGACATCAACCAGGCCCTGTTGAGCCTTGAGGAATCGTTTGAACGTCGCAACACAAGAAATCCTGTTGGAGCCCGCAGACAACCAACGCCTGTTGAGCCTGTGCGGCCCGTTTGATGACAACATCAAACAACTCGAACGTCGGCTGGGGATTGAAATCAACCGCCGTGACAACCGTTTCAAGCTGGTCGGTAAAAACCTGTGCGTGGTTGCCGCCGCCGATATTCTGCGCCATCTGTACGTGGATACCGCGCCGATCCGTGGCGTGACACCAGATATCGATCCGGAACAGATCCACCTGGCCATCAAAGAGAGCCGGGTGCTGGAGCAGGTGGCTGAAAGCGTGCCGGATTACGGCAAATCGGTCACCATCAAGACCAAGCGTGGCATGGTGAAGCCCCGCACGCCTAACCAGGCGCAATATATCGCCAATATTTTCGCCCATGACATCACCTTTGGCGTTGGCCCGGCGGGTACCGGTAAAACCTATCTGGCGGTTGCGGCTGCGGTAGATGCTCTGGAGCGCCAGGAAATCCGGCGTATCCTGCTGACCCGCCCGGCGGTTGAAGCGGGTGAGAAGCTGGGCTTCCTGCCGGGGGATCTGAGCCAGAAAGTCGACCCGTATCTGCGCCCGCTGTATGACGCCCTGTTTGAAATGCTGGGCTTCGAGCGCGTGGAAAAGCTGATCGAGCGTAACGTGATAGAAGTTGCGCCGCTGGCCTACATGCGTGGCCGTACGCTGAATGATGCCTTTATCATTCTCGATGAAAGCCAGAACACCACCATCGAACAGATGAAAATGTTCCTGACGCGTATCGGTTTCAACTCAAAAGCGGTGATCACCGGCGACGTGACCCAGATCGACCTGCCGCGTAATCAGAAATCCGGCCTGCGCCACGCGGTGGAAGTACTGTCTGAAGTAGAAGAAATCAGCTTTAACTTCTTCCACAGCGAAGACGTGGTACGCCACCCGGTAGTCGCCCGTGTGGTGGTCGCCTATGAAGCCTGGGAAGCCGCCGAACAGCAACGCAAAGACGCCATCGCCGAACAACGCAGACGTGAGGCACCGGTTGCCTCTGAACAGGAAACACCATGAGCCAGGTTATTCTGGATTTACAAATTGCCTGCGCCAGCAGTGAAGGATTACCGGATGAAGCCACCTTCCAGCGCTGGCTGGAAGGGGTATTGCCACAGTTCCAGGAAGAGGCCGAAGTCACCATCCGTCTGGTGGATGAAGCGGAAAGCAATGAGCTGAATCTGACCTATCGTGGTAAAGACAAGCCCACCAACGTGTTATCATTCCCGTTCGAGGCACCACCGGAAGTCGAACTGCCGCTGTTGGGTGATTTGATTATTTGTCGTCAAGTGGTTGAACAGGAAGCGGTTGAGCAACACAAAACGCTGGAAGCACACTGGGCGCATATGGTTGTTCACGGTAGCCTTCATCTGCTAGGGTATGACCACATCGAAGACGATGAAGCCGAAGAAATGGAATCTTTGGAAACCGAGATAATGCAGGAGATGGGTTACCCAGACCCTTACCTCGCGGAAAAAGATCCCACCTGATGTTAGCTGAGCACCCCGCAGCCCCGATTGGGGCTGTCGCTAATTTTGATAACTCAATAGAGTGATATTAACGAAAACGCCATGAGCGACGACCATTCACAAAGCAATGACAGCCCCAGTCCCAAGAAGGGGTTCTTTACTCTTATCCTTAACCAGCTGTTCCACGGTGAACCTAAAAACCGTGGCGATCTGGTAGAGCTGATCCGTGATTCCGAGCAAAACGACCTGATCGATCCCGATACCCGTGACATGCTGGAAGGCGTGATGGATATCGCCGAGCAGCGCGTGCGCGACATCATGATCCCGCGCTCCCAGATGGTGACGCTCAAGCGTAACCAAACGCTGGAAGAGTGCCTGGACGTGATTATCGAATCCGCCCACTCGCGCTTCCCGGTGATCAGCGAAGATAAAGATCACATCGAAGGCATTCTGATGGCCAAGGACCTGCTGCCGTTTATGCGCGCAGACTCCGAGCCATTCAGCATCGACAAGGTGCTGCGTACCGCCGTGGTGGTACCGGAAAGCAAGCGGGTTGACCGGATGCTGAAGGAGTTCCGCTCCCAGCGCTATCACATGGCGATTGTCATTGATGAATTCGGCGGCGTCTCTGGCCTGGTGACCATCGAAGATATTCTGGAGCTGATTGTCGGGGAAATTGAGGACGAATATGACGATGAGGAAGATCGTGACGTTCGCCAACTGAGCCACCACATGTTCACCGTGCGGGCACTGGCGCCGATCGAAGACTTCAACGACACCTTCGGCACCCATTTCAGCGACGATGAGGTGGACACCATCGGCGGCCTGGTGATGCAAGCCTTCGGCCACCTGCCAGCGCGCGGGGAAACCATTGAAATCGAAGGTTACCTATTTAAAGTTGCGATGGCCGACAGTCGACGTATCATCCAGGTTCATGTCAAAATTCCGGACGATGCCCCGCAACCGAAACTGGAAGAATAACTTACCCATGGCTAAAGCCTCATTATTCGATCGCCAGCGGGTTCGTGCCCTGCTGGCGCTTTTGACCGGTGCCTGTGGCACGCTGGCCTTCTCACCTTATGACATCTGGCCTGCGGCCATTGTCTCGCTGTTCGGCCTGCTGGCCGTCACCCTCAACCGCACCACCAAACAATCCGCCCTGCTCGGTTTCTGCTGGGGCATGGGGCTGTTCGGTAGCGGCGTGAACTGGGTTTACGTCAGCATTGCCGATTTCGGCGGTATGCCGTTTGCCATCAATATTTTCCTGGTAGTACTGCTGGCCGCCTATCTTTCGCTGTATACCGGGCTGTTCGCCGGTTTACTGACGCGGATATGGCCACGTACCACCTGGTGGCGGCTGGCTATTGCCGCTCCGGCTCTCTGGCAACTGACCGAGTTCCTGCGCGGTTGGGTGCTGACCGGTTTCCCCTGGTTGCAATTCGGTTATACCCAGATCGACGGTCCGCTGAAAGGCATTGCGCCATTGCTGGGTGTCGATGCGATCACCCTGATCCTGATGTCTCTCAGCGGCCTGCTGGTATTTGCCCTCAATCAGCGGCGCATCACCCCGGCGGTCATTGCTATCGCCATGCTGTTGCTACCATGGCCGCTGCGCCAGATCGACTGGTTTACGCCGCAACCGGATAAAGCGGTGAACGTCGCCATGGTGCAGGGCAACATCGAGCAGTCGATGAAGTGGGATCCGAAGGCGTTGCTCAGTACGCTGCAAACCTACCTGGATGAGAGCCGTCCGCTGATGGGCAAAGCGCCGATCATCATCTGGCCGGAGTCAGCCATTCCCGATGTGGAGAGCAATCAGAACGGTTTCCTGACCATGATGGACGATCTGATGCGTGCCAAGAGCAGCAGCCTGATCACCGGCATTGTGGACTTTCGCGCCACCCCACAAGGCAATCAGTTCTTCAACAGCGTGATCGTACTTGGCGAGGAACAGCCTTACAGCTACCCGGCTGCCAACCGCTATGACAAGCATCACCTGGTGCCCTTTGGTGAGTTTGTGCCGTTGGAAACGCTGCTGCGCCCGTTGGCTCCGTTCTTCGATCTGCCGATGTCCTCATTCAGCCGTGGTAATTATGTGCAGCCACAGCTCAGCGTGCGCGGTTATAACCTGACGGCCGCCATCTGCTATGAAATCGTGCTGGGCCAGCAGGTGCGCGATAACTTCCGTCCAGATACCAACTTCCTGCTGACCGTGTCCAACGATGCCTGGTTCGGCCACTCCATCGGCCCATGGCAACACTTCCAGATGGCGCGTATGCGTTCATTGGAGCTGGGCAGGCCATTGCTGCGTAGCACCAATAACGGCATCACCGCTGCCGTTGGCCCAACCGGCGAAGTGTTGGCATCCATCCCACAGTTCACCCGCAAAGTGCTGGAAGTGAAGGTGACACCAACTACCGGCATCACGCCGTATGCCCGCTTTGGCTCTGCGCCAGTGTGGATCATCACCGTGCTGCTGGGTGGCATAGCGCTGCTCATTGGCTGGCGCCGTAGATAAGTTCTCTTTGGGCACGGTACCTTACCGTGCCCTCTTCATTTTTGTTGCCCCTTCCCTTCTGATGTTTCTGGCATGCTCCTTGCTTTAATTACCCTGTAGAACGTTGCTGATTTGCTTTAACTGGCATCTTGTCGCATCCGTGCACAACTCCTGCGCAAGGCTCGCACCTCAGTGGTGCATCAGGGGTTTATTGCATTCATTTGGTGCGCGCGACGTCGCAAAAATGAAACAACCTGGTTTCATCTTGTTCACAATCGGTTATTTTCTATCGTAAATCGGCATTAGGACTATCTTTATAGCTCAGCCGTATTAACCCGCCCTCCCTGAGTGCGGGCAATCACAACAGCACAGGAGTTGGACCATGCAAATGCGCAAATTGGCGTTATCGTTACTGCTGATCGGGATGGCGAGTAGCGTAGCCCATGCGGAAGAACTGACCGGTACGCTGAAGAAAATCAAAGATAACGGCGTGATTGTTGTTGGCCACCGTGAATCCTCAGTTCCGTTCTCCTACTACGATAATCAGCAGAAAGTTGTGGGTTACTCCCAGGACTATTCCAACCAAATCGTTGATGCCATCAAGAAGAAATTGAACGAGCCCAATCTGCAGGTGAAAATGCTGCCGATCACCTCGCAAAACCGCATTCCGCTGTTGCAAAACGGCACCTTCGATTTTGAGTGTGGCTCCACCACCAACAACCTCGAGCGCCAGAAACAGGCAGCCTTCTCTGATACCATCTTCGTCGTCGGTACCCGCCTGCTGGTCAAGAAAGGCTCTGACATCAAAGACTTTAAAGATCTGGCCGGTAAAGCCGTGGTCGTCACTTCAGGCACCACTTCCGAAGTGTTGCTCAACAAGCTGAACGACAAAGATCAGATGAAAATGCGCATCATCAGCGCCAAAGACCACGGCGATTCCTTCCGTACCCTGGAAAGTGGCCGTGCGGTGGCGTTTATGATGGATGATGCCCTGCTGGCAGGCGAACGCGCCAAGGCCAAGCAGCCGGATCAGTGGGAAATCATTGCCACTCCACAGTCCAAAGAAGCCTATGGCTGCATGATGCGTAAAGACGATCCACAGTTCAAAAAACTGGTGGATGAAACTATCGCTCAAGCTCAAACCTCTGGCCAGGCTGCCAAATGGTTTGAGGTCTGGTTCAAACAGCCAATCCCACCAAAAAACCTCAACATGAACTTCGACCTGTCCGACGACATGAAGCAGTTGTTTAAAGAGCCGAACGACAAAGCACTGAACTAATCTAAAAAGATCAAGCCAGCCAAGCTGGCTGTTGTAGATGACCGTAACAGGACAGACAGGTATGCGGGGGGCCGTTCCCCTCCCGCATTCTTTCCCAAACACGGCTCAGGGCACACCAAAAAGCCAGCCTGACTGGCGTGCGCCACGACTGAACGGTCATCAAGTTGTAAGGTGTTCTGCACCTGTTTAACGGAGTTCGTTATGTCAATAGATTGGAACTGGGGTATCTTCCTGCAGCAGGCCCCGTTTGGGAATACCACCTACCTGGGCTGGATCTGGTCCGGCTTTCAGGTTACGGTCGCCCTCTCCGTCTGTGCATGGATTATTGCCTTCTTTGTCGGTTCACTGTTCGGTATTTTGCGTACCGTACCCAACCGTTTTCTCTCCTCACTAGGTACCTGTTACGTCGAGCTGTTCCGTAACGTGCCACTAATCGTCCAATTCTTTACCTGGTATCTGGTGATGCCGGAGCTGCTGCCAGCCGACATCGGCATGTGGTTCAAGAGCGAGCTTGATCCCAACGTGCAATTCTTTGTTTCTTCCATGCTGTGCCTTGGGTTGTTTACCGCCGCACGCGTTTGTGAACAGGTACGTGCTGCAATCCAATCCCTGCCACGCGGCCAACAGGCGGCCGGGCTGGCAATGGGTCTGACGCTGCCACAAACCTATCGCTATGTGCTGCTGCCCAACGCCTATCGGGTGATCGTGCCGCCGATGACCTCGGAAATGCTCAACCTGGTAAAAAACTCCGCCATTGCCTCAACCATCGGGCTGGTGGATATGGCCGCTCAGGCCGGGAAGCTGCTGGATTACTCCGCACACGCCTATGAATCCTTTACTGCCATCACCCTCGCCTATGTCGCTATCAACGCCGTCATCATGCTGTTTATGCGTATTGTCGAGAAGAAAGTGCAGTTACCTGGCCATATGGGGAGTAAATAATGTACCAATTTGATTGGGGATCGATTGTCCCAAGCTTCCCGTATCTGCTGCAAGGGCTGGTCGTCACGCTGAAAATCACCGTGACGGCTATTGTGTTCGGTATCCTCTGGGGTACCGTGCTGGCGGTGATGCGACTGTCGCCGTTCAAGCCGATCAGCTGGTTTGCGGCGCTGTACGTCAACCTGTTCCGCTCCGTACCGCTGGTGATGGTGCTGCTATGGTTCTATCTGGTGGTTCCAAGCTTATTACAACAAGTTCTTGGGCTCTCACCGAAAACCGATATTCGCCTTATCTCGGCTATGGTAGCCTTTTCGCTGTTTGAAGCCGCGTACTACTCGGAGATTATCCGGGCAGGCATTGAAAGCGTCTCGCGCGGTCAGTCCTCAGCCTCGCTGGCGTTGGGCATGACCCAGTGGCAATCGATGCGGCTGGTGATCCTGCCGCAGGCGTTCCGCGCCATGGTGCCGCTGCTGCTGACCCAGGGGATCGTGCTGTTCCAGGATACCTCGCTGGTGTACGTACTTAGCCTGGCCGATTTCTTCCGCACCGCTTCAACCATTGGTGAGCGTGACGGTACGCAGGTGGAGATGATCCTGTTCGCCGGTTTGGTCTATTTTGTTATCAGTCTCGCCGCCTCGGCGCTGGTAAGCTATTTGAAGAAAAGGACTGTTTGATGATATCCCTGAAAAATGTTTCTAAGTGGTACGGTCACTTTCAGGTTCTGACCGACTGCACCACCGAAGTCAAAAAAGGCGAAGTGGTGGTGGTTTGCGGTCCTTCCGGTTCAGGCAAATCGACCCTGATTAAAACCGTCAACGGACTGGAGCCGATCCAGAAAGGCGATATCGAAGTTAACGGTATTCAGGTCAACAACAAGAGCACCAACCTGGCGCAGTTGCGCTCCAAAGTAGGGATGGTGTTCCAACATTTTGAACTGTTTCCTCACCTGTCGATCATTGAAAACCTGACGCTGGCGCAGGTTAAAGTCCTCAAGCGCGACAAGGCTGCCTCACGCGATAAAGCCCTGAAACTGCTGGAGCGCGTGGGCCTGTCGGCACATGCCGAAAAGTTCCCTGGGCAGCTCTCTGGTGGCCAGCAGCAGCGCGTGGCGATTGCTCGTGCGCTGTGTATGGATCCGATCGCCATGCTGTTTGATGAGCCCACCTCGGCGCTCGATCCGGAAATGATCAACGAAGTGCTGGACGTGATGGTCAAGCTGGCGCAGGAAGGGATGACCATGATGGTGGTGACCCACGAAATGGGCTTTGCCCGTAAGGTGGCCCACCGGGTGATCTTTATGGATGAGGGGAAGATCGTGGAAGACACCAATAAAGATGACTTCTTCAACAACCCACAGTCAGAACGTGCCAAAGACTTCCTGGCCAAAATCCTGCATTGATGTACCAGATGCGCCCTGCAAGGGGCGCATCTAGGCTCGCAACCAACTCACCCCGAAGGGCACTGCATGCTGCGTCCGTTTAGATAATCTGACATTGTCATTTTGCCATCATTTGTGCTTGTTTCTTTCGCACTTTCCCCCGATCCTCAAAGCATAATGATAACGCTGAAGGAGAAAGTGATGTCCCGCCCTATTATTATCGATTGTGATCCAGGTCTTGATGACGCGATTGCCCTTGCCATGGCGCTGCGCGCTCCAACGTTAGACGTCAAAGCCGTCACGACTTCCGCCGGTAACCAAACCCCGCAAAAAACCCTGCACAACGCACTAGGCTTGCTGACGCTGATGCAACGACAGGATGTCCTGGTCGCTGGCGGTGCCGCCAAGCCCTTGATGCGCGATCTGGTGATTGCCGATTACGTGCACGGTGATACCGGTATGGGTAACACCCATCTGCCGGCACCGAGTTTCCAGCCAGTAAAACAGACGGCGGTTGAACTGATTGCCGAGCTGCTGCGTACCAGCCCAGAGCCGATTACGCTGGTAGTGACCGGCCCGATGACCAATATTGCCTTGCTGTTGTCACAGCACGCAGAGCTGAAAAACAAGATTGAACGCATCGTGTTTATGGGCGGTGGGATGAATGTAGGCAACACCACACCGGTGGCCGAATTCAATATCTACGTCGATCCGGAAGCAGCCGAAATCGTGCTGCAATCCGGCGTACCGCTGACCATGGCCGGGTTGAACGTCACCCATCAGGCATTGGTGTTACCGCAGGATATCGAGCGCATCCGCAGCATTAATAATCCGGTGGCAGCAGCGGTAGCCAGCATGCTCGATTTCTACCTGCCGTTGTATCTCAGCCACCCACGCGGCCTGCCGGGTGCCGCCATGCACGACCCTTGTACCATCGCCTGGCTGCTGGCCCCGGAGCTGTTTGAAAGCCGTGAGCTGTGGGTGGGTGTGGAGACCCAAGGCCAATACACCGTCGGCATGACGGTAGTGGATGAGTTTGGCCAGAACGGCAAACCGGCCAACGTCGAGGTGTTGACCCATATCAACCGCCAGGGCTTTATCGATCTGATGGTCGAGTGCGTTTCACGTTATTAACCTGCAGGGCGCTAGTGCGCCCTAAAAAACGAGCAGCAAAGTTGATTAATGTGGCTATTTTTCAATTTATAATGCCAATTACACCGATGATCCACACAAGGTCTCGCGGGTCAAACCAGGGACGATTCCTCATTCTGCCTAATCATAGCGACCAGATCGCGTAATAACTCACGGGAACGCAAATCCAGGCAGTTATCGTCAATAACGACAGAGGCCGAAGGTAATTTTGGCAAATTCAAGCACTCGGTGACCTCTATAACTTCAAGTTGGTCCTCCCAGCTTAACAAGCTCCGGGGCAGTGCTGCCACACCTAGCCCCATTTTTACCGCTGCGAGAATGGTATTCACTCCTCCGCCCTGAAAACTGTCGTACCAGCCTCTCCCATGTTCCACAAGCAGATTGATGATTAGTTTTCTCAAACGACACGACTCTTTCAGAGTAATCAATGGCAATTTGATCATATCTGCGTTGATATTTGCTGCCCCATACCAACCATAGTGCTCCCACCGCAAATGTTCCCCACATTGCTTATCACCTGTTCGTGTAATTATGGCGATATCAATTTTTTTATTTTGCAGCCCCTGAAAAATGGACGAGGAATCCTCTACGATTGTCTTAATTAAAAGGTCAGGATAGCGTTGCCGCAATTGATATAAAATAAACATAAATCGATGGTCAACTATATGCTCGCTGATACCAATAACGATTTCTTTATATATATCAATCACATTTATAGATTTCATAGCGGTAAGGTGTGCATTTAACAGCATCCTGGCTTTGGGCAAGAAACGTTCTCCCTCCGGCGACAAGTAGACCTGCCTAGGCGTCCGGTGGAACAGCAATTGCCCCATAAATTTCTCAAGCTTTTGAATTTTAACCGTAACACCAGCTTGTGTTATGCAAAGTGACTCCGCTGCCAACGTAAAGCTATTCAGTTCCGCAACCTTCAGAAATGCCTCAACCGTGTATATATCAAGATAGTACCCCATGAACATCTCCTCTCGTTATTTCTGAAATAACAATAAGTAAATTGTATCACGCTAAACATCTTGGTAAAAATGATTATCAAGGCAATTAAAATTTCAAGCATGAATTATTACTCTCAATGTTGAGATGTTATCTTTTCGCAATATGAAAAAGGTGGTTATCAATGGATACAACTTCCAGATTTAAACCTTATACTAAAAGTAATATTCATCAGGCTCCTCAATGGAAAAGTTTCACATCTGAAACACGCCATGCTATTGAGGTCACGGTACGTGGCCCATCGATGAGCGCATTTCCAGGTAAAGTCGTCATCGATGGTGTGACCCAACTTGGGTACGCCGACCATTCTACGCAAAATACAATCCGACAGCCTCTTGGCTAGAAGATTTAAAACCGGCATTTGGCGAGCCTCAATTCTTCTTCGAGCAGCAAACCAATATATCGATGACATCAATAGTAGAAACCAGGATCGACATCACACAGAACTGACTAATTATTGATAGAAAATAACATCATGAAAAAAACATACTATGAGATTTATGCCTTACGTTATGCCGAACACAAACAACGTTCACGCAATGAAAATTTCATTTCAAGTGACGAGCATAATAACAGCAACATGCCATTGGATTTTTACTTTTGGCTGATAAAAAAGGGGGAGGCTTGTATTCTGGTTGATACTGGCTTTAATGCCGAAATGGCAGAAAAGAGAAATCGTCATTACCACGCTACGCCAGAATCCCTACTGGCACAATTAGGAGTTAATGCTGGCAATATCCAGCACCTGATTATTACCCATATGCATTACGACCATATTGGAAACCTTGCTGTATTTCCGAACGCGGTCTTGTACGTGCAAGAGAAAGAAATGCACTACTGCACCGGGCGCGCAATGAGTCATACGTTTATTCGTGCTCCTTATGATGCAGGAAACATCGCCAATGCCATTTATCGCCCTCACACAGAATGCGAAAAGAAAACAATGATTTCGTCAATATTTATTCCGAGTAACTATGTTTAAGGATGACAGTAAATGGTTGATACTCCTGCTCAAACAACATTAAGTCCTACCAAGGTTATGACGCACGTGTTCTTGCCTTTTGCCTTTGGTCATTATACCTCGTTTATATTTCGTAATATCAACGCAGTGTTAACCCCTTTTCTAGTCTCTGCGCTGAGTTTATCAGCCGGACAACTAGGTATTTTGTCCAGCGCATACTTTTTCTCTTTCTCGCTGGCACAATTGCCTGTTGGCTTGGCGCTTGACCGTTATGGCCCAAAGCGTGTGCAATTATTCCTGCTTGGCATTGCAGTCATAGGTGCAGTGCTGTTTGGTATCGGACAGAATTTTTCAACACTTTTAATCGCACGTATTTTGATTGGCCTTGGTTTGGCCTCCTGTTTTATGGGGTCCATCAAGATTCTTTCTTTCTGGGTACCTGACAAGAAGCTACCTTCTATCCACGGTTTTCTGCTCGCGGCAGGCGGCTTGGGGGCAATGACCTCAACCTTACCAGTAGCATGGCTGGTTGGATTTATCTCGTGGCGCATACTCTTCTTTGCCTTGGCAGGCATAACGCTAATGGTCATGCTAGCCATAGCCATTTGGGTGCCGAAAGATCCGATCGAGCGCCGGACGGTCAAATGGCAGAGCTTGACCTCATTGAGGGAGGTTTACCGTAACCGTGCCTTTCGTCGGGTCATCAGCTTATTGTTATTGCCGCACACCGTTGCTTTCGGCCTGCAAGGGCTATGGATGGGAAAATGGCTACAGGATATTGGCCGATATGATAATGAAACTACGTCAATTTATCTGTTCATCGGCATGGGGGCCATTGCCCTGGGTTCATTGTCCGTGGGGTTCATTGTCCGTGGGCTCCATCACCGAATGGGCGGGCAATTTCGGTATCAGGCCCATGGAAGTCGCTGGTTTGGGCGTAATTTTATTCCTGCTGGTGCAGATTTTATGCCTCTTCAATATCGTTCCCTTACTGCCGGCACTGTCGATCGCATTTACCCTGATTGGTACCATCGCTGGCCTGGAATATACCATCGTAGCACAGAGTGTGTCGCCTGCAATGACTGGCCGTGCAGCAACCTGTCTAAACCTGCTGATTTTATTCGGTGCCTTTCTGACGCAAACCGGCTTTGGCGTCATCATTGGTTTTTGGTCTGTTGACCAATTTGGCCATTATCCCGCAACTGCCTATCAGGTTGCCTTTGGCTTTATGATACTGCTGCAGTTGCCAGGATTACTTCGTTGGGTTGGTCATGTGTTCCGTCATGGAACTCTGCGTATCCCGGAGGGTCAGGAATAATGGCTTCTTCGCTCGTTTTATACGCCGGATCACTATCCTCCGCATCAGCACGTGTCCGTATAGCGCTCAGGTTAAAACAACTTACGTTTCGTGAGCATCCTGTTGATTTATCAAAAAAATGAGCAGCAACAGACTGATTATTCACGGTTACAGCCCCAAAAGTTGGTCCCCGTACTGGTTGATGAGAATTGCGCGTATGTACAGTCAATTGCAATCATCGAATATCTGGACGAATGCCACCCTGTTCCAAAATTGTTACCCGAGATAGCCAGTGAACGCGCCTGGGTCCGAGCATTTTCCCTGATTTTCTGTACTGACACACACCCTTTACTCACTCGGCGGGTATTCTCACTGCTAAAACAGCTGGGAATGGGAGAGGTGGAAATACAGAGTTGGCAAATGCATTGGCTTAGTGAAAGCTTTATCGCCGCGGAGAGAATGTTGGCGCAGCGGTCGAAAGTCACGATTTATTGTCACGGCGATCAACCAGGATTGGCCGATATATGCCTGGTACCACAATGTGACGCCGCACTCCGCATGGGATTTATACTCGAACCCTATCCACACATTTTGCGTATTTATCGTTATTGCAAGCAATTAGCACCTTTTAGAAGTGATAATGAAATTGTACGCTAGCCCCCCCTAGTTAATATTCTATAAGACATGGTTTTTATTAACATGAAGAATATAAACCAATTAACTTTTACATATAAGGACATCGTTATGTCGTATTTGTCAAAAAAAGAGTCTATCGGTTGGTTGATGGGTTTACTGTTGATATGGAGTCCCCTTGTTGCACAGGCAATAGTAAAAGGTAGCGATCCGCTCAACTGGCCGTTGCAGTGTGCCGTTGTTAATTATTCCCCAGAGGAACAAGCTCTGGCACGTTTACCTAACCTGACACCTCAACAGGCAACACCGGAGCAATTGCTGGCGATAAAGAAAATTACAGAAGGCCCCCGTGGTTGTATTTTTGGTCCCTTCTCTGTGTTATTACGCAGCCCCGAGCTACTGAATCGAGTCCAGGCGCTAGGCGAATATATTCGCTTCCAATCTCAACTACCGCTGCAAGTAAGGGAGTTTGCCATTCTCATCACAGGCCGTGAAGTCCAAGCACCTTACGTATGGTATATCCACGAGCCCATAGCGTTACGCGCCGGAGTTAGCTACGAGACGGTAATGTTTTTAGCCAAACAGCAGCGCCCTCCACATTTAACAGATGATGAACGCCTGGTATATGACTTTATAAACGAGTTGCATCGTACCCATATGGTGCAAGACAACACTTTTTTATCAATACAACAACGTTTTGGTGATGCCGGTATCGTCGAATTAACCGCGTTGGATAGCTATTTTGCCTTGCTTGCCCAACAGCTCAACATTGCCAGAACCCCCGTCCCAGAAGGGGTCGTGTTGCCCTTTAATCCGCCTTGGAAACCTTAGTTTTGGTAGGCCTTGACCAAATATGGGGGGACTCTCCAGACAGCATTAATGGTTTTCCATTTCCCAAGCTCACAACAGGGGCTCTCTCATGGCTTTAAATGCATTTATTGCGATATTTGCCGCCCTGCCTGTCCGAACAACGCAATCTCAGTTGGCAGCGATTATTATCAAATAGATCCTGATCTATGCACTGAGTGTATAGGGCATTATGACGAACCACAGTGCCAGCAGGTCTGCCCTGTGGAGTGCATATCTCGGTTGCTGGAAAATGCCGAGATACAAGGGCATATATGATTAATATGCACCGTTTCACACTGGCCGAGTGCAAAAAAGCTTACCACAGTGAAATGTGTAGTAGCGCCCACAACGGTATCAAACCGGTGGGCGCTGTTACGCCTCAAGGCTCAAACGGCCGGCGTTGGAACTGATCGTGGCCACACTTCGGGCACAGTGGCAGCACTTCCGGGGTATAGAAAGCCAGATGGTGATGGCATTTCTCACACACCAGATTGCCCAGCCCAACCACCTCGCCGCTGTGGTAGACGCCGTGATGGCTGACATCCTTAAACACCTCACGCCACTCCAACTGGGTCTTATCGGTGATATCCGCCAGTTCCTGCCACAGGCTTTCTTTAATTACGCGCATAAACACGCTGTCGGTGAATTCCTCCCGGCTCTCTTCATAGCTGCGGGCGAACTCTTCCAAATCGCGGCGCACCGCCCGGGTCAACTGCTCCACTTCCGTACGGCTGAGTTCCTCCACCTCGTTCAAACGTTTCTCGGCACTGGCGACCAATTGGTCAATGTCTCGCTCACCGTTCTTTAAACGTTCCGTCAGCGATGTCACCAACTCGCGGTAATACTGAGCAACCTTGTTCATAGCTTCTCCTAGATGGTCTACTGCGACAGGACTTCCCCCTAAAACTACTCGTTATTATTTTAGTCGTAAATCACTGATGTGGCTTGGCTAGGTGAGGTTTTGGCAGATTGTGAGTCACATCATGGCAGCGTTATTTTTTTAATACGCCGAGCCGGGCCGCTTGGTGTTGTTGCTGGTAGGGCTTATCAGCTATGCTATGCAGATCTATAGATACTCACAGAATGCTACGGATGTAGCTGTTAAACACCTACAGGACCATCGGCCGCCATGCAAGAGCAATACCGCCCCGAAGAGATAGAATCGAACGTACAGCTTCACTGGCAAGAGAAGCAAACTTTCAAGGTTACCGAAGACGCCAGCAAGGAAAAGTATTACTGCCTATCCATGCTGCCATACCCTTCTGGTCGTCTGCACATGGGTCATGTTCGTAACTACACCATTGGCGACGTGATCTCCCGCTACCAGCGTATGCTGGGCAAAAACGTGCTACAGCCGATTGGCTGGGATGCGTTTGGTTTGCCGGCTGAAGGCGCGGCGGTAAAAAACAAAACCGCACCGGCCCCTTGGACTTACGACAACATCGAATATATGAAGAACCAGCTGAAACTGCTGGGCTTCGGCTATGACTGGGACCGCGAGATCGCCACCTGCGATCCTGACTACTACCGTTGGGAGCAGTGGTTCTTCACCAAGCTGTACGAAAAAGGCATGGTCTACAAGAAGACCTCGGCGGTGAACTGGTGCCCACACGATCTGACCGTGCTGGCCAATGAACAGGTGATCGACGGCTGCTGCTGGCGCTGTGATACCAAGGTTGAGCGTAAAGAGATCCCACAGTGGTTTATTAAAATCACCGATTACGCCGATCAATTGCTCAACGATCTGGACACGCTGGAAAGCTGGCCAGAGCAGGTGAAAACCATGCAGCGTAACTGGATTGGCCGTTCCGAAGGGGTAGAAATCACCTTCGACGTTGCCGACAGCGCTGAGAAAGTCACCGTTTACACCACCCGTCCAGACACCTTTATGGGGGCTACCTATGTCGCCGTTGCCGCAGGTCACCCGCTGGCACAGCAGGGCGCGGTCAATAACCCTGCGCTGACAGACTTCATCGACGAATGCCGCAACACCAAGGTTGCCGAAGCCGAAATGGCCACCATGGAGAAGAAAGGCATGGCCACCGGCCTGTTTGCCATTCATCCGTTGAGCGGTGAGAAGCTGCCAATCTGGGTAGCCAACTTCGTGTTGATGGAATACGGCACCGGTGCGGTAATGGCCGTCCCTGGCCACGATCAGCGTGACTGGGAGTTCGCCACCAAATACGATCTGCAGATCAAACCGGTCATTTTGAACCTGGACGGCAGCAAGCCAGACGTCAGCGCCGAAGCGATGACCGAAAAAGGCACCCTGTTCAACTCCGGCGAATTCGACGGCCTGGATCACCTGGCGGGCTTTAACGCCATCGCCGACAAGCTGGTGGCCAAAGGCGTCGGCCAGCGCAAGGTGAACTACCGTCTGCGTGACTGGGGCGTGTCGCGTCAGCGCTATTGGGGGGCTCCAATCCCAATGGTCACCCTGGAAGACGGCACCGTAATGCCAACGCCAGAAGACCAACTGCCGGTGATCCTGCCGGAAGATGTGGTGATGGACGGCATCACCAGCCCGATCAAAGCCGATCCCGAGTGGGCAAAAACCACCGTAAACGGCCAACCGGCGCTGCGTGAAACCGACACCTTCGACACCTTTATGGAATCTTCCTGGTACTACGCGCGCTACACCTGTCCTCAGTACGATAAAGGCATGCTGGATCCGGCTGCGGCCAACTACTGGCTGCCGGTAGATCAATATGTTGGCGGGATCGAACACGCCATCATGCACCTGATGTATTTCCGCTTCTTCCACAAGCTGATGCGCGACGCTGGCCTGGTCGATTCAGACGAACCAGCCAAACGCCTGCTGTGTCAAGGCATGGTGTTGGCCGATGCCTTCTACTACACCGGCACCAGCGGCGAACGCGTCTGGGTATCTCCGGTTGATACCACCGTCGAACGCGACGAGAAGGGCCGCATTGTCAAAGCGACCGATCCTGAAGGCCGCGAACTGGTCTATGCTGGCATGAGCAAAATGTCGAAGTCGAAGAACAACGGCATCGACCCGCAGGTGATGGTAGAGAAATACGGCGCGGATACCGTGCGTCTGTTTATGATGTTTGCTTCTCCGGCAGAAATGACGCTGGAATGGCAAGAATCTGGCGTAGAAGGGGCTAACCGCTTCCTCAAACGCGTCTGGAAGCTGGCTTACGACCACGTTGAGAAAGGTGCCGTTCAACCACTGAACGTCAGCACGCTCAGTGAAGATCAGAAAGCCCTGCGTCGCGACGTGCACAAAACCATCGCCAAAGTGACCGACGATATCGGCCGCCGCCAGACCTTCAACACCGCCATCGCCGCCGTGATGGAGTTGATGAACAAACTGGGCCGTGCGCCGCAGGAAAGCGAGCAGGATCGTGCTCTGCTGCAAGAAGCCTTGCTGGCCGTGGTGCGTATGCTGTATCCGTTCACGCCACACGTCTGTTTCACCCTGTGGCAGGCATTGAATGCGGAAGGCGACGTAGACACTGCGCCATGGCCGGTAGCTGACGTTGCCGCCATGGTGGAAGATTCCAAGCTGGTGGTGGTACAGGTTAACGGCAAGGTACGGGCAAAAGTCACCGTGCCAGCCGATGCTACCGAAGAACAAGTGCGTGAGCGCGCCGCCCAGGACCATCTGGTGGCCAAATATCTGGAAGGGGTCACGGTACGTAAAGTGATCTATGTTCCAGGCAAATTGCTTAACCTGGTTGTGGGTTAACACAAGGAGGCTTTGTGCGACTTCGTATTCTGACGTTGTTGCTGGGGTTGGCGGTGCTTGTCACCGCCGGCTGCGGTTTTCATCTGCGTGGCAACGCGCAGGTGCCCACAGAATTACATACGCTGATCCTGGACAGCTACGATCCCTTTGGCCCTCTGACCCGTGCCGTACGTGAGCAATTGCGTCTAAGCGGGGCAACCGTGGTCAAATACGATCCGGCCCACAAGGAAGTCCCGTCACTGCGCATCGTCAATTCGACGCAAAGCCAGGATACGGTTTCGATCTTCCAGGATGGTAAAACTGCGGAGTATCAATTGGTGATGACGGTGCAGGCTCAGGTACTGATCCCGGGCCACGACATCTACCCGATCAACGTCAAAGTCTTCCGTTCGTTCTTTGATAACCCGTTGACCGCGTTGGCCAAAGACTCCGAGCAGGACATCATCATGCAGGAAATGCGTGAGCAGGCTGCCCAGCAAATTCTGCGTAAAATGCTGGCGGTGCACGCGGCAGTGCAAGAGACGCAAGAAAAAGCCGCTCTCGCCGGTGAAAAAGCGGCCAGTACCACAGCACAATGATCCGTCTTTATCCTGAACAACTTGCCGCGCAGCTCCGAGAGGGGCTGCGCGCTTGTTATTTATTGAGCGGAAATGAGCCCTTATTGCTGCAGGAAAGCCAGGATCTGATCCGCCAGGCCGCCCAACAGCAGCAGTTCACCGAGCATTACAGCATTTCCCTGGATGTCCATACCGACTGGGATGCCATCTTCAGCATCTGCCAGGCTATGAGCCTGTTTGCCAGCCGGCAAACCCTGTTACTGATTTTCCCCGAGAACGGCCCGACGGCCCCGATCGGCGAGCAATTGGTCAAGCTGGCCGCTTTGCTGCATGACGATATCCTGTTGGTACTACGCGGCCCGCGCCTGACCAAAGCCCAGGAGAACAGCGCCTGGTTCAAGGCGCTCAGCGCCAATGGAGCCATGATCGCTTGCCAAACGCCGGAACAGGCACAGCTGCCGCGCTGGGTCGCCCAGCGGGCCAAATCCATGCAGTTGGCTCTCGATGACGCAGCCAATCAACTGTTGTGTTACTGCTATGAAGGCAACCTGCTGGCACTTTCGCAGGCGTTGGAACGGCTGTCGCTGCTGCACCCCGATGGTAAACTGACGCTGCCCCGCGTAGAGCAGGCGGTAAACGATGCGGCCCACTTCAGCCCGTTCCACTGGCTGGATGCCCTGCTGGCAGGCAAGAGCAAACGTGCCTGGCATATCTTGCGGCAACTCCAGCAAGAGGATGTCGAGCCGGTGATCCTGCTGCGTACCCTGCAACGGGAACTGCTGATGCTGCTGAACCTGCAACGCCGCATGGCGCACACCCCGCTACGTACACTATTCGATCAGCTCAAGGTCTGGCAAAACCGCCGCAGCCTGATCACTCAGGCTCTGCAACGTCTGTCGGGTCAGCAATTGCAGCAGGCGGTGCACCTGTTGGCGCAAATTGAGCTCACCCTCAAGAAAGACTACGGCCAGCCGGTTTGGCCGGAACTGGAAACCCTGTCGATGCTGCTTTGCGGCAAACCTCTGGCCACGAGAGTCACCGATGCCTACTAGCCCGCAACATCCACATACCCTGCACGCTTTTTTCGGTGGCACCTTTGACCCAATCCACTACGGTCATCTGCGCCCGGTGGCTGCCTTGGCTGAGGAAGTCGGCCTTGATAAGGTCACGTTGTTGCCCAACCATGTGCCTCCCCATCGGCCACAACCGGAGGCCAACGCGCAGCAACGGCTAACCATGGTTGAGCTGGCCATCGCCGGTAACCCGTTGTTTACCGTAGACGATCGTGAACTGCACCGCACCACCGCGTCTTACACCATCGAGACTTTCGAAACGATTCGTAAAGAACGTGGCGCCACGGCACCTCTGGCGTTTATTATTGGCCAGGATTCGCTGCTGAGCCTGCACAAATGGCATCGCTGGCAAGACCTGTTACACTTCTGCCATCTGCTGGTGCTGGCGCGCCCGGGTTATAACCAGCAGATGGATACGCCAGAGCTGCAACACTGGCTGGAACGGCACCAGATCGCTGATGCCACCCTGCTCAGCCGCCAGCCGCACGGGTTTATCTACCTGGCAGATACCCCTTTACTGGAGATATCCGCCACCGAGATACGCCAGCGCCGTCACCAAGGCATCAGTTGTGACGATTTGCTGCCACGCCCGGTGCAGCGTTATATCGAGTTACAGGGTTTATATCGATAGGCCACATGCTATACTGCGCCGCTATTTTTCAGGTATCCGCTGAAAACCCCAAGGATCTTGGCTAGCTGGGAAAAACCAGCAGGCTTTCAGCGGCATCCTGCCGAAACCATCACCATTCAGGCCAGTGACTCTGGGCAGTTGTCCATAGCGTCCTGATGAACAGAACACACCCGAGGGGGAACCTTTGCAAGGTAAAGCGCTCCAAGATTTCGTTATCGATAAAATTGATGACATGAAAGGCCAGGATATTATCGCTCTGAATGTTCAGGGTAAATCCAGCATCACCGACTGCATGATCATCTGTACCGGCACCTCAAGCCGCCATGTAATGTCGATTGCCGAACATGTCGTACAAGAAGCCCGCTCTGCTGGTATGGAACTGTATGGCATGAAAGGCCAGGCCGTTTCCGACTGGGTCGTGGTCGATCTGGGCGAAGTGATTGTGCACGTGATGCAGGAAGAAAGTCGCCAATTGTACGAACTGGAAAAGCTCTGGGGTTAAGCGGTGAAACTGCAATTGGTTGCAGTCGGCACCAAAATGCCCGACTGGGTGCAGACCGGCTTTATGGATTACCTGCATCGCTTTCCGAAAGATATGCCGTTTGAACTGACCGAGATCCCGGCGGGCAAACGCGGCAAGAATGCGGATATCAAACGCATTCTGGAAAAGGAAGGCGAACAGATGTTGGCAGCGGTGGGCAAAGGTAACCGCATCGTTACGTTGGATATCCCAGGCACCCCGTGGGAAACGCCCCAGTTGGCACAACAGCTCGAACGCTGGAAACAGGATGGCCGCAACGTCAGCCTGTTGATTGGCGGCCCTGAGGGGCTGGCTCCGGCCTGTAAAGCCGCCGCTGAGCAGAGCTGGTCGCTTTCCCCGTTAACGTTACCGCATCCTTTAGTGCGCGTTTTGGTGGCAGAGAGCCTCTACCGCGCCTGGAGTATTACTACAAATCATCCTTACCACCGGGAGTAACCGGTGGTGACAGTCACAGAGTGAAAAAAGCAGCGGGATGAAAATAGAACGTAACCCTTTTCGCGACTATACGGCCGAGTCCGCCCTGTTTGTACGCCGCGCCGTGGTGGCGTTTTTTATCATTCTGGTGCTGATAGGCGTCTTGATTGCCAATCTGTATAATCTGCAAATCGTGCGTTTTGAAGATTACCGCACCCGCTCCAATGAAAACCGCATCAAGCTGCTGCCTATCGCCCCCAGCCGCGGCATTATTTACGATCGTAACGGCACGCCGCTGGCGCTTAACCGCACCATTTATCAGTTGGAACTGATGCCGGAGAAAGTCGACGATCTGAAAGCCACGCTGGATGCCCTGCGCCCGGTGGTCGATCTCACCGACGACGATATCGCCAACTTTGAGAAAGAGCGCAAGCGCTCGCGCCGTTTCGTCTCGATCCCGGTGAAAACCCCGCTGACCGAAGTGCAGGTGGCCCGTTTTGCCGTCAATCAATTTCGCTTCCCCGGCGCGGAAGTCAAAGGCTATCAACGCCGCTATTATCCTTATGGGTCTGCCCTCACCCACGTGATCGGTTACGTGTCGAAAATTAATGACCGCGACCTGGAGCGCCTGGACAAAGACGGCCAGCTACGCAACTATGCCGCCACCCATGATATCGGCAAGTTGGGTATCGAACGTTACTATGAAGATGTCCTGCATGGCAAAACCGGCTATGAAGAGGTTGAAGTCAACAACCGTGGCCGGGTGATCCGCCAATTGCATGAGCAACCGCCGTCCGCCGGTAAAGACGTTTATCTGACGCTGGATCTCAACCTGCAGCGCTATATTGAGCAGTTGCTGGTGGGCAGCCGTGCCGCTGTAGTGGTCAGCGATCCGCGCACCGGGGGAATTCTGGCGATGGTTTCCAATCCTAGCTACGATCCCAACCTGTTTGTTGATGGCATCTCCAACAAGGACTATCAGGGGCTGCTCAACGATCCGAACCGCCCACTGATCAACCGTGCCACTCAAGGGGTTTACCCGCCTGCCTCCACGGTCAAACCCTATATTGCCGTTTCTGCCCTGAGCGCCGGGGTGATCACCAAAAATACCGTCGTGTTCGATCCGGGCTGGTGGCAATTGCCAGGCTCTGAGAAACGCTTCCGCGACTGGAAAAAATGGGGGCATGGCCGTCTCAACGTCACCAAAGCGCTGGAGGAGTCTGCGGATACCTACTTCTATCAGGTAGCTTACGATATGGGGATCGATCGCCTGTCCACCTGGCTGACCAAATTCGGCTACGGCGAATATACCGGTATCGATCTTTCCGAAGAGCGTTCCGGCCTGATGCCAACGCGCGACTGGAAATTCAAACGTTACAAGAAACCCTGGTATCAGGGCGACACCATTCCGGTGGGCATCGGCCAGGGCTACTGGACCGCGACGCCGATCCAGATGTCCAAGGCGCTGAACACCCTGATTAACGACGGCAACGTCAAAGATCCGCATCTGCTGCAAAGCACCAAGATCAACGGCGTATTAGTGCCGTTCAAGCAAAAAGAGAGCAAGCAGATCGGCGATATCCATTCAGGCTTCTGGGAAATAGCCAAAGACGGCATGTACGGCGTTGCCAACCGGCCTAACGGCACGGCACGCAAGTTCTTTGACAAGACACCGTATAAAGCCGCGGCAAAATCGGGTACCGCGCAGGTATTCGGCTATGAAACCTATAACGCTCACAAACTCGCTGAACACCTGCGGGACCATAAATTGATGACCGCCTTTGCACCCTACGATAACCCAACGGTTTCGGTGGCCATCATTTTGGAGAACGGCGGTTCAGGCCCGGCGGTAGGCACCATTACCCGCCAGATCCTCGACCACATCCTGTTGGGCGACAACAATACGCAATTACCGGATGCAGTACCGCTGCCGCCAGGTATAGAAGGTGATTAAGGTAGAACATGACTGAAAGCCAACAAAAGGGCTCTATCTGGACCAAAATCCATATCGACCCGACATTCCTGCTGTTTATTCTGGCCTTGCTGATCTACAGCGCCGTGGTGATGTGGAGCGCCAGCGGCCAGGATATAGGCATGATGGAGCGTAAAATCGGCCAGATCCTGATGGGGCTGATCGTAATGGGCGTGATGGCGCAAATCCCGCCGCGGGTTTATGAAAGCTGGGCACCCTACCTATATATTTTCTGCGTGATACTGTTGATCCTGGTGGACGCCTTCGGCCAAATCAGTAAAGGGGCGCAGCGCTGGCTGGATCTGGGCTTTGTGCGCTTCCAACCTTCGGAAATCGCCAAGATCGCCGTGCCGTTGATGGTGGCACGCTTTATGAACCGTGACGTGTGCCCACCTTCGCTAAAGAATACCGGCATCGCGCTGGTGCTGATCTTCCTGCCCACCTTGCTGGTTGCCGCACAGCCCGATCTGGGTACCTCGATCCTGATCGCCGCCTCTGGCCTGTTTGTGCTGTTCCTGTCGGGGATGAGCTGGAAGCTGATCGCCGTGGCTGCCGTGGCGTTAGCCGCCTTTATCCCGGTGTTGTGGTTCTTCCTGATGCACGGCTATCAGCGTGACCGCGTGATGATGCTGCTCGATCCGGAAAGCGATCCGTTAGGGGCTGGCTACCATATTATTCAATCGAAAATCGCCATCGGCTCTGGCGGCCTATCGGGTAAAGGCTGGCTGCACGGCACTCAGTCTCAGCTCGAATTTCTGCCGGAACGCCACACCGACTTTATCTTCGCGGTGTTGGCAGAAGAACTTGGCCTAATCGGCGTGCTGGTGCTGCTGGTACTGTATCTGCTGGTGATTATCCGTGGGCTGATGATCGCCGCCCGGGCGCAGACCACCTTTGGCCGCGTGATGGTCGGCGGGCTGATGCTGATCCTGTTCGTCTATGTGTTTGTTAACATTGGTATGGTCAGTGGCATTTTACCGGTAGTTGGCGTACCTTTGCCTTTGGTCAGTTACGGGGGTTCGGCGCTGATCGTACTCATGGCTGGGTTCGGCATCGTGATGTCGATCCACACGCATCGGAAAATGTTGTCTAAAAATCTATAAGAGGTGTGCAATGCGTAAGGAATGGCTTTGGGTCGGCGCGGTTGCTGCTGCGGTATTACTTTCCGCCTGTACCACTACGACGGAAGAAACACAGGCTCCGGTGCAACAAGCCTACAACGGGCCAGTGACCGAAATCGGCGGCGTGGAGCCTCACTATGAACCCTATAACCCTGGCACCCTGCAGGATTATAAGGTTAATGGCGACACTTATCGTATCGTGCAAGACCCGCAGAACTTCTCGCAAACCGGTCTGGCGGCCTGGTACGGCGAAGAGGCCAACGGCAATACTACCGCCATTGGTGAGCAGTTCGATCCCAATGCGCTGACCGCTGCGCATCCAACCTTGCCTATCCCAAGCTATGTACGCGTTACCAACCTGGCCAATGGCCGCCAACTGGTGGTACGCGTCAACGATCGCGGCCCTTATACCTCTGGCCGGATTATCGATCTGTCCAAAGCTGCAGCCGATCGCCTCAACCTGTCTAACAACACCAAGGTGAAGGTTGACTTTATCAAGGTAGCCCCAGACGGCACGTTGAGCGGCCCTGGCACCGTGGGGACCGTCGTCGCCAAGCAAAGCTACGCCCTACCTCCGCGTCCGGATCTCACCTCTGGCAGCGGTATGGACACGCCGATGCAGCAATCGGCACCGGTTGCCGCCCCTGCCGCTCAAGCGATTGACAACGGCAGCATGAACTACAACGACAGCAGCGCCCCCCCTGCCGCCTCCACTGGCCGTAGCGGTGGTTTCCTTGGTGCGCCGCAGCCGTTAGCCCCTGGCGTATTGGAAGGTTCAGAACCCCAACCGGTCATCAGCGCGCCAACTGCCGCCCCGGTTGTGGCCACCGCCAACGCTAGTGCCAGCGGTAGCTATGTCGTACAGGTAGGTGCACTGAGTAATGCCGAACGTGCGCAAAGCTGGCAACAACAGCTGAGCCAGCAGTTTGGCGTTCCCGGTAAGGTCGCCGCCAACGGTGCCGTCTACCGTGTGCAGTTAGGCCCGTTCAGCAATCGTCAACAGGCCGCACAGTTGCAACAGCGCCTGGCGAGTGAGGCACAACAACAGTCCTTTATCACTGCCGCCCCCTAAGCACCATGGATAATTACGGCTATATGTGGACTGTTGATACCCTATGAATTTCGAGTTGGCCGCTCGAGCAGTCAACCTGAAAGGCATGGTACTGAAACATTTTCTTTCAGGTAAATCTGTGTAAACCCTGATCTGTCGGCTCATTGGCTAATGCCTGCCAAGGCCTCGTCTGCTATAGTGTGACTCGTTTTTTAACTTAACTTTTACGGATGTTGTAGTCCCGATCATGAAACAGGTAACCTCTTTTCGCTTAATCAAAAGCCTCACGCTTGGCACTGCCATCGCGCTCAGCGCAGCGTCAGTTGCCCACGCAGACGACGTTAATATTAAAACCATGATCCCAGGTGTGCCGCAGATTGATGCCGAGGCCTACATCCTGATTGATTACAACTCCGGTAAAGTGCTGGCGGAATCGAACGCCGACGCACGCCGCGACCCTGCCAGTCTGACCAAAATGATGACCAGCTATGTCATCGGCCAGGCGCTGAAATCCGGCAAGATTGGCCAGGATGATATGGTCACCGTTGGTCAGGACGCCTGGGCTACCGGCAACCCGGTGTTCAAAGGTTCCTCGCTGATGTTCCTCAAACCGGGCGACCGCGTGCCGGTTTCCAAGTTGACTCGTGGTATCAACCTGCAATCTGGTAACGATGCCTGTGTTGCTATGGCGGACTACGTCGCGGGTAGCCAGGATGCGTTCGTTAACCTGATGAATACCTACGTCAAACAGCTGGGCCTGCAAAATACCCACTTCCAAACCGTGCACGGTCTGGATGCGGAAGGCCAGTTCAGCTCGGCGCGTGATATGGCGTTGATCGGCCAGGCGCTGATCCGCGATGTGCCAGACGAATACGCTATCTATAAAGAAAAAGAATTCACTTTCAACAATATCCGTCAGTTGAACCGTAACGGTCTGCTGTGGGATACCAGCCTGAACGTCGATGGGATTAAAACCGGCCATACCAATTCGGCGGGTTATAATCTGGTGGCTTCAGCGACGGAAGGCCAGATGCGTCTGATCTCCGCCGTGCTGGGTGGCCGTACCTACAAAGGCCGCGAAACCGAGAGCAAAAAACTGCTGACCTGGGGCTTCCGCTTCTTTGAAACCGTGGCACCGTTGAAAGCAGGCAAAGAGTTCGCTTCTGAACCCGTTTGGTTCGGCGATGCCGATCGCGTTGAGCTGGGCGTAGACAAAGATGCCTACCTGACCATCCCACGCGGCCGGATGAAAGATTTGAAAGCCAGCTACGTGCTGAATACTCCGGAAATTCATGCTCCGCTGGCCAAAAACCAGGTGGTTGGCACAATCAATTTCCAGCTGGATGGCAAAACCATCGATCAGCGTCCACTGGTAGTGCTGAACGAAGTGAAAGAAGGCGGCTTCTTTGGCCGCATCGTGGATTATGTCCGTCTGATGTTCCATCACTGGTTCGGCTGACCCTTGAATCGGCCGAGTTCGGCCCCATATTACAATTAACACTAACTCCCGCCCCGGCGGGAGTTATAATTTAGAGATCCGCCACTGCTGGAGCGCCCCCACATGCAAAAGACTAAACTGAACGAACTGCTCGAATTCCCTTGTACCTTTACTTACAAGGTAATGGGCCTGGCACACCCCGAGCTGGTAGACCAGGTGGTTGAAGTGGTGCAACGCCATGCTCCAGGGGATTACAACCCGCAGGTCAAACCGAGCAGCAAAGGCAACTACCACTCCGTTTCCATCACCATCACCGCCACCCATATCGACCAGGTGGAAACGTTATATGAAGAGTTGGGCAACATTGAAATTGTCCGTATGGTGCTGTAATTAAAGCATAACTCCCTGCCAGCCAACCTGGCTCAGCGCAAGTGCTGTCCGGGTTGCCCTGGTTCTTCGGGGATAAATGCTGGTCGCGGGCCAGGGCGCCCGGTATAATGTTGTTACCACTTCTGTAACCTGACGATGCCCCGCTTGCAACACAATAAGATCATTCTCCGTCAGCTAGGGTTGCAGCCCTATGAGCCTGTATCCCAAGCCATGCACAACTTCACCAATCGCCGCGACGAGTCCACGCTCGATGAATTGTGGCTGGTGCAGCATCAAGCCGTGTTCACCCAAGGCCAGGCCGGTAAGGCAGAGCATTTGCTGATGCCGGGCGATATCCCGGTGATCCAGAGCGATCGCGGTGGTCAGGTCACCTATCATGGCCCCGGCCAGCAGGTGCTGTACGTGATGGTGGATCTGAAACGCAATAAAGTGGGTGTTCGCCAACTCGTCACGGCCTTGGAAGAGACCGTTATCAATACCCTCGCCCATTTCAAGATCGAGTCACGCGCGCGCCCGGATGCGCCCGGCGTGTACGTAGGCGAACAAAAGATTTGTTCATTAGGCTTGCGGATCCGCAAAGGCTGCTCATTTCATGGCCTGGCCCTGAATGTTGCCATGGATCTCACCCCTTTCCTACGCATCAACCCCTGCGGTTATGCCGGAATGCAGATGACGCAAGTCAGCGCGCTGGCACCCGGTGTCGGGATAGCCGATGTGCATCCCATACTGGTACAGGAATTTGTTCATTTACTCGGCTACCAGACGCTCGAACTTCGTAACTGGACCCTCCAAGACTATCTATAATTTAACCTATAATAGAAAAGCCTCGGACTATGCCGAGGCTCTTTTTTTGACTGACTTTATCTTCTTCGATTATTCGAAAGTCTGCGGCTAATTATTAAATGCTCATTATCTTGAATGAACCATAACTCTATTAGCCTCGGGCAATACCCCCCCATTTACTGAATACAACTGAAGGTTAATTTCGCCACCCCATTCACCAGAAGGTGTGAATCAGTTTCTTCTTTAATTACCTTCATATTTTTGTTCATTGCTTTACAGTAGGCAACGGCATCTCTAGTGACAAGCCCCTGCGCACCACTAACACGGCCACGGCCCAGAGATGCTTCTACGGAAGCGACATAATTACCATCAGCAAGTTTTTCTACATTAGAATGATAAGACAACCCTATTGCACCAACCTCTGTTTTGTCATTTTCAACAGCACACCCTGATAACAACACCCCTGCCAGAACAACACCACAAACACCAATATGAGAATATTTCATTATGACTCCATTCGTCTTTTTAAATGATAATGTACGCATTATAAATACATTATCTAAATGGTAGTTAAACTAAAATATCCTGGAATACGGAGCGCCTCCCTGATTTAGATTTCGTTTAACTTATCAGGTGCGTCGTAAAACCCCGTCCTTCAGGGCAGGGATATAAGGCGCGGTTTTCCGACTAACCTGGTGTTTGCTGCTGCTCGATGTATTGCCGGATGATCGAAATGGGCGCACCACCGCAACCCCGTCGCCTGTCTTTCCTGTATGCCCTGGCTCTAGGTGTTAATGGCCGCATTGATATCGCGGTCATGTTCCGTACAGCAGGCGGCGCACTGCCAGATGCGCCTATTCAGCGGTGTTTCGGACATTTTGTGACCACATCGATGACTGACCTCAACCGTGATACAAGAGGGCTGAATGGATCACAATAAAAGTGATATAATTTTACCCGAGTTTTACCACCACTTTACCCCGATTTTGTAATCGCTTGATCTTAAGCAAGTAAAGCAAACATCGAGGTTCGTAACTGGAACCTGCACGATTATGAGTAAACCGATTCAGATGGAACGCGGCGTCAAATACCGCGATGCAGACAAAATGGCGTTAATCCCGGTAAAAACGGTGGCCACCGAACGCCAAGAGCTGTTACGCAAACCCGAGTGGATGAAGATCAAACTCCCTGCCGACTCTACGCGCATTCAGGGCATCAAGGCCGCGATGCGCAAAAACGGCCTGCATTCGGTCTGCGAAGAGGCGTCATGCCCGAACCTGTCTGAGTGCTTTAACCACGGTACCGCCACCTTCATGATCCTGGGGGCCATCTGTACCCGCCGTTGCCCATTCTGCGACGTGGCCCATGGCCGCCCGGTGGCTCCCGATGCCAACGAGCCGGAAAAACTCGGGCAGACCATTGCCGATATGGCACTGCGCTATGTGGTGATCACCTCGGTTGACCGTGACGATTTACGTGACGGTGGCGCGCAGCACTTTGCCGACTGTATTACCGCCATCCGTGCCAAGAGCCCGAACATCAAGATCGAAACCCTGGTGCCAGACTTCCGTGGCCGTATGGATCGTGCGCTGGAAATCCTTACCGCCACGCCGCCAGACGTGTTTAACCATAACCTGGAAAACGTACCGCGTGTTTATCGCCAGGTGCGTCCTGGGGCTAATTACGAGTGGTCATTGAAGTTGTTGGAGCGCTTTAAGGAAGCTCACCCCTCTATTCCGACCAAATCGGGCCTGATGGTGGGTTTGGGTGAAACCAACGCGGAAATTGTGGAAGTGATGCGCGATCTGCGCCGTCATGGTGTCACCATGCTGACGCTGGGGCAGTATCTGCAACCAAGCCGTCACCATCTGCCAGTGCAGCGCTATGTCAGCCCGGCGGAATTTGACGAAATGAAAGAACAAGCGTTGGCAATGGGCTTTACCCATGCTGCCTGCGGCCCGTTTGTGCGCTCGTCCTATCATGCGGACCTGCAGGCCAAAGGGCTGGAAGTGAAGTAAGCGCGGTAATCTTTTGTTACGTTTCCCCCGCAATTAACGCCAAAAAACGGATGTCCTTGCGGCATCCGTTTTTTATGGCTCAACCGCAGAGGCGGTTAAATGTCTTTCTTTTCGACGCTCTGCTGGGCCGTAGGAGTTTCAGCCGTATTCTGTGCAGGAGGGGTATCGTCGCCCACCGCTTTTTTGAAGCCTTTCAGCGCCGCCCCCAGATCCGCGCCCAGAGTACGCAGTTTGCTGGTGCCGAACAGCAACACGATCAACACCGCAATTACCAGCAGCTTGGTAATACTGATACCTTCCATATTCACCTTCTTTATTCATTTATGGCTGCAGGACGCAGCGCGGGAACAAATTTTGTCTATAGGTATTTAGCGACTTTCTTTCGGCTATAACAACAACCAGTTGTAACAAGGTGAGATCTACCCGGGATGTTCTATGCTTAGATTATAGGGCATATTCTTAGCTATTCGCTTTTTCCGGCTCCAGGCTGGCTGCATAATTCATCACAGGGAAACATGGGATGCCTACAGCTCCATCGGCTTTTAACACCCGGCGTGCAGGCCTCAACTTCGCCAGGCGCCTCTACCTGCCGCGTATTGTCGGCCTGGGGATTGGTTTCTTGTGCGTACTTACGGCGCTCTATCCTGGGCACCAGCCGGTTGGCGTGTGGATCTTGCTGGCAGTGAATGGCTTTATCTGGCCACATGTCGCTTATCAGTGGTCTATCCGCAGTAAAGACCCCTACACTACCGAGATCCGCAACCTGCTCATCGATGCATTGTTAGGTGGAATGTGGGTCGCCATCATGGGTTTCAATGCGCTCCCCGCCGTGGTGATCCTGTCGATGATGGGGATGAACAATATCGCCTCCGGCGGGCCGTCTCTGTATTTCAAAGGGCTGATAGCGCAAATTATCGGGGCGCTGGTTACCAGTGCAATGCTGGGCTTCCCCTTTACACCACAATCCACGCCACAGCAGGTTTATCTGTGTCTGCCGATGATCTTCATCTACCCGGTCTTCCTTGGTTACGTGACCTACCAAACCGCCAAGCGGCTGGCAGAAAAGCAACATGAGTTATTGCGTATCAGCACGCGTGATGGCCTGACCGGCGTGTTTAACCGCCGTCATTGGGAACACCTGCTGCACAATGAGTTTGATAGCTGTCGGCGCTATAACCATACGGCTACGCTGATCCTGATGGATATTGACCATTTCAAAGCCATCAACGACACCTTCGGCCATGGGCTGGGGGATGAGGCGCTGATCGTTTTGGCGGAAGAGTTGGTGCTGGGGCTGCGGGCGGTGGATATCGTTGGTCGCTACGGCGGTGATGAATTCGGCGCGGTATTGCCTAATACCAGCGCCGAACAGGCCAGCCTGGCACTCCATCGCATTCAGGAACGCCTGAACGAGGTCGTCTTCCGTGAGGCTCCTGGGTTAAAGCTGACGATCAGCGCCGGGGTCGCCGATTACCAGCCCGAGATGCCCGGCTACCAGGAGTGGTTGAAGGCTGCCGATATTGCGCTTTATCGGGCTAAAAATAATGGCCGCAACCGGCAGGAACGCGCCGATAGCAATGCTAACCCACTGGTTTAATAAGTTAATAAACTGGTGAATTGATAAGCTGATTGGATAAACAGCTGGGGTAATTGTGCAGCAGGTGGGCAATTTCCACTGGCCCCCACCACTACAAAACCACGGCGACAAGGTGTAAAATCTGCCCCGCACGCTGCGTGCCAACAAACGGAGATGACATTCCTCCATAACCGCCTTCTCGGGCTGATGATGTCTACGTAACCTCTCAGAGAGGTACGTAGGCGCTTGCCTGAACCTTTCTGAGCATCTTCCATCTTTATGACAGGATTTATCACCATGTGGGGTTCTTTACTGGCTGTGTTTATTGGCGGTGGTTTGGGTAGCGTATTGCGCTGGGCAGTGAGCCTTAAGCTCAACCCTCTACATCCGCATATTCCATTGGGCACTTTGACCGTAAACCTGGTGGGGGGGTTTATCATCGGGCTGGCCCTGGCGCTGTTTGTCCGCATGACACACATTGACCCGGTTTGGAAACTGCTGATCACTACCGGCTTTTGCGGCGGGCTGACCACCTTCTCTACCTTCTCACTAGAAGTGGCCTATCTGTTGCAGGACGGCCGCGTTGTCTGGGCCATCGCCAATATGCTGCTCAACCTGGCGGGTTCGCTGGCGATGACGCTGTTGGCCTTTATGCTGGTCAGAGCGTTTTACGGCCAATAAAATCTCGGGGCTTAATGTTTTCTTAATCTGCCATCGGGATAATCCTCGCTCAGTATCTTGGGCTGAGTGAGGAATTGAATGTTTAATCTGCCAAAAACCACTACTGAATGGATTGTCACCCTGACGTGCATGCTGATCGTGCTGGCCTTCATCAAGGTTTACCTGTTCCCTTAACCGTTTCCCAGCCTGAAAAAAAAGCATAAAAAACCCGCTCATGGAGCGGGTTTTAACAATTTTGGCTACTGTAGCTTAGATAGCGATAACGTTAGCAGCAGATGGCCCTTTGGCACCGTTCGTGATTTCAAATTCTACACGCTGGCCTTCAGCAAGAGTTTTGAAACCATTGCTAGCGATGGCAGAAAAGTGAACGAAAACGTCCTTGCTACCATCTTCTGGAGTAATGAAACCGAAACCTTTAGATTCATTAAACCACTTAACGCTACCTTTAATCTTAGACATCAAACTTACCTTTAACGTGAATGTAAGACACAGAATGTGTGTCCAATACAGTACAGCAATTAGACGGGATTTTGTCCACAACACAGATCACATAAAATCGATAAAAAGTGAAAAAGTCGGTTATTTGCCATGTGGATTGATGTCAGCGGTTACCAGAGATGTCCAAGGTAGCCCAATCCGCCAAAAAACCGTTGAGTGACCAATTAAACACCTCTGTGGCCCATTCTTGCCCCTCAACCCGCAATTTTTAAGCTTTCGTCTTGCTGATGAAACACCGCCCCCCCTGTCACTGCACGGCATTACGCGTTATCATTAGCGCTGTTACGAACGACCTGATGAGAATGACCATGAACGGCAAGATAACGACTTTTTTTGAAGACAAAGGCTTCGGTTTTATCACCGACGAGAACGGGGAAAATCGTTATTTTCACGTGATTAAAGTGCAAAACCCAGAGCTGATTAAGAAAAATGCGCTGGTAACCTTTGAGCCAACCAACAATACCAAAGGACCATCGGCCTATGCGGTGAAGGTACAGGCACCAAGCAAGTACATCACCATCGCCAACGAGAGAATCAAAATCTCCAGCATCAAGTCCTTCGATATCTTCACCAAAGAAGTGCCGGTCAAGGTGGAGGTCGATAAAGAGAACACCGTGTTGTCCGTTGGGTTATTGATGAACCGTATCCGTCCACAAGTAGCCGAAGCGCCACAGACCGCCACGAAAACGCTGCGTATGCTGTCAGTCACCACCTTCCAGAACGCAACTCACGTCTTCTCTGAGCATGAAATCGATATCGATGAAACCGTGCAGGCGTTGAAGAGTCTATAACCCCTGAAAACATTCAAAGCTATTTATTGACGCCTGTGTTAGCGTGGGTTCTCACCTGACACAGGTACGCGACATGTCTGAATCCACCAGCGTTAAAGGTTACAATAACCGCACCACTCAAATTGCCTGTCCAAAGTGTGCTTATGTTACCGAACAGCAATGTTCAAAACTGCGTAAACTCAGCACCTTGATTTGCCCCAACTGCGGCACGCAATTCGCACCAAAGCAGGGCTAAGACGCTATTTGAATATCACATGGTTGGGGCCGTTGCCGCTGACGATGTTAAACGATTCGACGCAGTTGCGCCCCTGGGACTTGGCGCGATAAAGCGCAATATCCGCCATATTCATCAGCTGTTCCAGTGACTTATCCTCATTCATTGCCAAACTCGCCACGCCTACACTAATCGTGATCCGCAATGGAGCCTTGCCGTTGGGGGGCAACTCGGCGCTTTCTATCCGCCGACGCAAATGTTCCCCCAGGGCCACTGCCTGTGTCCCCAGCGCCCGCGGCAACATAATGGCAAACTCTTCGCCCCCCAGACGGCCAAATAACTGATCGTGGCGCAGTTCACGCCGCAAAATGTGAGCGAATGCTGCCAGGACATGGTCACCGATGGCATGGCCATGGGTATCATTGATCAGTTTGAAGTGATCGATATCGATTAACAACAGCGACACCGCTTCTTTCGAACGCTGCTTCTGTTCCAGCATTTCCCTGCCTTTGCGCATTAAAGCACTACGTGCCAACGTCCCGGTAAGGAAGTCGTGGTTCGCACTGTGCTCCAGCCGGCGCAGCAGTTTACGGCTAACGGCAATCGAGCTGGACAAAATCAGCGGCCCCATCACCAACATGGCAATCCCCAAACGGGCTGACATCAGACTGTCCATGACCGCCCCTCGCGCTCCCGGCGTTTCATACAGCATCAGATTGGCAGAAATGCTGACAATCTCCGTCACGCCGGTGAGAAACGTCAGCAAGGTGACGGTAAATAAATGATAACGCACGGCGCACCACAGCAGTGCGGGGATGGGGAAGGCTATCGCACCCGGTCCACCGATATACACGCTAAGCGCCAACGAAAGCAACAACGCCAGCAGAGGCAGGCTGGAACGCCATTGCCAGCCAAACTGCAGGCTCAGCAATTGCTTTAAGCGTGGCGCGGCCAGCAAGACCGGCAAGATTAACAGGTTGGTAGAGAACTGTTCACTAAACCAGGACATCCAGGCAATGATCAGCGTATTGTTGTATTGACTGTCACTGCGCAACACCGACAGCGTTGCCGACAGCGCGGCCCCAAGCAGGCAGGCTGTAAACATGTATAAAATCGCCTGAGGCTTACCCATACGCCGTTGAGACTTGGGCATCATCAACATCACGGCATAGCCGGTGGCAATCAGCGCCATATTGCAGGCATTTAGCCAAAGTGCCAGTGGCCAGTTTTCGCCGGTGCTCAGATCGGCGGCGATCATGCCAAGATAGGTCCCTATCCATCCCAACATCGTCGCATAGCCAGGTTTACGCAACATCAAGCCAAGCAAAATAGCATTCACCGGCCAAAACAGGGAGAGTGAGCCTAACGGACGGATGAAAATGCCAAACAAGGAAAGCAGGTAGGCCAGTAAAAATACATTGACCAGTAGCACCGTCGCCGGCAAACGCTGTTTTGCCTGCATTTCTTTGCTCATGAAACAACCCGCAAGGAAATAATTATGATATTGACTATAAGCATGCTTTCTTTCCCCCAAAAAAGTAACAACGAACCACAGCGAAACATTAAAATAGTCAATTAAATCAATAGAAAGCCGTATCTTTTCTTATTAGTTTAATGCGCCAATGAAAATTTAGAACCCTGTGTGCTGGACTCATCCCTTTAGCGAAAAAGATTGTTAACAGCATAGTCAAAATTGTTAACATCACAAAAATAGCAAACAATGGGAGATTACAAGGGCACAAGTTAAGACTCTTCTTACTTATCGGTTATTTTCCTGCAACGCCAGCAGAAGCGCAATGAAAAAAGCCCGCAAAGAGCTGCGAGCTGGCTGAAATGCAACAACTGATTTGACAGTTACGGCGCAGGCCCACAGACCTCTCAGGTAGTGATAGTAAAGCACCAAGCTTAAGCAGACCTTAGGCGTAAAAAAGCCCGGCTAGGAACCGGGCATAAGACTACGAAATGCAGTGTCAACCCAAACGGGCTAATAACTGGCTTATCTTAACCCTCAATTGTGCAGAAAAAGTGGATCACACCAAGCTCCCTCCCTCTTTAACCGGCAAGTCACCACGCTGTCTAACCGCAGTCAGACGGCTAACGCATTGAGCACGTCCGGCACAAAAAAAATCCCGCACAAGGCGGGATAAAATCAAAGGGATGGTAATACACTACAGGACTAACACAACATCATCGGGCTGGAATAACCTTACCAGCGCGAGTGTATAGAAATGTCATACTTGGGTAATGATGATGCAACAGATGTAACGCCTGATAGAAGGCACTGACAAACCTGCAGTTTTCACTCTGACAGAAGATTAATTGTAACCAAGGGCAACATGTTTTTTTGGAGTGTGCCGCGCGCCGATCGCCTGGTGGATTACTGGCTGAGCATTATCAACTGCAAGATCCCACCATCCCGCCGAGGTTTATAAATGAGCGTTTCCCATAACAATAAAAGTCAATTTGTAACAACCGGGCTTTTCTGTAGGAGCTATCACATGTCTTATTTTGCAGGTTAGTGCTATATTTTTCAGGCACAAACCAAACCTACTTCATGACGGGAAGTATATGAAAAAAAATCGTTTTGGCGTTGCCGCAGCCGTATTGGCTGCGGGTATGTTGTTGGCGGGATGTTCCTCTAAGGTCGCAGAAACTACGCAGTATTCCGGGTTCCTGCAGGACTATAGCAAACTGCAAAAAACTGAAACCGCCAGCGGGCATCAGGTTTTGCGCTGGATCGCTCCAGGCTTTAAAGAGTCTAACTATCGTGGCATCTATATTGCACCGCTGGTGTTCTACCCACAGGCAAAACCGAATGCCCGTGTAAGCCAGCAAACGCTGGATCAGATCAGAGAGTACGCCAGTACCTCACTAAGGAATGCCGTGGCAAAGCGTACAACGCTGTTGCCTACCCCATCGGGATCACGCGTACTGGTCGCTAAAGTCGCCATTACTGCGGTAAGCGCTGAAAACGAAGGTGTGCAATTCTATGAAGTTGTTCCTGTTGCCGCCGTCATTGCCACCACCATGGCTGCCAGCGGACACAGAACACAAGACACCGCGTTATTCATGGAAATCAAACTGATCGATCAAGATACCGGTAAAACGGTACTGGCCGTAGTCCGTAAAGGTTTGGGTAAAACGGTCAGCAATGAGAATACCCCAATCACCTTGGCTGACATCAAGAAAGCCATCGATGATATGGTGACGGATATTGTGAACTTCCCAAAACAATAAGTGGTGCTGCAAAAGATGGGGAAATAGTTTTCCCCATCTTTTCCCCTCCCTTTTTCCCCGTTTAATCTGTAAGCACCATCACATCGCCACCCTGCCGCTAAACAAGCTGGGACAAATGTCCCGAGCAATATTCTAATATCAGAGCCAACTTCCAGTTTTACACTCTTTTTGGCATTTCCGTCGGACTGGCGTCCTGTCCTAACCTGCCGAGGAACTTTATTACGGTGAACGGATTGCGGTGATCGACCCAGCCCGATTACACCAACAGGCCGAGTTTTAATTTTTGGCCATAGTGCCAACCAGCATAAATTTAGGTAAGCCCATGACTCATCTACAACCGCATATCCGGCTTAGCCGGTAGATGACACACGCCCATCACGCGCTGTTACCGGGCGATCCGCAACGCGTCGAACACGTTGCCCGCTTTCTGGATCAAATGGGGCTTTCTGTGGTGATGCCTGAACTGCAGCCGGACGCCTTCCCACTGTGGGATCCACCATGCTGGTACTGTCGATCGCCGCCATGGTGCTGATGACGCGCAAATACGACGAGAACTGGCTGCTGTGGGTACTGATTGACGTGATCAGCGTAGTGATTTACGCCATTCAGGGAGTTTATGCCATGTCGTTGGAGTATATTTTACTGACGGTGATTGCGCTGATGGGATCGTTTGCCTGGATCAACAGTGCACGCCAAAATGGTTCAAAGCCGTTGGAACAAGAGACAGCACTCAAGACAATGCCTTGAAAACGGCGGGCATCCCCCCCATGTAACCTGTGTTGTCTGCCATTTCGGTAGGTCTAGCGAAAGGATATGAACATGTTAGAGAATTATTTTGGCTCTGGGATCGCTCCAACTGAAGAGCAAAAACGCAGATTACTGGCGGTGCAGGCAGCACTGGAACTGTTGAAGGCAACGCTGTCTGACACCAACGACGGCAACGGTGTCGAATACCAACTGAAAACGGCAGAAAAGCACGTCAGCTCTCTGGCAGATGCCATTCAGGCAGCCGTAGAGAAAAAGTAACGTCCTTGCCTTGCCGCCCCCTGCACAATCCACGTTGTGCGGGGTTTTTATTGGCTACTCTCCTCAAAAAAAACCGCTTACCTCCCCCGCGGGCTTTGGCTTTGGCAATATGACGATAGTGATGGCCCTGCTGGTCTGCGTGACCGCGGCGCTGACCGGCTCAGGCGTGGCTGCGTTCTTCTCCTTCTCCGGGCTGGCTCCAGGTATTGCCGCCAAGTTTGGCGAAAGCGCCGTCAGCATGATCCTGCCAATGCAACTGATGGCCGGATTACCATGCTGGTACTAAACGGTATCTTGAATTAACACCCGTTAAAACTCGGGGCAGGGAAATCTCCGCCCTATCATCCCCCCTGACCAGCTGTCCATTATTTGACCACCAACCTGGTCTTTTCTGAAATGTGCTACCGCCTCTATATCGCCTGGTAATCCCACTGTACACTGCCTGAAAATCGCCCTTAATCCGGATAGGGATGCCGTTTTATTAACAAGGAGTGTTGATATCATGTTCTCAAAGATCATGTTTATTCTGTTTACCGCCACCGTGGTATTGGTGCTGATTAACTGGGAACGCCTGTGGGACTATATCCGCCCGATGGTGTAATCAGCATAACCCTTGCCCCAGCGTTATAGGCATCCTTCAGCAAGGCAGGTGGCAAGTGAAATTCCAGAAAATCTCGGGCCGTATCTGGGTGAGTCAGAAACTGTTTAAATACCGCATCGTGCAGTGTAGGAGTGGTTTTTTTCATGTTGGTCATCCTGGACTTAACATAAAAAAACCTACCACAGGCATTCGCCCACTCACATTATGACAGTATTTATATGGAATCTGACTCGCATGCGGGCGCCCCTACGATGCCTCTTTGCGCACCACGTTGACCCGCCAGATACCAAAGCACACCAGCACCAGCGCCACGGCATAACGCCATTCCATGATGCTTTCCTGTAAGAAAATGGCCGACAGCACCGCGCCGGAAACCGGGATCAGGAAGTTGAACGGCGCAATCATACCCACGCGGTTATATTTCAGCAGCAGGCTCCAGAGCGCAAAAGCAACCGAGGACAGCAGCGCCAGGTAGCTCAGGATCGCCACCGATGCCCAGCCGTGGAACTCTAACCGGCCCCCCGCCAGATATCCCCCAACCGTCAGCATCACGCCGCCGATAGCCAGTTGCCAGCCGGTCATGATCGTCGGATCGACGGTCTGCGAAATGCGCTTGCCATACAGCGTAGCGGCCGAAAGGATAAACGCGGCGATCACCACAAAGCCGTCCCCCAGCCAGCTAAAGCTGAAGTCCATCAGTTGGCTGTTGAAGTTCACCACCATCACCCCGGCAAAACCCACCACGCAGCCGACGATTTTATTCATGCTAAGACGATCGTTTTTATAAATGAAATGCGCCAGCAACACGCTAAAGAAGGTGCCGGTCGCATTCATGATCGATCCTTTTACCCCGGTGGTGTAGGCCAGACCGATATAGAAGAAGACGTATTGCAGCGCCGTTTGCGTGCTCCCTAACACCACCAACTGTGAATACTGGCGCCGTGACAAACGGCCGATGGTTTTACCCTGCAAGATGGCAAACAGCAGCAATAAGCCCCCTGCAATCACGAAGCGGTAACCGGCAAAGACGATCTTGCCGGGGAGATCGTCGGTGGCGATCTGGAAAATTTCATAACCGTTTTTAATCGCCGGATAGGCACTGCCCCACAGCAAACAGCAGAAAGCCGCACACAGCCAAACGAACTTCGGCTGGGTATACAACGACAGGTTAGTCTTCACGCCCCTTTCCTTTCAAAAAATTAAAATCCCGTTTCATAATTGTGTATTATCCGTCAAAACCAAAAAATAGCCCGTTGTTTAATCAATAATTTGGCTGAGCCATTCTCTGTCACAACGCGTTATGATAGGGGCAAGAAAATCAAAATTCTGGAGAGCATGGCGTGTCTACCGCAACCTTTAGTCGTTTAACCTCCCTTCTTGACCAGCAGCAGGCGCGCTATCGCGTGGTTGAGCATCCCACGGCAGGAAAATCCGAAGAAGTCGCCAAGATTCGCGGCACCCAGTTGGGGCAAGGGGCGAAAGCGTTGGTGTGCCACGTCAAGGGCAACGGCATCAAGCTGCACGTGCTGGCCATCCTGCCCGCCGACCAACAGGCCGATCTCGGCGCGTTGGCGCAGGGTGTTGGCGGTACTCGCGCCTCACTGGCCAGCCCGGTTGAAGTCGACCAACTGACCGACTGCGTCTTTGGCGCGATCCCGCCGTTCAGCTTCCACCCGGATTTGCTGCTGGTCGCCGACCCGCTACTGTTTGAACGCTTTGACGAGTTGGCCTTTAATGCTGGCACGCTGGAGCGTTCGCTGATCCTCAACGCTGGAGATTATCAGAGGATTGCTCAGCCTAGATTGGTGAATTTCATTCGCATGGCGTGAGCTCCGGCCCCCTCACCCCAACCCTCTCCCCCAGGAGAGGGAGCTGCTACGGTGTTGTCGTTTTGTGCAGAAATTAACTTTAATATATTGATATATAAGATAAATAAATTAGCCAACAGGTGGCACGTACGGTCCCCTCTCCCTTTGGGAGAGGGTTAGGGTGAGGGGAAATCGCTCAATTTTATTGATTCTGTAACAGCAGTTTGGCCATATTGATGGCCTCAATCAGCTGTGGCCGGTTAACCCGTGGCGACTGGCTGTCCAACAGGCGTTGCCATAAGCTTATCGCCTTGGCATATTCTGTATGCATAAAGGCATCGGCTGCCAGCAGCATCAGCGCTGAAACCTCATCTTTATCCAGCGCCAAGGCTTTTTCTATATTGCTCTCCACCTGCGGGGTGATGCGCTGCCCCGCCTGGTAATAAAGCACCGTCGCCAGCGCCGAGTACAATTCGGCATTCGCACCCCGCAGAGCCAATGCCCGCTGATAGGCCGCCTGCGCATCGGCAAAATTATCGTTAAACAGATAATATTCCCCCAACTGCGCCCACAACACGCTGTCTTGCGGGGACTGCTCGATCTTTTGCTGTAACTGCAGAAACTCGCTTTCGACCTGCTCTTGAGGAGTGAGCCGTTGAGCTGGCAAGCTGCGCTGATGCTGTTCGGCCAACACAGTGGCCGGGCGGCCACTGACCACATAGCAACCCGCAGTGAGGCCAAGCACCAGCGCGATAAACAGCAGGGGGTAAGAACTCGTTTTCATTCCACTTTCCTCCGCCGCCATAACACCAGCCCGATCGCCCCTAGCATCAACGGCGGCAATCCCCAAAGTAACAATGTCGGGGCCTCGAGAGTCGGTTGGTAGCGGACAAAGTTGCCGTAGCGTGCCGTCATGAAATTCATGATTTCCGCCTGCGTTTTGCCTTGTTCGGTCATGGCAAACACCTCATGGCGCATGGCGACCGCCGCAGGGGCATTGGACTCCAGCAGGCTCTGATTCTGGCATTGCGGGCAACGGATCTGGCCTGCCACCGTCAGCGCCCGCTCCTGCATTTCCGGCGAGCTGAATGCCCAGGTATCAACAATCTGGGCCGCCAGCGGTAACGTGATGCTCCCCCACAACAGCAGAGCGGTCAACCAGCGCATGTTTGCCTCCTTTGCCAACCGGCGGCCAACACGCCAATCATCATCAACGCCCCACCCCACCAGATCCAACGGATGCCGGTCTGCACATAAAAGCGCATGGCATAACGCTGCTCACCACTTTTTTCGCCCATCACCACGTACCAGTCATGGAAAGCGTTCCAGTCGATGCCTGGCTCAAACATCTGTTGGCGGCGGGCGGTGTAAAACCGCCTTTCAGGCGTTAACTGGGCCACGGGCTTGCCTTGCTGGCTAACCTCAATCACCGCCTGTTCACTGGTGAAATTAGCCTGAGCCTGTAGATCTACCGAACGCAGCGTAAATTGGTATCCCGCCAGGCTAACCGTCTCGCCCACGGTGACGTTCAGGCTGATTTCATGGCGTTGCAGCGCCGAACTGGCAATGCCTAATGCCGTCAGCAACACTCCGGCGTGAGCAATCCACTGGGCATAGCGCCGCCGCCTGAATCCGCCATAACACATCAATACCAACCCCAGCAGCCCAAACGGCAGCAGCACCAGATTGAAATAAGGCGCGCCAACAGAGATCTGCCCCCACCCCATTATCCGATAGAGCATCGGGTACAAAGTCCCCACCAGCACGATCAGGGCGGCGGAACTGAGAAGCAACAACGCGCCGAGCAATGCAGGTTTCACCGGGGACATAACGGCTTTCCCCCGGTTGGCACGTAAGGCATAGATTAAAAATGACGACCCGCTAAGAAAGGCAAACAGGATAAACAGCGGCAATGCACGTTGCTCATCCAATGCAAAGGCGTGCACTGAAACCAGGATGCCAGAACGCACAATCAGGGTGCCCAACAGGCTGAGAACAAAGGTGCCCAACGTCAGCAATAGCGACCAATGCCGCAATCCTCCGGTACGCTGGCCGACTGCCAAACTGTGTAACAAAGCGGTCGCGGTCAGCCAAGGGAGCAGTGAAGCATTCTCCACCGGATCCCAGAACCACCAGCCGCCCCAGCCCAACTCGCTGTAAGCCCACCAGGACCCCAAAATAATCCCGGCAGTGAGGAAACACCAGGCCGGTTTGGCCCAGCGCAGGCACTGCCCGGCAACCTCGGCGCTAAACTCCCCTTGCAGCAAAGCAGCAAGCATCAGAGCACTACAGGTGGCAAACCCTGCATAGCCCAAATAGAGCAGCGGAGGGTGCAGGATCAGGCCGATATGTTGCAGCATCGGGTTCAGATCGCGCCCTTGAACCGCGGCGGGGAAGAGCCGAACGAAAGGATCGGAGAAGAACAGGATGAAAAGCAGAAAACAGCCGACGATCAACGCCAGAATGGCCAGCGTGAGCGGCTGTAGTGAGCGCATCGATTTGGGGCTGAACAAGGCAAAGCAGGCAGACCAACCGGCCAGGCACAGCAGCCAGAGCAGCAGCGAGCCTTCATGCCCACCCCACAACGCCCCGACCTTCATCAGCGGTGGCAACTGGCTGTGACCATGTTGGGCTACGTACATGACCGAGAAGTCATTGCGCAAAAACAGCAGTAGCAGAATGGCGAAGGACAGTGCGATTAACACAAAAATGCCCAGGCTCCAACCACGCACCGGCAACAGCCCACCCCAACGGCAATCCATCAACGCCAACAGCGTGATGCCAGCCAGCAGCAGCGACGCCGTGCAGGCCAGCAATAACGCAATAAATCCCAGCTCGGGTAACCACAACACATCTACCGCCTTATTCTCTTCTATCTGTCCTGCTCTACCCTATGGATTTCAAGTCGGCCGCTCATGCGCATCCCTACGCTCGCGGCATTTGTACATCCTTGTACAGCACTGCTAGGCGACAAGCTTGTTCATCCCCAGGAGCTTACTTTTAGTAAGTGACTGGGGTGGGCAAGTGCAGGTAACAACGCTGCGGCTTGAAAGACGACGGGTAAGCACTCAGGCAACCGTCATCTGCCCGGCATACAGAATAAAATAACGCAGCAGCAGCACGCCACACAGGCTAGCGCCGCTGATCAACAGGATATGGAAATGCGCTTTCCCCCAGCCCAGAGCTTTCAGCAGCAAGGGCATAATCAGCCCACAGCCCACGACGCCCAACCAGAACCACCAGGACCAGAATCCACCGCCAAGTGCCGCCGACAAGGCACGGAGTTTGCCGTCATCCCCCAGCCACAGGCCGATGAAGAACGCCGCCAGCAGGAAGATCTCCAGCCATACCACCGGCGTCTCCAGGCGATGCAGGAAATGCACTTCCCGGCTGTGCAGATGACCTTTAGGTCCGAAGGCCGCTACCAGCAATGCCACCGCGATCCCGGACGAAATGCCAGAGAACAGGAACAGCACCGGTAACAACGGGTTATTCAGCATCGGGTACGACTTCAGCGCCGAAAGCAGGAAACCGGTATAAGCCCCCAACAGCACCGCCAACACCAGCATCACCGTTTCTATTAGCCGCAACAGCGGCAGCAAGCGCTGCAGCAGGCGTGGGATCACCGCCAACTTTGGCAACCAACGCTGTTGCAGCGCCGCCACCTCATCACGAAAGATCAGCGCCAGCCAGACCACCAGCACCACCATATAGACCTGGAACAGCATCACCCCCATCGACATCACCGAGGTGACGCTATAGTGGAACATCAGTTTCCAGAAGGTCCACGGACGGGTCAGGTGGAAGATCAGGATCACCAGCCCCAGCATGACCGAGGTTGGGGCGATAAACAGCGTGGTTAACATCACCCGGCTGTTTGAGGCCCCCTCCTCTGGATGATAGCGGCGCAACAGGATAGCCAGGGTGACCAAACCGGCAGAGATGCCGATCAGGAACAGGTAAATCGCAATGGGCCAGTCCCAGACCAGAGAGTCAAAATGAAAGGCAGAAGTCATTGACTTGTCTCCCCATATTTAAACGGCACGCGATACATTTTTGGCCGGGTCCCCAAGGCTATCTTGTAGCGATAAGTGGTCTTTTGCTGCAACAGACACGAAATATCACTGTGTGGATCGTCGAGATTGCCAAAGGTTAATGCCTTGGTGGGGCACGACAATACACAGGCTGGCTGCTTGCCCTGCCGCAGGTTGGTCTTGCGGCAAAAATCGCATTTATCCGCCGTTTTGCTCACCGGATGAATAAAGCGTACCCGGTAAGGGCACGCAGCGATGCAGTATTGGCAACCGACACAGAGATCCGGGTTCACGTCGACAATGCCGCTGGCGGCATCGATAAACGAGGCTCCGGTTGGGCAAACATGCACACAGGGAGCGTCATCGCAATGCTGGCACGAATGGCGGAAAAACCGGTACTTCACGTCCGGAAATTGGCCTATCGGTTCGCTACGGACGATCTCCAGGCGCGAAACCCCCACCGGCACCTGATTGACTTCGCGACAGGCATCCATACAGGCGGTACAGCCGATGCAACGCGACTCATCGTGGATCATGCCGTAACGGATGCCATTGACGTTCATGGTGCGCGCCAGCAGCTTTTCCGCCAGAGTCGAGCCAGCCGCCAACACGCCAATGCCTACGATAAAACGGCGCCGTGAGCAGCTCATGGCTGCCCCTTATCCAGCCTTACAGACGCTGGATTAAACGCGGGATCATCCTGTTGTTGACGGTGGCAGTCCACGCAGAGCTTGATCCGCCCCTTGTCGTTCAACCCTTGTACCTTATCCTGCTGCGGGTGCAAGGTATGGCAGCTGGCGCAGCTCACCTTGGCCAAATGCACATCATGTGGCCAGAAGGCTTTTTGCAACGTCTCTGGCAAATGGCAGGACAGGCAAACGCTGTTTTGCTGTTCCACGCCGAACATCGGCTCGTTGAAACGCATCACATCCTTCACGCCCTCACGGTGATGCAGCGAAGGTGAACCGTGACAGTTGGTGCAGGTCAGCGGCAATTGGTTATTCGGGTTAATGGCTCCCGCATGTTTACCGTGCATCGCATTCTGTTGCGGCTTGTGGCAACGCAGGCAGGCCTCATCCGGATTACGTTGCAAGGTGACTTCCGCCGATTGCTGTTGAACAGCGGGGCTGTCGGCCTGGGCCGATACCGGTAATACTGTCAGCCAAAGGCTACAGGCAAGCACCCCGGTAGTTAATAACGAACGCAGTACGCTCATATTGACTCCATTTGTTTACGCCCCGCACACGGGGCGGAGGGGTTATTTGCCTAACAGCCCGGCTTTACGTGCCTGTTCTTCCCACTGCGGTACCACCGTCTTGAGGAATTCCTGTTTTTCGGCATTTAGCTGTGGCATGTCCATACCCAGCGCCAACTGTGCTTTTTCCTTGGTGGAAATGTCCGGCAACTTGACTTCAGTGGTGATGCCCTTGGTCGCTAGCAGACGGATCAACTGAGTCCGTGCCTGTGCTGCCTGATCGAGCGCGGTACCCAAAATGCGCAATGCAACTTCTGGCGCATGCATTTGAATACCGTGGGAAGCAATGGAATAATCCCAGCGCCATTGCGCATGACGGATGTGGGTCAAGATAGGCTTCATCTCAGCTTCGGTGGCACCGGCATCCCAGGCCGCTTTCGCCTCAAAGTGCGCGTGAACCAGCTGGTCTTCCACCTTCAGCTTGATCTCGTTGATATCCTGCTTACGTTTTTCCACCACCGCCTGCATGCTGGCTTTATCCTGGGTGTGGCAGTTCTTACAGGTTTGTTCGTAGTTATCGAACGGGTTGCCAATTTTGTGATCGGTATAGATCTTGCCTTGGGCGTTTTGCACTTTCGGCATATGGCAGTCGATACAGGTGACGTTGTTCTTGCCATGAATACCCGCGCTCCAGGTTTCGTATTCTGGATGTTGGGCTTTTAGCATTGGCGTCTTGGACAGCGGGTTGGTCCAGTCGGAAAATTCGATGTTGTCGTAATACACTTCCATGTCATCGACCGTAGTGCCCTTGTCCCAAGGGAATTTCACCGCTTTGTCTTTACCATCGAAGTAATACTCAACGTGGCACTGCCCACACACCATCGATTGCTGATCGAAGCGGCCTGCCTTGTCAAACGGCTTACCTATCGTTTCCATGGCTCGAGCCGCGTAAGGGCGGGACAGTTGCAGCGCAGGTTTACCGGCGGCAAAATCAGCGGAAGCGGTATTGTGGCAATCCGCACAGCCGAGGTTATTGACGATTTCCGGCCCGCCACGCGCCCATTTACCATGGAAATAACTCGCTTCACCCTGTTCGGCGATCACCCTGGCAACGTCCGGGCTTTTGCAGCTCCAGCAGGCCATGGGCAACGGACCATCTTCTGCCGTTTTCGGTGCACCGGTACGTAAGGATCCACGGATATCCGTGATGGCATAGGCATGCCCACGCGGCTTGTTGTAATCCTTGGCAAACGGGTATCCGGCCCAAAGAATGACCAGACGCGGGTCGCCAGCCAAAGCGTCTACCCGATCGGACTGCTCGGAGGTCGCCTGCCAGGACTTATATTGGTCAGGGTGAGGTGCAGAGAAGGTTTCATTCTTGGCTTCAACCTTCTGCGGCGTGGCGGCAGGTGTCGCATCTGCCTGTGCCGGGAAAGAGAGAAAAACCGCGTACATCCCTGCCAGAAATAGCATCAATAACTTGCTTACCTTATTCATAAGCATCCCATCCATTTTGCCTGCTTGAGAGCAGTGCTTTTATTAGTCGTTAAGTTCTTGTTAGAACAGATTTTCGCCATTACACCGTGCGTAGGGATACCATAGCCCCCACAAAAAATGTTGTCTTTGGTCAAGTTCCGGCAGGTTGTTCGGTTGTTGATTGAATTTTGCGAGGCAGCGCAAACTTGAACTAACTCTAATTAGTTATTGAAAGATAACGGGTTGGATGAGGAAACAAAATGATGACACGTACTCGATGTTCCCTCCTCCTCCACAAAGATGAAGTACTGGCAGCGTTGGCACAGCAGCTGTGTGCCGAGATGGTTGCCCGCTCACAAATCATTGCCGACGATCCGCAACTGGGGGCGATTGAAAAGTTCTGCGCCATCATCGCCGCGCAGAATCAAACCGTAGAAGCCGGGCAGGCTTTGGTTGAGGACTTACACCGCCCAGAGAACCGCGCATTACATGAGCGCAGCAATATTGAAACGGTGTTGGCCTTTGGGCCGATCCTGGCAACAGTGGTGGAGCAAGGAAACCAGGAAGGCGTTTTTCAAGTTGATGATCCGCTATCGACGGTGCAGTTCATTCTCGCCGGTTCGCTGTTCCTGTTCGGTCACCAGATGTTTAGCTGGACGCCTGAAGAGCAAGCCGCGCGTATGCAAGCCATAACATTTCATTACTGTATCGATAAAAATCTAAAGTTTTGTTATCGGCTCATTAGCGGCTGATGACAACCTTTTGACCTAACTCTGGGATATTTGTCATGACGGATTATTCTTTTTTATCCACTCGCACATCATTTTTAACAGTTCAACCACTCTCGCTGGCAGCCATTTTATTAACGAGCAATGCCTAAGCTGGCGACTTGTCGGTAGGTGTTGGCGTACTGGCAGAACAGTTACCCGATCGCGACTATGATGCACAATAGCCAGCTTTTAAGGCGCAGTTTACTTTCTGCCAGGGTAAGGGGATTTTAGGCACCAAGATCCCCGAGTCACTCCCGGTAAAGCAAATCCCCATAAATCCCAGTCAGCACCCCACCCGGAGCGAACTGCTTTTTGATCCACTGGGTGACCTGCCCGGTTGCCGCATGCTGCGTCGCCAGCAACATGCTGGAATCCTGACGTGGGTTATGAATGGCACGGGTAGCCAATAGCCCTTCCGCTACCGGCTCACGCGCCATATATTCCGGTAAGAAACCAATCCCCTCCCCTAAAATCTGGCATTGGCACTTGGTGTTAAAGTCCGGCACCAGGATCGCTTCCTGCCCGTGCAGCAACCATCCCACCTTCTTGTTGATGGTATGCGCGGTGTCTTCCACCATGATGTTGGGATAGAGCCGCAGCTGGCTCTCAGAGATCGGCTCCGGCATAAACGCCAATGGATGATCGGGCGCAATGGCGAACACCCAACGGATGGCGCCGATTTCGGTGTAATCAATGCCACCGCCGTCCAGCAACGTATCCGGTGCGCCAATAGCGATATTGGCCTGGTTGTTGATGATCGAATCCCAGACACCGTTGTATACCTCGGTGGTCACCGTGATATGGCAGGTGGGGAATTGCTTCTTCAGCACCTGTAACAGCCGAGCGGTATGCCGTGGGGTGTAGAGTAACTGATTGATACAGATGCGCACCCGCGCCTCGATGCCCTGAGAGATGGTATCAATACCGCGCTTGATGGCATGGAAGTCGTTGAGCAGATCGGTCGCTTTACGGTAGAAGTAAAAACCGGACTCGGTGAGTTCGATGCTGCGCGTGCTGCGGTTAAACAGCACCACGTCCAACCCGGTTTCCATGCGTTTGATGGTATAGCTGATGGCCGAGGTCGTCAGATCCAGTTCCTTGGCCGCCTTGCTGAAGCTGCCAAAACGCGCCGTGGTGGTGAATGCCAACAGGTTTTCTTCGGTAAAAATAGAATTCATAGGCCTCTCACCCTAACCCTCTCCCACAGGGAGGGGACTGATCGAGTTTGCTGATTTTTCTGCGTAATAACCCATACATCTTCTTTTACACCCCACTTTCCGAAGCTGCTCGGGCCAACCAAACGCTCCGGTCAGCTCCCTCTCCCCGTGGGAGAGGGTTGGGGTGAGGGGCAGCCGCATTGTTGAATGTATTTGTAAATCCTATGACACGCAACCAGTATTGAACAAAATTTAACACTGCCATTACAACTGTTTTGAAGACAATCACACTTCTGATTATTAGTTTGGAGCCTGATGTGGCGCGAGATGAAAGCCCATATCCCGCAGGGATGTTTATCGTGGTAAAAGACCTAAAACATAAGAGAAAGATTGCGCCGACGCACAGTTTGTCTTTATTGTTGAATTGTTTTCAATAATTACTCCCTTTGCGATGAATGATTCTTAAGCGGATGTTTTTATCCGGCATCTGTTGCTATTCTCAGTAGCAATGAAAGCATCCAAAGCCCACTGGAAAAATAGGGAGCCAGAATATGTCTGATAAGGCGCTAATCACAGAATTTCTTTTTGCAGCAGAACAGGGCGACTGCGACGCGCTGAAAAGTTGCCTGAGTAAAGGGGCAGATATCAATGCCACCAACCGCCAAGGCCGCACCGCAATTACGCTTGCCAGCTTGAATAAACATTACGACTGCGTGGAATTATTAATCGCTGCCGGTGCAGACATTGATAAGCAGGATCAGACCTGTTTTAACCCCTTCCTGCTGAGCTGCCTGAATAATGACTTAACGCTACTACGTCTGGTATTGCCAGCAAACCCGGATTTGGACCGTTTAACACGCTTTGGCGGCGTGGGTATTACCCCAGCCAGCGAAAAAGGTCACGTCGATATTGTACGTGAATTGTTAACGCGTACCGAAATTAACGTCAACCACACCAATTTTGTCGGTTGGACGCCGCTGCTGGAAGCCATTGTGTTGAATGATGGCGGCGCGAAACAGCAAGAGATTGTCAAATTACTGCTCGATCACGGTGCCAATCCTCATATGACCGACAAATATGGTAAATCTCCCCTGACGCTGGCCCGTGAAAAAGGCTATCACGAAATTGCTGAACTGCTGGTTGCCGCCGGCGCTTAACAGAGGAGAAATGCCATCGCACAGCCGCAACGGCAGTGCATTACAGCGTTATCGGCGGAGGTGGCGTTCCCCCGCCAGCAGCTAAGTGGGCAGGTCGAACAGGTTTTTTCCCGCGCGGTAAACCTGTTCGTCCCCGAGCAGAACATGCTCTACACGTTATTAAGCGACGAGTACGATAACGCCCCCAATAGTTGCCGCATAGCGCTCAGGCACTGTGACCAGATATTTAGCCCAGGAGATCGCGTCGAGTTTTCTCAGGGCAGCATTGAAATAGGTCAGCATAGTTGGATTGATTTATCTCACTGCCAGACATGGCAGCAGCCTGACCTGTATTTAACCGAAGCAAGCAGAGCATCAATTGCTTGGCACCAATGGGGAGCATACATTAATCAACAGGCTTCATCCGGTAATTCGCTGTTTAATTACCGTGGAGAAAATATATTTTACCGGGAAACGGCCAGATTATTACAGCTTCATCGTGATGCGTTATTCCTGGCAATACGGCGCAATGAAAATCCCGACGAGGCCATACATTCTCTCATCGGCTTAGGCATTGGCCTGACGCCTTCCGGTGATGATTATCTGGTTGGGCTTTGCTCTATATTACTGCTACCCGGCCATCCGGCACAAAAATATCGCGAGGTTTTTCTGGCGGCACTGGAAAAAGCGCAACATAAAACCACGCTGCTAAGCGCTATTACATTAGAGGCAGCAATCAATCAGCGTTACCGACAGGTGATAAGCCACCTGTTAGAAAAATTAGTACACGACGATCGTCACCTTATTATCGATACCATTAACAAGATTAAACAGATTGGTTCAAGTTCGGGTTGCGACATGCTGTATGGCATGACCGATGCCTGCCTCTTGACCTCCTATTTTGGAGAAAAATATGCCCATCAGGATCGTGGTAAAAAACAACACCTGGTTTGACTCTGTTTCGCTGATGTCTATCTCCACCAAAGCGAACAAACTTGAAGGCGTTGAACAAGCGTTTGTGGCCATGGCCACGGAGATGAACAAAGGAGTGCTGGAGAACCTGGGCTTGTTAACCCCAGAGCTGGAAGCCGCCAAAAACGGCGATCTGATGATCGTGATTAAGGGCGCCAGCGATGAAGCTAACGAGGCGACCCTGCAAGCGATTGAAGCCTTGTTCACCCACAAAGATAAAGGTGGCCGCCACGAAGCGCGCTACGCCACCCTCGCCAGTGCGAAAACCAATATCCCGGAGAGCAACCTCGCGGTGATCTCGGTAAATGGCCTGTATGCGGCGCGTGAAGCTCGTCAAGCGCTGGAAAACAATCTCAACGTGATGCTGTTCTCCGATAACGTTTCCATCGAGGATGAATTGGCGCTGAAACGGCTGGCACATGAAAAAGGTCTGCTGCTGATGGGGCCAGACTGCGGTACCGCCATCATTAACGGCACCGCTCTGTGTTTTGGTAACGCGGTACGCCGTGGCAACATCGGCATCATCGGTGCATCCGGCACCGGTAGCCAGGAGCTGAGCGTGCGTATCCATGAGTTCGGCGGTGGTATTTCGCAGCTGATTGGCACCGGCGGGCGCGATCTAAGTGAAAAGATCGGTGGCCGGATGATGCTGGACGCGCTGGAGATGTTAGACAACGACAACGGTACGGAGGTGATTGTACTGGTCTCCAAGCCCCCAGCCCCTGCCGTGGCACACACCGTGCTCGAACGCGCCCGTGCCTGCCGTAAACCCGTAGTGGTTTGCTTCCTTGGGCGCAATGAGCCACCAGCCGATGAGCCAGGGTTACAGTTTGCGCGTGCAACCAAACAGGCAGCGTTAAAGGCCGTGCTGCTTACCGGCATCAAAGAAGAGTCGCTCGACCTGCATCCACTGAACTGGCCGCTGATTGAAGAAGTGCGTGCCAAGCTGACGCCACAGCAAAAATACATTCGCGGCCTGTTCTGTGGCGGCACTTTGTGCGACGAAGCGATGTTCGCCGCACTGGAAAAATACGACGACGTTTACAGCAATATTCAACCCGACCCGGCCATGCGCCTGCCAGACCTCAACCGCAGCGTGGCACACACCTTCCTCGACTTTGGCGATGACGACTTCACCAATGGCAAGCCACACCCGATGATCGACCCGACCAACCGCATCCAACGTCTGTTGCAGGAAGCGCGCGATCCCGAAGTTGGCGTGATCGTGATGGACTTCGTGCTTGGCTTTGGCTCTCACGAAGATCCGGTGGGCGTAATGATCGAGGCGATCAAAGAGGCCAAGGCCATTGCGGCCAGCGAGAGCCGGCCGTTGGAGATCCTCGGCTATGTGCTGGGCACCGATCTCGATACGCCGTCGCTACAGCAGCAGTGCCAGATGCTCACCGATGCGGGAGTGATCTGGGCGAGCAGCAGCACCAATACCGGATTGCTGGCGCGTGAATTTGTTTGTAAAGGAGGGAAAGCCTGATGAGCCACACGTTATTTAACCAACCGCTGAACGTCATTAACGTCGGTATCGCCATGTTCAGTGATGACCTCAAAAAACAACATGTGCCGGTAACCCAGCTCGATTGGACTCCGCCGGGCCAGGGCAATATGGCGGTGGTTGAGGCTCTCGATCAGATTGCCTCCCCGGCGCTTGCCGAGAAAGTGGCTGCCGCGAACAAACTGGCGCTGGAACGCATTATTCAGTCGCATCCGGTGCTGGTAGGTTATGACCAGGCGATCAACGTCGTCCCTGGGATGACGCGCAACACCATTTTACATGCTGGCCCACCGATCACCTGGCAGAAGATGTGCGGCGGGATGAAAGGCGCGGTCACCGGTGCGCTGGTGTTTGAAGGGTTAGCGGCCAACCTTGACGAAGCCTCGGAATTGGCTGCCTCTGGCGAAATCATCTTCTCGCCGTGCCATGAGCATGATTGCGTTGGCTCAATGGCAGGCGTGACTTCTGCATCAATGTTTATGCATATCGTAGAAAACAAAACCTACGGCAACCGCGCTTATACCAATATGAGCGAGCAGATGGCGAAGATCCTGCGCATGGGGGCCAATGACCAGAGCGTGATTGACCGCCTGATCTGGATGCGCGATGTGCAAGGCCCGATGCTGCGCGATGCCATGAAGCTGGCCGGTGAGATCGACCTGCGGCTGATGCTGGCACAGGCGCTGCACATGGGTGACGAGTGCCACAACCGCAACAACGCGGGCACTTCACTGCTGATCCAGGCGCTGACGCCGTGGATTATCCAGGCAGGCTACCCGGTTGAGCAGCAGCGCGAGGTCTTCGACTTTGTCGCCAGCAGCGATTACTTCTCCGGCCCAACCTGGATGGCGATGTGTAAAGCGGCAATGGATGCGGCGCACGGTATTGAGTACAGCACCGTCGTCACCACCATGGCGCGCAACGGCGTTGAGTTTGGTCTGCGCATAAGCGGATTGCCAGGCCAGTGGTTTACCGGCCCAGCGCAGCAGGTTATCGGCCCGATGTTTGCAGGCTATAAACCGGAAGACTCGGGGCTGGATATCGGTGACAGCGCCATCACCGAAACCTACGGCATTGGCGGTTTTGCCATGGCAACCGCTCCGGCCATCGTTGCACTGGTAGGGGGCACGGTGGATGAAGCGATCGATTTCTCACGCCAGATGCGTGAAATCACCCTGGGCGAAAACCCCAACGTCACCATTCCCCTGCTGTCGTTTATGGGGATCCCAACGGCGATCGATATTACCAAGGTCGGCAGCAGCGGCATCCTGCCGGTGATCAATACCGCCATTGCCCACAAGGATGCAGGGATCGGCATGATCGGTGCCGGGATTGTGCACCCGCCGTTCGCCTGTTTTGAGAAAGCAATACTGAGTTATCGCGACCACTACTGCCAATAAAAAAAACGGGGCTAACCCAACGTTAGCCCCACCTGACACCAGAGAGTTGTTCACCTGCAGGACCAATGGCGATCCCGTTGATCGTCGAGAGTTGTTAAACGACCTGTGAAGGATTTTCCATGAACAAAATGAAATTAGAGTGGAAACGCGGTGACTGGGCAGCCTACTTCGGGCTGATGACCAATAACCTGACCAACCTGCTCACCATGATGGGGTTACTCATCTTTGTGGTGGGTATTCCCAAAGAGATTGTCTACGGGCGCATAGCCCCGGCCTTTGGTCTGGCCGTGATGATGGCCAGCATCTGTTACACCTGGTTCGGCCTGCAAATGGCTCGCCAGACCGGGCGGAGCGATGTGACCGCGCTGCCTTCTGGCCCGAGTGCGCCGTCTATTTTTACCGTGACCTTCCTGGTGCTGATGCCGGTTTATCAGTCGACCGGCGATGCGGACTTTGCCATTGCGATCGGCCTGGTGTGGTGCTTTGTTGAAGCACTGATCCTGGTGGGCGGCTCTTTCCTCGGCGAAACCATCCGCAAGATGATCCCGCGCACCGTGCTGCTCTCCTGCCTTTCCGGCCTGGGGCTGTTGCTACTGGCGATGAACCCGATGTTGCAGGCGTTCGAAGCGCCGACCGTTTCGTTCATCGTGCTGCTGCTGATCTTTATCAACTGGTTTGGCAAAAAGCCGATGTTCGCCCGCATTCCGACCGGTTTGCTGCTGCTGATCGCCGGTACCGCTCTGGCGTGGATCTCCGGCCTGCAAAGCCCAGATGCGATTAAAGCCTCGATGTCTTCCTTTGGCTTTAACCCGCCAGGATTCCATGTCGACAGCTTCATGCAGGGCCTGCCACACGCGCTGCCGTATCTGGCCTCTGCCGTCCCGCTGGGGCTGGCGAACTACATCTTTGACCTGGAGAACATCGAGAGTGCGCACGCCGCCGGGGATGAATACAACACCCGCAAAGTGATGATGGCCAACGGTCTCTCCTCCATGTTCGGCTGCCTGCTAGGCAACCCGTTCCCGGTGACCGTGTATGTTGGCCACGCCGGTTGGAAAGCCATGGGGGCCAGCATTGGTTACACCTTGGCTTCCGGCGTGACGATGTTCCTGGTTCCGCTGTTCGGGCTGGGTGCCTTTATGTTGGCGGTGATCCCGATGACGGCAATCGTGCCTATCCTGGTGTTTATCGGCGTGGTCACCGCCAACCAGGTGGTGAGGGAAACGCCGAAAATCGAGGTCCCGGTGATCTTCATCTGCCTGTTCCCGTGGATCGCCAACTGGGGATTAACCATGGTTAACAGCGTGCTGGGGGCGGCGGGCACCTCGGGAGCCAAGCTGGGCGCTGAGTTGCTGCATAGCAAAGGCGTGTATTACCAGGGGTTGGTGCATTTGGGTAGCGGTGCGCCGCTGGCCAGTATGCTTTGGGGATGTGTCGCGATTTTCGCCATCATCAACAAACCGCTGCGTGGTGCGGTGGCGGCGGCAACCGGTGCTCTGCTGGCGCTGTTTGGTGTGATCCATGCGCCAGCCGTGGGCTTTGCCGAGGGAAGCTCATTGCTGTTCACGCTGGCTTACCTGATGATGTCGGCCATGTTTGTGGCGAAGCATTTCCTCGATAGCCGTGAAACGGTGGCTGCCGCAGTGCAAGAGCCAACCAAGACGGCCTGATCCCTCACCCCAGCCCTCTCCCACAAGGAGAGGGAGCTGCCCCGAGTGCACAACCAGCCCGGACAGTAGGGAGTAATAAAAACAAAGTATTACGCGGAAAAATCAACGAACTCGATCGGTTCCCTCTCACTAACGGAGAGGGTTAGGGTGAGGGGACAATCATAGGCTCCCGCCCCTATTTAAACGGCCTTTTTAATCGGAAGACCCAAATGAAAGAACTCGTCGTCGTCGCCATTGGTGGCAACAGCATTATCAAAGACAACGCCAGCCAGACCGTGGAACATCAGGCCGAGGCGGTGAAAAAGGTCGCAGACTCGGTGCTGGAAATGCTGGCATCGGATTACCACATCGTACTCACCCACGGCAACGGCCCGCAGGTGGGGCTGGAATTGCGCCGTGCAGAAGTGGCCCACGAACATGAAGGGCTACCGCTGACCCCACTGGCCAACTGCGTAGCGGATACCCAAGGTGGTATCGGCTATCTCATTCAGCAGGCACTCAACAACCGTCTGGCGCAGCATGGCGGGCAGAAAGCGGTAACCGTCATCACGCAGGTTGAAGTGGATAAACAAGATCCCGCCTTCACCAACCCCACCAAACCTATCGGCGCTTTCTTTAGCGAACAACAGCGCGATGTATTATTGCAGCAATACCCCACCTGGCGGTTTGTGGAAGACTCCGGGCGCGGCTATCGCCGGGTGGTCGCCTCGCCAGAACCGATAAGAATTGTGGAAGCCGACGCAATCCAGGCACTCACGCAACAAGGGTTTGTAGTCATCGGAGCGGGCGGCGGTGGCATCCCTGTCACGCGCAATCCACAAGGGGATCACCAAAGCGTCGATGCGGTGATCGATAAAGATCTCTCCACAGCCCTGCTTGCCAGGGAAATCCGCGCCGACGTGCTGGTGATCACCACTGGCGTAGAGAAAGTGTGCATTCACTTTGGCAAACCGGATCAGCAGGCGTTAGGCCAGGTGAACGTGGCCGAAATGACCCGCTATATGGCAGAGGGCCACTTCCCTGCTGGCAGCATGCTGCCGAAGATCGTCGCCAGCCTGGCATTCTTACGCGATGGCGGCAAACGCGTCGTCATCACCTCGCCGGATTGCCTCCCCGCCGCACTGCGCGGTGAAACAGGCACCCATATCGTTAACCTCTGAGAGGCAACAACAGATGAATGAGAACAAAAGCCGCCGTGAGTTTTTGAGCCATAGTGGCAAAGTCGCTGCGGCCTGCGCGCTATTGGGCGCAACCTCCTCTGTCGGTTATGCTGCTAACCCGGCAACCGCGAACAGTGAGGCAGACCAGCGCATGAAAATTACCGACCAGCACTATTATCTGGATAACGTGCTGCTAGAGGCGGGTTTTGAGTTTGACGGAGCAACCCCGGTCAGCACTCGCACCGAACTAAAAACGCTGGAGATCAACCAGGGCAAGATCGTTGCGTTGCGCGATAACCGCCAGCATGCGGACAGTGCGCTACCGGTTTACGACGCTGGCGGCAAACTGATGCTGCCCGCCATGCGTGATATGCACATCCATCTGGACAAAACCTTTTACGGCGGCCCATGGCGTTCGCTGAATCGCCCGGCGGGTACCACCATCAAGGATATGATCAGGCTGGAACAGAAGCTGCTGCCGGAACTGCAACCTTACACCCAAGAGCGGGCCGAAAAGCTGATAGATTTGATTCAGTCCTACGGTTCCACCACCGCCCGCAGCCATTGCAACGTTGAGCCAACCTCGGGGCTGAAAAACCTGGAGAATCTGCAAGAAGTGCTGGCACGCCGCAAATCCGGCTTTGACTGCGAGATTGTCGCGTTCCCACAGCATGGCCTGTTGTATTCGAAATCAGAGCCGCTAATGCGTGAGGCAATGCAGGCAGGAGCGCACTATGTCGGTGGTCTGGACCCGACCAACGTCGATGGCGCAATGGAAAAGTCGCTCGATAGCATGTTCCAGATCGCGCTGGATTATAACAAAGGGGTGGACATCCACCTGCACGAAACCAGCCCGGCAGGCATTGCGGCGGTGAACTACATGGTAGCAACCGTCGAGAAAACGCCACAGTTAAAGGGCAAGCTGACCATTAGCCACGCCTTTGCGCTGGCAATGATGAATGAACAGCAGGTGGATGAGATTGCCACCCGTATGGCAGCACAGCAGATCACCATTGCCACCACGGTCCCTATCGGTACAATGCACATGCCGCTCAGCCAGCTGCGTGAGAAAGGCGTGTTTTTGATGACCGGCACTGACAGCGTGATCGACCACTGGTCGCCATATGGTTTGGGCGACATGCTGGAGAAAGCCAACCTTTATGCTCAGCTTTACGTACGCCCGAATGAGGGAACCCTGTCACGTTCGTTGGCACTCGCCACCGGTGATGTCTTACCGCTGAATGACAAAGGTGAACGCGTATGGCCGAAAGCCCAGGACGATGCCAGCTTCGTATTGGTTGACGCCTCCTGCTCCGCCGAGGCGGTAGCGCGTATTTCCCCAAGAACCGCCACGTTCCATAAGGGCGAGATGGTTTGGGGCCGCGTTGGGCAAGGTAGTAAGGCCTGATCGATGTGGTGACACCAGGGGTGCAGCACGCTGCGCCCATTTACATCATCATTGGCTTAACCCGTACTTGCATTAACAATCCACCAGCAGAACAGACCGAGCAATGCCAAAAATACCAATAAGGTGATTAACCCCCGTCTCCGCGTGCGCCCTTTGGTAAAAGAATAAATGAAGTTCACAATTTCGTAGATGGCTTCCAGTATCCCAAAAATAATTCTGAATACCAGGTTCACCAACTCACCGATACTTTCAAGCATTCCCTGCCCCCTTGCTATCCATAAAGACCATACCGTAGCAGCAAGGCATATGATAAGCCACTGACCTGCGCTGGCAGGCCAACTGATTGCCCATTCTTACCAGCGCATTGTTGGCTTACACGGATCATAGTCCGCATCCCCGTGTAAACTTATCGCTCTTCACTCAGGCATATCGGTTAAAAACCGTGGATCGGTGGGAAATAATGCCTTTGCTTCCTGGTATAAACGCCGGTAGGTGGCGGTATCCTGTTGATATTGTGCGATAGCTAACCATGAGGCATAAACATTTTTATCGATCCGCTGAGCAAGATAGCCCTGTGCCCATTGAGCATAGTTTTCAAGCAAGCGGGGGTCGCGGGTCTGATTATACATTAGCAACGCATGGGTCTGTTGATCGTAATGCCAACGTTCGGTATTCACCCAGGGGTCAAACGTCATCGCACGGCGAGTGGGTTGAATATCCGCGAAGTAATTACGTTCAAAGGCGGTTAAAGACAAATTGGCATATAACCCAATACTGGCCACTATGCAGATGGCGGCTGAAGCCATGGGCACTACAGCCCGCAAAAATGAGGGGATTACCGAAGAAAAAGTACGTTCTGTAGCCTTATCGGTTTGGCGATCCCACTGTGCCAGCAGCAGTAAAAAAATAGCCCAATGCGCGCTAGACAGCATAAAGGGATATTCCGTTTGGCTGTGTAACAGCAAAGGGAGCAGCGCGCTGGCCAACGCAAGGCTTTCGCCGTTTTTTCGCCAAGATAGCCAGAATAACCTGATACCGGCACACAGTAAAATTACCATGCCTGCCAAGGCAACCATGCCCCCTTCAACCCACCACAGTAAGATTTCATTATGCGGATGGCGCACCACGCCAAGACCTAATGTTGATAATCCGGCAGCCAGACGATAGTGCTGAAAGCTGTATTCAAATCCGCCGTAACCCCAACCAAGCCAGGGCTTTTCGGCAATCATCTTTAAGCTGTCCTGTAACATGATCAGCCGGGCATGGTTTGATGCGGCGTGTTCAACCCCTCCATTTATTTGTAAAATAAAGGCGATAGCGATACCAAAGAGCATTAAACCTGTTGCGATACCCGTGAGCTTTTTTGCCTGCCGCCATCCCAGCCAGAGCAACAATACCCCGCTGATAATGCCGCCTAGCCAGCCTATCCGTGACTGTAACCATACCAATAGCGCGGGGAACAGCACCAGCACCATCCCCAAGACATACCGTCTGCATCGTTCTGCTTTTGGATGAGTAAAGGAAAAGTCAGGCAACAACAACAGCATTAATGCCAGCGCCAATCCGCTGGCTATAAAGCTGGCCAGAACATTCACCTGTTGGAAGACCCCATAAGGTCGACCGTTTTTCATTGGGTAGTCAAACCAGTCTGGTACGGTTCCCGGCAGGAACAATTGCAACAGAGCGATCAGCGCCTGGAACATAGCGGCCACCAGAATGGCGTAAAATAGCCAATGGCGGGCGAAGTACGGTGGACGATATTGCATCCATGAGACATAAAAAATCCAACCGCCAGCCAACCCTAGCCAGCGTGCCAGTCCAGCACTCTGCCAAGGGGGAGAGGTATATAATAGGGGAATTGCCAGGATCACCACGGCCAGCAGTAGCCAACGGGCTGTTACGCTAACAGAGATGGGGGTATTAGCCGATAGAGTTAACCATAGGGTAGCGGTAGTGGCAGCCATCACCGCCCAAGTCAGGATATTATGCGGTAGTTTCAGGCCGCTTCCGCCCATATGAGGCAAGGCGAGCGGAATTAGAAATATCAACCAAATCAGTAGCAGCCCTAGAGGCAATAAAGATAGCCCCACCGGGCTAGCCAATGGTAAAGGTCTTCGTGGATGACGCATTTTTCACCTGATGAAATAAGCTTCAGTACTGAGGACTACGGTATTACTCTTTTATACCTATCACTCTTCAAATTACGGGGGTGGTCAAGTAATAAATTGCACTTCAATTATAGCGATTGATACAAAAGAGGCTACAATATCTTGAAAAACCAATCAATTTAATAATTGATAATTAAAAAATAATATCTTTGGTTATTTATAATAAAAAATTAAATGTTCGATGAACGGCAGAGTTCGCAATCTAAAAGGCAATACTGCTGAATTTCCAGTAGGCTGAATGCATGCCACCCTATTGATAGCTTATTGATTATTAATAATTACAAATGCGACACCCGTTTTAACGTAGCCGGTTGATGAGTATCTGGCCCGGTAAACCGGGCCATCGTGCGATAAGAAGATTAAATCAACTAAAAAAAAGTTATATCAACTTAAATCAACATCCTTGCTGCCAAACAGCCAGGTCAGAATAAATCCGGCGATATAGGAGATCAAAATACCGGCGACATACACCAGCATACCGACGAAAATCCCCTTGGCTGAGGTCATTAATGGAATAGACACCAGACCCGAAGGACCGAATACCGTATTCAGCCCCACCGGCAACCCCAACCAGGCAACCAGACCGATAAAGAAGCCACCAACCGCGCCCCCCAGACAAGCGGTAACGAATGGCTTCAAGCGTGGTAAGGTTACGCCGTAAATCAGCGGCTCACCAATCCCCAGCAGGCCAGGGAAAATGGCACCTTTAATCTGGGTACGCAGCAGAGAACCTTTAGGTGAGCGAGCAAACAGCGCCAGTGACGCCCCCACCTGCCCTGCACCGGCCATCGCCAGAATAGGGAACAGTGAGTTAAAGCCCTGCGCATCCATCAAGGCAAAGTAAACCGGTACAAAGCCCTGATGAATGCCAAACACTACGGCGATCAGGAACAACCCGGCCAGAATGGCGGTGCCGAACGGGTTGCCGTTCAGGTGCATAAACAACCACGACATCCCCTTAAACAGCTCACCGCCAACCGGCATAATCACCACAAAAGTGATGGCGCCAGTGATCAGCAGGGTGATTGACGAAGTCAGGATCATATCCAGATTATCGGGGATCACCCGGCGTACCTGCCTTTCGATCCATGCGCCCAGGATACAGGCCAGTAGAACGCCAATTATGTTGCCGCGTGGGTCGATCGCCAGCCCAAAAAAGTCACTCATACCCGCGTAGTAGCCGGTAGTCCCTTCTGGTACATAGCGTAAAACAAACAGCGAAGCGATGATCGCGCCGTTAACCTCGGTGCCGCCAAAGGCTTTCTGAGTGTTAAAGCCGATCAGGATGCTGAGGAAGGTAAACAAGCCGATGCTGAACACTTTCATGTAAGCAATCAGCCCTTTTAGCCATGCGACTGGTGCCACGCCCTCGACGATCAGCGTTTGCTGCATCAGGGTGGCAATCCCCAACAACAATCCTGCGGCGATAAACCCTGGGATCAACGGGGTAAAAATAGTGGCAAATTTAGTCAGGAAATTATGCACCGCGCTATTTTGCCTGGCTTTCATCTGCTGCTTGTTTTCACTTGCCAGGGCCTGCAAGTCCACTTGCTCGACATTCCCCCGTTCCTGCTGCGGCTGCGCCGTTAACAACGCATTCATCATCTCGCTGGCAGTCTGAGCTTTGCCAGGGCCGAGGATAACCTGCAGTTGATCGTCGCCGTTAACTACCCCCATCACGCCAGGTATCTTCTTCAACTCATCGAGCCGTATTTGCTGACGATCTTTTAACGTCAGACGCAGTCTGGTCATGCAGTTACCGCAGATAATGATATTTTTACTGCCACCCACCAGGAGTAAAATTTGCTCTATCATAGGAACGGTTATTTTCGCCATGATTATGCCTATATCCCTTGCAGTGCTTGACGGATAAATCCTTTGTTTTTACTCAAAAGCGCGCTGGCCTCAGGTGCAGACAAGCCGCCGAGGATCATCACAATCGCGGTTTTACAGTGGCGACGGCATTGATTAAGCGCGTCCTCAGCCTCTTCAGGGCTACACTCGGTGGCTTCGACCACGATATTGACCTGGCGCTGGACCAGCTTGGCATTGGTGGCCTCCACATCGACCATCAGGTTGCTGTAAACCTTGCCGCTGCGGATCATCGCACCGGTGGTGATCATATTCAGGATTAACTTCTGCGCCGTTCCCGCTTTCATACGCGATGAACCGGTCACCACTTCTGGCCCCACCACGGGTTCAATCGCGATATCTGCCGCCTGACTCATTGCGCTATTCGGATTGCATGAGATGGCCACAGCAGTCGCCCCCACGCTACGGGCATACGCCATAGCCCCCAGTACATAAGGGGTGCGGCCACTCGCCGCGATGCCAACCAACACATCACGCGCGTTGAAACCGAGATTTCGCAGATCCTGTTCGCCCATTTGCGGATTATCTTCGGCATTTTCCACTGCCTGCAAAATCGCGGCATGCCCCCCGGCGATCAACCCGACCACCTGCTCACGCGGCGTACCGTATGTTGGTGGACACTCACTGGCATCCAGGATCCCCAACCGGCCAGAAGTACCCGCTCCGCAATAAATCAATCGACCACCGCAGGCAAAAGCCTCTACCACCAAATCCACTACCTTGGCGATTTCTGGCAAGGTAGCGGCTACCGCCAGCGGCACTTTTTGGTCTTCGCTGTTGATCACTGCGAGCATGTCCAGAGTGGGCAGCGTATCAATTTGCGAACTGGCCGGGTTGCGGCTTTCCGTCACCATCTGGCTTAAATTAATCTTCATAGGGGCTTCCAATGGGTTAAAATTTTCGACAATGTTAAGGAATTATTTATTCAGCAAATGTGATAACTGTCACGGCGAATCTATTCTCGACCACGTGTAAAGCAGGAATAAATGAGATAAAAACGCGCCATTTAAAATGCAATCTTCAATAATTTCAAATAAATGAGCCAAAGGAATGTCAAGCACCCTTGCTGGAATAGTCTATTACATACAGTGGAGATATTATTGATGTCGGTGCTAAACGAAATCACCTGGCTGATGCCAAACCTGGCCGAAAACCAGCAAAAGATCGCTAAATATATCCTTGATAACCCGCAAGCCGTCCTGAGCCTGTCTTCTTCCCGTTTTGCCGAGGATGTGGGGGTCAGCCAGTCTGCCATCGTCAAGTTTAGCCAGAAAATCGGCATGAAAGGCTTCCCCGCGCTGAAGATTGCCATCAGTGAAGAACTGGGCAGAAATAATCTGTTCAAGTCTTATCCGCAAAAAGCTTTGCATAACGCCATCTCATCGGAAGATCCTTTGATGGTGGTGGCACAAAAACTGGCTCATGAGAAAACTGCCGCGATCGTAGAGACGACCAAAAGGATAAATTTCTCCACTTTCCAACAGGTGGTCGATGCCATCGATAATGCTCAACGCGTGCAGATCGTGGGCATTTGGGGCTCGGGCCTCACCGCCAAAGATTTGAGCTACAAATTACAGAAGATCGGTATCCTCAGCCTGGTGGAAGCCGATCTTCACGTCCAGATTGCCACCGCGCAGGCGCTGAATGCCAAAGACGTACAGATCGTTATCTCTTTCAGTGGCCGCAGGAAAGATATGCATATCGCCGCCTCCATGGCAAAAGCCCAAGGCGCGACGGTGATAGCCATAACCGGCAACAAGGGCAATCCTTTAGCCAAGATAGCCGATTATGTCCTGGAAAGTGTCTCTGATGAAAATGAGTGGCGCAGCTCTTCGATTTCGTCCAGAACCGCACAGAATACCCTGACGGATTTGATTTTCCTGGCGTTAATGCAACAGCGCAAAGAAAGTGCCAAGCCTCTGGTGCTGAATGCGAGCATGACAATTAACAATCTGGACGACTGACCCCAGAGTCAACTGACTCTGATTAACACAACGCAGAGAATGAGTCTAAGCGGGCGCAGCACATGCAACGCCCTTACAGCGCGAACGAATTGAACCGGGTTTCTATAATCAGCGCCAAAACGGGCGGCTGTAGTCTCGCTTGATATCATCCCGACGTAGGCCGATATCCTTTAGCTGCTCGCAATTCAGCCTTGCCAGCGTATTGGCAGCTTTGCGTCGCTCATTCCATCGATTTACCCATCTGTATGCTTTTAACCATAAACGGGCAAATCTATTGCGGCGTTTCCTTGTTGCTCCCTCAGCCAATAAACAGCCACCATCATGTTGATTTTCAATGATATCACTCATAACCCGCTCCCCGTCAGTCGATGAGCCATTAGCATGATACTTGGCTGAAAAACATTACAGATGCAAATTGCGGCTATTATTTCCATACAGATCTGTGCTAAACAGTCTGAATGGTCAAAATCAGCGCCATCTGTACTGGTCCCTCTCTCTTTATCTGGTGATATCCATGACTCGCTACCAACAATTGGCCGATATCCTTAGCCAACGCATCAAAGAAGGGCTGTATGTTGCCGGAGAGCGGCTGCCATCTGTTCGGGTATTGAGTGATGAGCACGGGGTCAGTATCAGCACCGTACAACAGGCGTATCGGCAACTTGAAGAGTGCCTGCTGATCGAGGCGCGGCCGAAATCGGGATACTTCGTGCGCTGTAGCTCAAATCTGCCGGCTTTACCCGCCCTATGCAGCCATGCGCAAAGGCCCGTCGAGATATCCCAATGGGAAAATACGCTGGAGTTTTTGAAGGTTAGCACTCAGGATAATGTGCTACATCTGGGCGTCGGTACGCCCGACCTGTCTGGCCCTGGCCTGAAAATACTCAGCCGTTTGCTCGCCCGTATCAGCCTGCATCAACGCGAGGAAGTGCTGGATTACGACAGTATTTACGGCACTCTGGCATTGCGTGAGCAGATTGCTCGCCTGATGCTGGACAGTGGTAATCATCAATCCGCAGAAAATATCATCATTACCTCGGGCTGCCATGGCGCACTGGCTATTGCTTTAGGGGCCGTTTGCCAGCCTGGCGATATTGTGGCGGTGGACTCCCCCAGCTTTCATGGCGCGATGCAAACCCTGAAAGGGATGGGGATGAAGGTGATTGAAATCCCGACCGATCCGGTGGTGGGAATTAGCCTGGAGGCGTTGGAAATGGCGCTGGATCAATGGCCAATTAAAGCCATCCAACTGACGCCAACCTGCAATAACCCGTTGGGTTACAACATGCCGGATGAGCGTAAGAAAGCGCTGTTAACGCTGGCTCAACGCTATGACGTGGCCATTATTGAAGACGATGTATACGGCGCACTGGCTTATCAATACCCACGCCCGCCGACCATTGCCTCATTTGATGAGGATGGCCGCGTATTGCTATGTAGCTCCTTTTCTAAAACTGTTGCGCCCGGTTTGCGGGTTGGCTGGATTTCTCCAGGGCGTTACCTAGAAAAAGCGTTACATATGAAGTACATTTCTGCCGGGCGGGTACCCACCTTGCCACAGCTGGCCATGGCTGAATTCATCAAACAGGGGCATTACCTGCAACATTTACGCCGTATGCGTCGCCAGTACCAACGTAATCGCGATATCATGACAGGTTGGATCATCAAGTATTTCCCGCCAAATACCTGCCTGAGCAGGCCGCAGGGGAGCTTTATGTTATGGGTGGAACTGCCTTACGGATTCGATAGCCTGCGTCTGAATCGCTGCTTGTTGCCACAGGGCATCCAGATTGCCGTCGGATTTATCAGTTCTGCGGCGGGAAAATACCGCAATTGCCTACGGCTAAGTTACAGCAAGCCCATGACCCGTGAGATTGAGCAGGCGATCCAAAAGGTGGGGAAAACAATTTATGAATTGCTGGAGGGAGAGCAGCCAGCAGCGGTAGCAGAAAAGTAAAGCCAAGCATGGTACGATGAGCCAAAACACCTCCACGGGCGTCCCCAACGCTATTCTGAGCTGGCTAATTCCACCGTACTGATGTTCAAACGTATCTTTCACCTGACACTGCGGGCGGCTCAGGGATTTATTGAATCCATTTTTACGTTAACGAAACTCCCGCTTCGCTGCCAAGATTATTCCAGTGTTAGCAGGCAAGCCAAGTCCGCCCCTTTCAAGAATCCTATGCGCGACGAGATTGGCATTACTTAAAGGACTGGCGCGGCAACCCTCACCGGGAATTAAGTTTCTCAGCCTTTGAGCTCTTTTTGACAGCAACCACCCAGTTCTGGCTCCGGTTAGTAACAAGGCCAAAAAACGGACACGGTCCATTTTCAACAACTACACTTGTAAAATTGGTTTGATCGCGTGTGATCCCTTGATGCTGCGTTGCTTACAAACAACGTTTTCCCTACGATCCCACTAACGGACTTCGTATGAAGATTGAAATTCTTAAACAGGCGGTTATGGATTCACGAGACGGCATCACCATCTCAGACAATGCCATAGACGACAATCCTTTGATTTTTGTAAATCCGGCTTTTGAGAGAATGACCGGCTACTCCTTCGAAGAAATTACCAACATCAACTGCCGATACCTACAAAATAACGATCGGGAACAGCCAGAGCTGGAGATTGTGCGCAACGCCGTTAAAAATGGCGAGTACTGCCTTGTAACCTTGCGAAACTACCGCAAGGATGGAACTATGTTTTGGAACGAGTTAAGCATATCGCCAATTCATGATGAGAGTGGGGCTGTAACCAATTTTATCGGGATCCAAAAAGACGTAACACCAAGAATGATAATCCAGCAACAGCTCCGTGATGAGCATCGGTCCCTCGAGGAAATGAAAATACACTTCGAGCAACTCTCCATAAAGGATGGACTCACCGGAATTTATAATCGTCGTTTTTTTGATACGCAGTTCGACATTCAATGCAAAATTGCCATCCGTAATGGCGACTCATTGACTCTCGCCATGATTGATGTCGATCACTTCAAATCATTCAATGATATTTATGGACATCAGGCAGGCGATGAAGCGCTAATACGTGTCGCTGATTGCTTGAGTAAGTCCTTCAAACGGGGTTCTGATTTTGTAGCCAGGTATGGCGGCGAAGAATTTGTCATTCTCTCCAATGGCATGACGAAAGAACAGGCAACGCTGTATGTGCAGACACTATGCCAACTCGTACGGGATTTGAGAATACCGCACTCCGCATCCAGCACAGGATACTTGACTATAAGCATCGGTTTTTCAGTTCATACATTTGGCCAATTGCCCCAGTCTAACGTACTACTGACACATGCCGATAAAGCTCTCTACGTAGCTAAAGCCCGGGGCAAAGATCAGTTTTTCAGTCTTTAGGTTCTGTATAAAAATCTGTGGGGCATGGGGATGAACTGGAGATCCCCCGCAGCCATTGTGGAATGGGATTGATTACCACCCAGACGTCTGGGTTACTTTTATGCATTTGCATATGTCCCTACCCCGCTGGGCATCAGAAATGAGAAAGGCCCACCTGAGTGAGCCTGCGAAGATTACTGAGGAATTAAATTAGTTATTTCTCTGGAAAATACTTATCCACCAACGCATACAGTATTGCTGCTGTTTCAGCATCTAAAACGCCATCATATCTTTCCTGCCGGAAATGAAGCTGAAATGCACGGATAAGATCTCGGTAACCACTTTCAGTATTGGCACCTGATGTGTCATACCCGTAGCGGCTAAGTTTACCAATTACCTCCGTTTTCTCTGGAAGTTGGCAGCAAAACTTATGCTGATAACGGTGCTTGGTCTGCTCATCATACCAGGCTCCCACCCCCTCTTCGTAAAGTGCTTTCCAGGGGAATGCGGCCCCCGGATCACTTTTTCTTCCCGGAGCGATATCGTTGTGTCCAATAACATTGGTAGGCGTGATATCGGGGTAACGCTGTAGGATATTCAGCGCCAATTCTTTGATAGCATCGACCTGAGCCGGATTGTACGGAGGGAAGGTGAACTCTCCGTTGTTATCTGTTGCCAGATTAACGGTTTCGATGCCAATGGCAGTGTCATTGAGGTTACTTCTCCCAGCCCATGTACTGACGCCGGCATGCCACGCCCGCTCACTCTCATCGACCAGATTAAAAATACGCATATCCTTGAAACCTGCCTCGATATACGTTTTTTCTGATGGGTCTGGTACGAGATAATGCGCACTGACGCCACCATCGCCGGAAAGTAGTTTAACCGAAGTGGCAAAATCAACGGCGGTGTAATGCATGACCAGAAAACGAACTCGGCGATTGAAGCCTTTTACCGAGCGATAGCTATTATAATCAATTTGATACATAGGAAACTCCTGTTATGTCATTGTGTTTGAGTTTTAAAAAATAACAGAAAGCACCGTACATAAAAGCAATGTCATCTTAGCTATTGACCAGCAAACAAAGTCTCAATGTAATACTCAGCCCAGGCATGAGAAAGCCCCAGCGGTTACACCTGGAGCAGAGTAAAGCATAAAGGCGATGGGTGTCGGCCTCAACGATACCGCTTGCCGGGTGCTACGTGACCAGATAGGGATACACAATAAATGGGTATTTGTGCATATCGTCGCGACTGTCTCGTTGAACTCATTCAAATTGACGGCTCTCACCATGACTGGTTTGAAGGCCGTGCATCAAAATACTGTCTGTTGGTTTATATGGATGACGCAACCGGCCGGCTGATGCATTAGGGATTTCCAGACTATAGTTTTTCAAACTTGTATGCCACGCCAACGACTCGCTTTTCCTGACAAGGAATTTCGCCACATGTCAGTATTGAATCCATCAAAGGTGACGTCCCCATTCTTGGAATTATTGATGCTGTCGGGGCCAACGAAAAAGTAATTTTAGATTAACGCTGCCTAACAACGTAAATACCATTTATTTTATGAAGTTACCCGATAAATCTCGGGTAACTGAACCATTAATGATTACTTACCAACCAATTCAACCATGGCATACCCAGAACGCAAAGGCGTTGAGGCATTAGCCTGAATATAAACTACCTGATTCTCTGAAATGTTGGCAGGTGCCGTCCAGGTCACTTTGCATAGGTAGGAGCCATCTTCTAACTCTATCTCTTCCTGCTGGCTAAAGGTACCCAGAGCCGGATAGGCCACCCAGCTATCAACAACCACCAGATCATCAATGGCTACTGCAGGAACTCTATGATCAGCTAAGAGCGAAAGCGTGGCGAGTTAACAAATTGGGAGAGAGGGCGGATCACACATTTGATGAAGCCTGCCTGCGCTGGCTGACGGAGAAGGAGGATAAGCGGTCTCTGGATGATGACCGCACTAAGATAGAATTCTTCCTGCAGCATTTTTCAGGCAAAAACATTGCTTCTATAACAGAAGATCACATTGTGGCTGCTGTGGCAAAAATGCCAAATAGGAAGCACTTGCAGCGATGGGAGTCACAGCGAGACGCGGCCGAGAGAAAAGGTAAGCCGATCCCGCCGTATGTTGCGAAGCCTGTAGCGGCTGCTACGCGAAGTCAGCACCTTTCATTTATGCGAGGATTGTTAAAAATCGCCGCTGATGAATGGAAGTGGCTGCGTAAAGCTCCAGTGATCAAGGTAAGAAAGCCGATAAGCAAGCGCGTTCGATGGCTGACAAAGGAAGAGGCCACCACGCTGATTAAGTGCATGCCTGATGGTTTTCGACATGTTGTAGTTTTTGCCTTGGCCACCGGTTTGCGGCGCTCCAACATAATCAATTTGGAATGGTCGCAGGTCGATATGCAAAGAAAGGTGGCATGGATTCATCCAGAAGATGCAAAGGCTGGCAAGGCGATCGGCGTGGCACTCAATGACACGGCTTGCAAGGTGCTAAGAGATCAAATAGGCCGACATTCTCGGTTTGTATTTGTTCACACCCAGGCTCGCAAGATCGCCGGTGGCAGAAAAACAGCGGCAGTCAGAAAATTGAGGGTTGATGATAATTCTGCGTGGAATACAGGAAAGCGGCGCGTAGGGATAACAGACTTCCGATTTCATGACCTGCGGCATACGTGGGCGAGCTGGCTGGTTCAGACAGGTGTCCCACTTTCTGCTTTGCAAGAAATGGGGGGATGGGAAAGCATAGAAATGGTGCGTCGGTATGCCCACCTGGCACCAAGTCATTTGACCGAACATGCGCGCCAGATTGATGCGATTTTTGGCGTTAGTGTCCCAAATCTGTCCCACCTTGAAAAACAGGAAGGAACGAATGATGCGTAAGTCTATGATTCAAAATGGTACGCCCTACAGGGCTCGAACCTGTGACCTACGGCTTAGAAGGCCGTTGCTCTATCCAACTGAGCTAAGGGCGCATTAAAATGCGGATGCGGCAACCAAGGTTGCGGAGTTGGATTATACGGTCAGAGGTTATCGAGTCAATGCCTTTTGACGATGTGGCGGCAACAGAGGTGTTTTATGGCGATTTTTCGCACAAAAAACCATGGTAAATTACCCTAACGCGATGATCTGGTTACGCTAATCCCCTGCCACAATACCGCATCATCGACCCTTTGTGGTTCAGCCGCTGGTGCAAATGGGGGTGGGTTTGGCCTCTGCCCTGCTTTTTGCGGCAAACAGGCACGTGCCGATCGCACCACGGCGTTGATATCCCCCCAATCGGTCTGCGGAACGTTTAGCACATTACAGGTCTGCGCCAGCATTGCCCCCGACAACTCACTGGTTGCCAAGGTATTCATTGATGCCTGGCAAAATGGCATCGCAAGCAGTGATGCCAACAGTAAAGCAGCACAGCGCATCATTGGCGACTCCTTTTGTACCACTGCGCCATACGCTGGTTCCAGGAAGGACCGGGGCGCTTCGGCTTACAAAGCCGATGTAGCGCCTGCAACAATGCAACCTGCGCCGGATGCAGGGAGGAATCAAACACCGTTTCACCAATATGCCGCTGTTCATCTGGTAGATTGTTGCCACGTTGATGCAATGGATAGAGCCGAGTAATCGTCTGCATGATCCTGCCGCCATAGGCCCCAAACGCCAGGGGCAATGGGTAAAGCCTAAAAGACTGGAGGTAAAAAAAACGTAGAGGATCATTCCGTTGGTGTAAAAAATGTATAAATCGCTACGCAATCGTGTGCTTATTCTCTGCATTAACCCGATCGAAAGCCTGACAGCGCGCCTCTCTTCTGCCAAAATAGCGCCATCCCCCGCTTTTCTTAAATGATGGATTTCCTCACTGATGGCAGCAAAGATTATTGATGGCAAAACGATTGCGCAGCAGGTTAGAAACGAAGTGGCTGAGCAAGTGAAACAACGTCTGGCGGCTGGCAAGCGTGCGCCGGGCCTGGCGGTGGTACTGGTTGGTGAGAATCCGGCTTCGCAGATTTATGTCGCCAGCAAGCGCAAAGCCTGTGAGGAAGTGGGCTTTATCTCCCGCTCTTACGATCTGCCGGCCTCCACCAGCGAGCCTGAACTGCTGGCGCTGATCGACAAATTAAACACCGATCAAGAAATCGACGGCATTCTGGTACAGCTCCCTCTGCCTGCGGGCATTGATAACGTGAAGGTGCTGGAGCGGATCAGTCCGGACAAGGACGTGGACGGTTTCCACCCTTACAACGTCGGCCGCCTGTGCCAGCGCGCGCCCAAGCTGCGCCCTTGTACCCCACGCGGCATTGTCACCCTGTTGGAACGCTACAACATCGATACCTATGGCCTTAACGCCGTGGTGGTAGGTGCCTCCAACATCGTTGGCCGCCCGATGAGCATGGAGCTGCTGCTGGCCGGGTGTACCACTACCGTGACACACCGCTTTACCAAAAACCTGCGCCACCACGTCGAAAATGCCGATCTGTTGATCGTTGCCGTAGGCAAACCAGGGTTTATCCCAGGTGATTGGATCAAACCGGGCGCGATCGTGATCGATGTCGGCATCAACCGCCTGGAAAGTGGTAAAGTAGTCGGCGACGTAGACTTCGAAGCCGCAAGCGAACGCGCGGCCTACATTACTCCGGTTCCTGGTGGCGTCGGCCCCATGACCGTTGCTACACTGATCCAAAATACCTTGCAAGCCTGCGAGGAATTTCACGACGTTCAACCTAACTAAGTTAAGGCAGTATGGAAATTTTCAATCTGGAAGGTCACCCTCATGTCGAACTGTGCGATCTGCTGAAGTTCCAGGGCTGGTGTGACAGCGGCGGTGCCGCGAAAGAAGTGATCGCCGAAGGGCAGGTCAAAGTAAACGGTCAGGTCGAAACGCGTAAGCGCTGCAAGATCGTTGATGGCCAGAAGGTCAGCTACAAAGGCATGAACGTCACGGTTAAAGCCTGATTGTTCAACCGCCAGGAAAAAAATGCCGGGTCGGCCAAGCTACCCGGCATTTTTGATCCACTCAAACCTGTTAATGCTCCAATGCGACGAAGCACACGTGTTGCATAGCGCGCAACGTGCCATACAGTTCGTCCAGGGTCGTCCTTTTCCTTACCGTTAGCTTAAAGTTGACTTCAATCCTGTGTTTTTTGACATCACGTATCGTCATCGCATCAATCAGGTTTCTCTGCTGATTAAGCTGGGCCATTAAGAAAATTGCTTAACGGTAAACTACCCCCTATGTTTTACGGTAAATATTAATATACAGAATGCAAAAATTGATGTAACCAAGGGAATGCTCCAAAAATAAACCCAACCTTCAGTTTCTTCAACTCCTACCCAATTATTATATGCCATACCACAAACTAAGGAAGCGAGTGATGAACCGATACCATTAATAAAAAAAACCTTGAAACTTTGCATTTTATGATTATTTTCATCAGATGAAATATTTTTCAATAATATATCTAGAGTAATAAAAAAGAGCACCCAAGAAATACCCTGAATGATAAGGACCACAATCATCAATGCAGTAAAATTATAAACCTCAGCACTAATAAACAATATATTTCTCAGTAAATAGGCAAGGGAACCAAAAATTAAAATATTTCTTACTTTAAATTTATTAAGTAACAACGACAAAGAAAAAATCAAAAGAAGTTCTGAAATTACAGCCAGTTGCATTATACTTGTTGGACTTTTAAAACCTAGATATCTAAGATAAATAGGTATATATGCACTATAGGAGACCTGTGAAATCATAAGCAGCAAGGCACATATTATTATTAGGACCGAGTTTCCTTTCTTTATCGAGCACCATACGCTACTTAAACTTAAAATAAAATTATCTTTAGTATTATTTCTTATCACGTTTAGCTTTAGATTGCCATTTATAGATACAATTGCCATTAATACTGAGAAAAATGATGCAATCAAATACAGATTATAATTATCTTCAATTTCATAATATCCGATGATAAACCCAGAGAAGATGAACCCTAGAGTTCCAAATGATATTATAATAGGAAACAACTTTTCATTGCTTATATTTTGAAATGTTATTGAGTTAACCAAAGATATCGTAGGATAGAATAAAACTCCCGTAAGAAAAATAATCCCCATGACAATATTAATATTGCCATGATAAAATGAAACATATAAAATTATAAAATTTATCCCATTCAATAAGTACAGAGCAGCTAATATAGCCTTCGGTGATATGATCTTATCTGAAATATAGCCAAAAGCCAAAGGGGATAATATAGTTGCAACTCCTAGTAAAAAGAAAGCTGTTTTAATGTTGCTTGCCATGTGATTATTTTCTAATACCAGTCCAAGAGTCATGCTCCATGTTCCCTGGATAAAAAATTGAAAGAATGTCATGGATGACAGCAGCGTAATATTGCCAATGTTGTATTTCATTTTTGTGATCTTATTAACATCATTGTGATCACCACACTAGCATTATTGAACCTTGATAACAATGGAGGTGTTATGAATATTGCAATCATTGGGGCTGGGTATTGGGGAAGGAATATCATTCGCAATGCTATTAATAATAATGATATTAGTAACATATTCATTCATGACATAAATATAAAAACTTCCTCATCTTATGAAAAGATTAGTGAGAAAATAATTTCCATAGATTACTATGAGACCATCCTTCGAGATCAATCTATTGATTCTGTCTTCATCGTTACCCCAGCACATACTCACTACCGACTTGCCAAGCTGGCTTTAGAAAACGATAAGCATGTTTTCGTTGAAAAACCTATCACTCCAAGTTCTGAAGAACTTAAGGAGTTAATAGATTTAGCAAATAAAAATAAAAAGATAATTTTTTCAAGCCATACATATCTACATACACCCGAAGTTAAAGCGCTGCGTAAAGCGATTAAGGATGAAGTTAATTTAGGCAATCCGATTTTATATCAATCAAACCGTTCAAACTTTGGTAGATTTAGAAAGGATGTAAATGTTCATTGGGACTTGGCCATACATGATCTTTATATCATTAAGTTTTTATTTGGAATAACGTCCGCTATCTGTTTCAGCCTCAGGTGTTAAAAGTCATTATGGTTATAATGAAACCCTATGCCAAATATTAATACGGTATGAGGAGGGATTCAATGCATCTATTGTGGTTAACTGGTTAAGTCCCTGTAAATTCAGGGATACAGTGATTATAGGATCTAAAGGCTCATTGTTCTATGACGATTGCCTATCCAACAATAAAATCACCATATATAAAAATGAAATACCAGAAAAATTAGATAGCGTTGATTACAGTAGATCTTTGTTAAAAGAAAGTATTTATCTTGAGAAAACAGAAGCCATACAAAATCAAATAAATACCTTTATAAAATTAATTAAAAATAGAGATTATAGAAATGATAATGCGGTGTTCGCTTTAGACATCTTAATTCTATTGGAAAGCATTGACCGGTCTATAGCAAATAATAGTGATTTTGTTCCTGTCGGTACAACGGAGGTATTATAGATGAAGGTTAAATATTTAGATCTGGTTTCTCAATATAACTGTATAGAAACAGAGATTAATAATGCTATATTAAATGTAGTTAAAAGTGGTCACTATTGTCTTGGTGAAAAAGTTTTTCAATTTGAGAAAAATTTTGCCAATTTTTGTAATGTACCCTATGCCGTAGCCTGTAATTCTGGCACAAGCGCATTACATATGGCTCTTCTCGCAGCTGGTATTCAGGAAGGAGATGAAGTGATCACTACAGCTACCACATTTGTTGCCACCGCAGCAGCAATCAGGCTATCAAGAGCGGTGCCTGTATTGGTTGATATTTCTGATAAAACGTTGAATATAGATTGTGAAAAAATTGAATGCCTGATCACCGATAAAACGAAAGCAATTATCGCTGTTCATCTACACGGTAACCCATGCGAAATAGATAAAATCAGAAATCTAAGCCGTAAACATGGCCTAGTTCTTATCGAGGATGCTGCTCAGGCACATGATAGCGAATATAAAGGGCATAGGATAGGATCTATAGGTGATATGACATGCTTTAGCTTTTACCCTGGGAAAAACTTAGGCGCCTATGGAGAGGCGGGAGCTGTAGTTACAAACAATGAAATGTATGCAGAAAAACTTAAACTAATCCGTGACTGGGGAAGCTCTCGAAAATATGAACATAACATTGAGGGCTATAACTATAGAATGGATGCAATACAAGGTGCCGTCCTCGATATAAAATTAAAGTACTTACCGTTATGGACTAGCTCTAGAATAAATAAAGCAGAACTATATAAAAAAACTTATCTGGTCTCCCTGTAATCACTAGCACTGTGTTACCTGAGGCAAAGCATGTCTACCATGTCTTTGCAATTAGAACAGAAAAAAGAAATGCATTAAAAGAGTTTTTAACTCTAAAAGGAATAGAAACTGGCATCCACTATCCTATTCCTGTACACAAACAGCCAGCCTTAAAATTAATTTGTAAGAAAAGTAATAGTTTAAAAATATCAGAGATCGCTGCTGATCAACTACTTTCACTACCAATATACCCCGAATTATCAAATGAAAGCATTCTTTATACTTGTCAAGTCATTCAAAAGTTTTTTGAGGAGGTTCGATAATGAGGTATGCTTTTATTAGAAATGCAACATTAAAAAAACTTGAAAAAGGTTCTAAATGGCTTAAGCAAGTAAATAATGATGACATGATTGACATTAGTTTAAATGTTGGTCAACTTGACATTCCTCTTTATAAAGAGGCAGACGAGAAATTCTTTGATTTCATCAAAAGCATTGATGATTACTGTCATGCCTTGGCCGCGCTATTTCCATTCATATCTATTGAACCACAAGAAAGGTTGCACTCTACTCTTCTCACTGTATTTAACGATACGAGACCGATATTTGATAGCAAAAAAAGTGAGCTGATTTTATTTTGTCGAGAAATAGCAAACATTTACAATAAGATAGGGATGTTAAAGGTTAAGTTTAAAGATGTATTACTAACCTCTAACGGTACGTTGATATTAATTGGAGAATCATCAGCACTAATGACCTTCAGAAGGGAGGTATACAATGCCATCGCAATCCCACAAGAACTGCATAAAAACATTATACATATCACATTAGGTCGATTACTTGTTGATACCACTAATGATAACATGCTTGATTTATATAATTACTTATTGATGCATGGGCAATTAAATCTTCCGGAACTAGATGTCTCAAAGCCAAAATTCGTTGTCTGCAATGACTCATTAGCAACTAAACATGAAGCTTCTTTAACAACTCATTTTAATAAACTATGGTGAATATCATCTAAATTATTATGCTTTAAAGCTAATAAATATCCTCCGGCATAGCCGGAGGTTTTTCATATGCGCCTATAAGGCTCTGTTGCCAGCTGCGCCCTAACAGGTGCATCGCGATTGACATTTGCATCTATGGATTACTTACGGCCCGTAAACGGGCTACCCGGATAGGAGATCGACAACTGCTCATAAAGCATCAGGCTGCTCTTTCCCTTCAGATATCCCATAAAGCCCGACACACTCATCTTGGGTGGGATTTCCTGAAGCATATGGATGTGATCCACACAGCATTCCGCCTCCAGAATATTCACGTTCTTCCATTCGCACAGCTTTCTTAAGATACTGCCAATCGCTTTGCGCTTTTCCCCGTAGAACACCTGTCTTCGGTACTTCGGCGCCAATACTATGTGATATTTACAGTTCCATCGCGTGTGCGCTAAGCTCTTTTCGTCCCTCATAGGGACCCCCTTTTGATTTCTAGTTGAACGTTTGCAGTTGCCAGACCGCAAACTGTTTTAACAAATCAAAAGGGGTTTTTATAACTGGCTCAAAGCTGAAAGCTTTACGGAACCTCCAGCCTAGCTGGAGGTTTTCTGTGCACAAAAAAGCCGGATCGCTCAAGCGGTCCGGCTACTCATGTTGATCAAGGATCTAACTTACTTACGACGCCAGCTAGTCCCCTGCGGGCCATCTTCCAGCACGATATTCATCTCGTTCAACCGATCGCGAGCGGCATCTGCCAGCGCCCAGTCTTTGGCGGCACGTGCATCATTACGCTGTTTGATCAACGCTTCGATCTCTGCTACTTCCGAGTCATCCGCTTGCGCGCCACCTTGCAGGAACTGTTCAGGCTCCTGTTGCAGCAGGCCCAGTACCTTGGCCAGTTTACGCAGCTCTGCCGCCAACCCATTCGCCGCCGCCATGTCCTCGCTCTTCAGGCGGTTTACTTCACGCGCCAAATCGAACAACGCGGAATAGGCTTCTGGGGTGTTGAAGTCGTCGTCCATGGCTTCACGGAAGCGCGCTTCAAAGACTTCGCCGCCAGCAGGTTTGGCATTCGCGTCAGTGCCGCGCAACGCGGTATACAAACGTTCCAGCGAGGCACGCGCCTGCTTGAGGTTGTCTTCGCTGTAGTTCAGTTGGCTGCGGTAGTGGCCAGACATCAGGAAGTAACGCACGGTTTCGGCGTCGTAGTACCCCAGCACGTCGCGGATGGTAAAGAAGTTGTTCAATGACTTGGACATCTTCTCTCTGTCGATCATCACCATCCCGGAATGCATCCAGTAATTGACGTACGGGCCATCATGCGCGCAGCTGGATTGGGCTATCTCGTTCTCGTGGTGCGGGAACATCAGATCGGAGCCACCGCCGTGTATGTCGAAATGGGTGCCAAGCTGTTTGCAGTTCATGGCCGAGCATTCGATATGCCAGCCTGGGCGGCCTGGGCCCCAAGGCGATTTCCAGCTTGGTTCGCCTGGCTTGGACATCTTCCACAGCACGAAGTCCATCGGGTTGCGCTTCACGTCGTCGATTTCTACACGCGCACCGGCTTGCAGTTGCTCCAGATCCTGGCGGGAAAGCAGGCCGTATTGCGGATCGCTATCGATGGAGAACATCACGTCACCGTTGCTGGCCACATAGGCATGATCGCGCGCCAACAGGCGTTGGGTGATCTCGATGATTTCTTCGATATGATGGGTGGCTCGCGGTTCCTGATCCGGGCGTTCGATCAGCAGTGAATCAAAATCGGCGTGCATCTCTGCCAGCATACGCGTGGTCAGTTGATCGCAGGTTTCGCCGTTTTCTGCCGCGCGGCGGATGATTTTATCGTCCACGTCGGTCACGTTACGCACGTAGTTCAGCGAATAGCCGAGATAACGCAGATAGCGCGCTACCACGTCGAAAGCGACAAAGGTACGCCCATGACCGATATGACACAGGTCATAAATGGTTACCCCGCACACGTACATACCGACTTTACCGGCATGAATAGGCTTAAATTCCTCTTTTTGACGACTCAGGGTATTAAAAATCTTTAGCATCAGGGCTGTCCGTGGTGTGCGTGATAACAAAATATCCGCATATTGAAACCCGAAGGCTGCTCTATTGCAAGGTCAAGCCCAAGGATTGCTGAATTGATCGGCAGAAAATTGCGTAAGATCGGAATTAACCCAATCCAGACCAAGATTACAACACATGTATTTCTGCCGCGGAACTGCCACTCTAGCCACTGCTGACTGATTAATGGAGATATGTTATAAAGTCGGTCTGATTGCTCACACGCCTTCCTATGTGACAGCTCATTTCATCTTGCTAGGACTAAAACTATGGTTACTTTCCACACCAATCACGGCGATATCGTTATCAAAACCTTTGCTGACAAGGCACCGGTTACCGTTGAAAACTTCCTGAACTACTGCCGTGAAGGCTTCTACAACAACACCATCTTCCACCGTGTCATCAACGGCTTTATGGTTCAGGGCGGTGGTTTTGAACCTGGTATGCATCAGAAAGACACCAAAGCAACCATCAAGAACGAAGCTAACAACGGCCTGAAAAACACCCGTGGCACCCTGGCAATGGCTCGTACCAACGATCCACACTCTGCTACCGCCCAGTTCTTCATCAACGTGGTTGATAACGACTTCCTGAACTTCCGTGCTGAAAACGCCCAGGGTTGGGGTTACTGCGTATTTGCCGAAGTGGCAGAAGGCATGGACGTGGTCGAGAAGATCAAAGCGGTAAAAACTGGCCGCAGCGGCATGCACCAGGATGTACCGGTTGAAGATGTGGTGATCACCAGCGTTACCGTCAGCGAGTAATCGCGGCTGCATGAGCACGCTGTTCATCGCAGACCTGCATCTATGCGCACAGGAACCGGCAATCACTGCCGGTTTTCTGCGTTTTTTGCAGCGTGAAGCCATTCACGCCGATGCGTTATACATTCTGGGCGATCTGTTTGAAGCCTGGATTGGTGATGACGACCCCGAGCCGTTGCATAGCGAAATTGCCGCCGCACTAAAGGCGTTGCCCCAGGCCGGAGTGCCCTGCTACTTCATTCACGGCAACCGCGATTTCCTGTTGGGTAAGCGCTTTGCCAAACAGAGCGGCATGATCCTGCTACCGGAAGAGCAAGTCGTCGAGCTGTATGGTCGCAAGATCCTGATCCTGCATGGCGATACCCTGTGCACCGACGATCAGGCCTATCAGGAATTCCGCAAAAAAGTTCATAACACCTGGATCCAACGTGCTTTTCTGGCGCTCCCCCTGCGCTGGCGCTTGAAGATCGCCGCTAAAATGCGTGCACGCAGCCAGCAAAGCAACCAATACAAATCCACCGCGATTATGGACGTCAACCCGCAGGCCGTTGAGCAGGCCATGTTGCGCCACAACGTCCACTGGATGATCCACGGCCACACCCATCGCCCGGCAATCCATCCGCTGACATTACCGAACGGTGAAGCCCATCGCGCCGTGTTGGGAGCCTGGCATACGGAAGGCTCGATGATGAAAGTCACGGCAGATGCCGTCGAACTGATCCAATTCCCCTTCTAAGCTGTTTTCACGCTTTTGATGGCAAAACCGTCGACGCAACCGTTTTCCTTACCCTGTACCCATGATATGCTCTACGCCCTCATACGGCCTGCCAGCCGACGTTTGTCCACATCACAGGAGCCATGCACTCATGGGAGCCACCGCTACTTCAGCCGCCAACGCTGGGGTTAAAATCGCAATCGTAATGGGTTCAAAAAGTGACTGGGCCACTATGCAGTCCGCGGCCGAAGTTCTGACCACGCTGAATGTCCCGTTCCATGTCGAAGTTGTCTCCGCCCACCGTACGCCGGATAAACTATTCAGCTTTGCCGAACATGCCAAGGCCATGGGTTTTGACGTGATCATCGCCGGTGCCGGTGGTGCTGCGCATCTGCCAGGCATGCTGGCGGCCAAAACGCTGGTTCCGGTGCTGGGTGTGCCGGTACAAAGCGCTGCATTGAGCGGTGTCGATAGCCTGTATTCCATCGTGCAGATGCCACGCGGCATTCCGGTTGGTACGCTCGCTATCGGTAAAGCCGGTGCGGCCAACGCCGGGTTGCTGGCAGCACAAATCCTGGCGCTGCACGATGCCGGGCTGGCACAGCGGTTGGCGCAGTGGCGTCAGGCCCAGACCGACGAGGTACTGAACCACCCGGACCCACAGGAGGACGCATGAAGCCGGTTTGCGTACTGGGTAACGGCCAGTTAGGGCGTATGCTGCGCCAGGCCGGTGAACCGTTGGGGATTGCAGTTTATCCTGTCGGTCTGGATGCCGAACCGGAAGCGGTGCCCTATCAAAATGCGGTGATCACCGCAGAGATCGAGCGCTGGCCAGAAACCGCTCTGACCCGCGAATTGGCGACGCACAATAACTTCGTCAACCGCGATATCTTCCCGCGTTTGGCCGATCGCCTGACACAGAAGCAACTGCTCGATCGGCTTCATCTCGCTACCGCCCCTTGGCAATTGCTGGCAAATGCTGGCGAATGGCCTCAGGTGTTTGCCACCCTGGGTGAGTTGGCGATCGTTAAACGCCGCGTTGGCGGTTACGACGGCCGTGGCCAATGGCGTTTGCGCCCTGGCCAGGAGGCTGAGTTACCAGCGGATAACTATGGCGAATGCATCGTCGAGCAGGGGATTAATTTCTCTGGCGAAGTGTCGTTGGTGGGTGCTCGTGGTCTCGATGGCCAGTCGGTATTCTATCCGTTGACCCACAACCTGCACGAAGAAGGCATTCTGCGTACCAGCGTGGCGCTGCCACAGCCCAATCCGGCGTTGCAGCAGCAGGCCGAGCAGATGTTGGCCGCGATCCTCGATGAGTTGAACTACGTGGGTGTGATGGCGATGGAGTGCTTTATCGTGGGGGACAGCCTGTTGATCAACGAGCTGGCTCCGCGTGTCCACAACAGCGGCCACTGGACGCAAAACGGCGCTTCCATCAGCCAGTTTGAGCTGCATTTGCGTGCCATCCTGGGGCTGCCGCTGCCTAAGCCGGTGGTGAATACGCCTTCGGTGATGGTTAACCTGATTGGCACGGCGGTTAATCAGCAATGGCTGGCCCTGCCGCTGGTGCACTTGCACTGGTATGAGAAAGAGGTGCGCGAGGGGCGCAAAGTGGGTCACCTGAATCTCAACGATCCCGATGCAGCCTCTTTGCAACAGGCATTGCAGGCGTTAGCGCCGCTGCTGCCAGCCGAGTACCAAAGTGGCTTGGCCTGGGCGCAGCAAAAGCTGGGGTGATCTTGTGGGGTGATAGGCATTTAATCTCTGTGTATCCCCCTCACCCTAACCCTCTCCCAAAGGGAGAGGGGACTTACCGTGCCACAAATTAACTACGGCATTCATCCTCTACATCAATCTGTTACAGATCAACATATTCACCTGATAGCAACCCCGTACGGCTCCTAAAGGGGACTTACCGTGCCACAAATTAACTACGGTATTCATCCTCTACATCAATCCGTTACAGATCAACTCCTTCACCTGATAGCAACCCCGTACGGCTCCCTCTCCCTGTGGGAGAGGGTTGGGGTGAGGGGCAATTAACCTTGCTCTACCATCGCTACAGCCATTAAAAAATTAACCTTCATAGCTGCGGAACAACGCCCTGCCGCGCAGCAGGCGTACACCAAGCCAGCCGCCGCACAGCGAGAGCAGCAAGGCACTCAGCAGCGGTAACGCCCACCACAGCACCGGCGTAGGTGCCCACGGGAAGTCGAACACCTTGGTTTGCAACAGCCACAGCGCGGCTTCCGCCCCCACCGCCGCCGCGATCCCGGCCACCAGCCCCAGCAAAGCAAACTCGCACCACAGCGTGGCGCGCAGCAGACGTTTGCCAGCGCCTAGCGTGCGGTAAACCACCAGTTCCTGCCTACGTTGCCGCATCCCTACCTGTACCTGTGCCAGCAACAGCAGACCGCCGCAGATCACCACCAGCACCACCATCACCTCCAGCGCCCTGCTCACCTGCTGCAACACGCCGCCGACCTGCTTGAGGATCGAACCGATATCCAGCAGGCTCAGGGTTGGGAACTGGCGGTTAAGCTGTGTCAGTACCTTGCCGTCGCCGTCGTAGCGGAAGCTGGTCAGCCAGGTTTGTGGCTGCCCGTCCAATGCACCCGGCGGGAAGATAAAGTAGAAGTTCGGCTTCAGGCTTTCCCAATCCACCTGCCGCAGGCTAGTCACTTTGGCGTTGAACGATTGGGTATCGCCGCTGAACGTCAAGGTATCGCCCAGTTTGATCTTGAGCCTGCCGGCGATCCCTTCATCCATTGAGACCTCGCCGGTTTTCGGCGGCCAGGTGCCTGCCGTCAGCGGGTTATGATCCGGCAGATCGTTTTGCCAGGTCAGATTCAGTTCACGGTTAACCGCCTCGCCACCGGGATCGTCTTCACGTACCCGCTCCGTTGCCACCTGTTGGTTAATTTCCGACAGGCGCACACGCACGATAGGGTAAAAGGTTTCCTCATGCAGCTGATGCTGTTGCAAGAAGGCTTTCACCTGTGGAACCTGTGCCGTAGTCATATTCAGCAGGAAATAGTTCGGGCTGTCTGGCGGTAATTGCTGTTGCCAACGTTCAAGCAGATCGCCACGCAATACCAGCAGCAGAGCCAGTAACATAAACGACAACGAGAATGCCGCCAGTTGGCTTACCGTCACCCAAGGCTGATGTAACAGGCGATTCACCGCCAACCGCAGCGCCAGATTTTTCAGCGTGATGCGCCGCAGCAGCAACAGGCTGCCCCAGCCAATTCCCCCCAGCAGCAAGGCCAGCACCACCATACCGGCCAGAATGGCCCACAATAGCGTACTTGCCCCCATCAATACCGTCAGTAGCCCGACCACAATCACCGCCGTGGCCGGCAGGAAGTAACGCAGCGGCCAGACGTTGGCTACCACATCCCGGCGCAGTACGCGCAGCGGCTGAGTTGCCAGCAGTTGCCGATACGGACGCAGCCCGACCAACAGCGAAATCATGACCAGTGCACCCATCGCCCACAGCCACGGCCAGCCCCCGGCTGCAGGGAGTTCCCCCGGCAACACCGGTGCCAGCAAGCGGATCAGCACCGCTTCAAACCCGAGCCCCATCACGCTACCGCAGGTTCCCGCCAGCAGTAACACCGCCAGCCACTGGCCAATAATCAGCTTGCTGAGTGCCTTTCTGCCCGCGCCAAGGGTTTTCAGCACCGCAATCAGGTCATAGCGGCTGCGGCAATAGTGGCTCATCGCCACCGCCACGGCGGCGATCGACAGCAGCAGGGTCAGCAGCGCCGAAAGCAGCAGGAACTGTTGGGAACGCTGTAGCGATTTGCCTAGCGCGCTGCCGGACTCCTCCAGCCCATACCAACGCTGATCGGGTTTGAGCTGCGGTTTGAGGCGATCCTCATAGCGTTGAATATCGGCTGGCGTACCAGCAAACATATAACGGTAGGTCAGGCGGCTGCCCGGCTGTACCGCGCCGGTTTTATCCACATCTGCCAGGTTGATGATAATGCCAGGCGCAGTCTGGAACGGATTGAAGCCGGAATCTGGCTCCTGCACGATTTCACCGGCGATGCGTAACGTGGTATCCCCTACCTCCAGATTGTCACCGACCTTGATATCCAATAATGCCAACAGGCGGGGAGCCACCAGCACGCTGCCTGGCATGGGTTTGAGATTGGCTGGCAGGGTTTCCAACTGCCCATACAGCGGATAGGCCGCATCGGTGGCCTTCACGTTGGCCAGTAGCGGACGATCCCCTGCGTAGGTCATGGTGGTAAAAGAAAGCTGGCGGCTGACTTTCAGCCCTTGTTGCCGAGCATCGTTCAGCCAGCCTTCCGGCACCGGGTGCGCGGTACGCAATACCCGATCTCCGGCGATAAAGTCGCGACTTTGCTGGCTCAAGCCTTTGTCCATGCGATCGCTGATGCTGCCCAGTGCCAGCACGCAGGCGACCGACAGCGTCAGCGCCAGCCAGACGATCAGCAGCGAAGGCGAACGCCATTCACGCCAGAACCAACGCCAAATCATGCTTCCTCCCACAGCTTGCCTTCACGCAAGCGCAGCCGCCGCTGACAGCGTGCCGCCAGGGTCTCGTCATGGGTAACCAGGATCAGTGTGGTGGCAAAATCGCGGTTGAGGGAGAACAGCAGATCGGCAATGCGCTCACCGGTCTGGCGATCCAGGTTGCCGGTGGGTTCATCGGCAAACAGCACCCTTGGGCGGCCACTGAACGCCCGTGCCAGCGCCACACGCTGTTGCTCACCGCCGGAAAGTTGCGCTGGCAGGTGGCCAAGGCGCTTGCCTAACCCCAGCTGTTCCAGCAGTTGCACCGCTTGGTCCCGGCTTTGGCGATCGCTTTCCCCACGCAACAGCGCGGGGAGTTGTACGTTTTCCAACGCGTTCAAGGTGGGGACCAACATAAAAGACTGGAACACAAAACCAACGTTTTTTGCCCGCAGTGCGGCGCGCCCTTCTTCATCCAGCGTGGTCAGCGATTCCCCCAGCAGCCGCACTTCCCCTTCGCTGCCGTCATCCAGCCCGGCAAGGATACCCAACAGAGTTGATTTCCCCGAACCTGACTCGCCGATCAACGCAATTGTCTGCGCGGGTTTGACAACCAGCTCGACTCCGGTGAGGATGGTAAGCTGATGCTCACCCTGACCAACGTGTTTACTAAGATGATGAACTTCAAGAACGTTTTCCGCTGGCATCTTCCCTTCCTTTTGCTGTTGGGATTATTCAGTTTACGTGCTGTCGCGGCCGATACCTTATTGATTTTAGGCGACAGTTTAAGTGCTGGTTATCGGTTACCGGTGGCCCAAGCCTGGGCCACTCGCCTGGCCGATGAGTGGCAGAAACAACCTGGCTATCCAAACGTGATCAATGCCAGTATCAGCGGGGACACCGCCGCTCAGGGGCTGGCACGCTTGCCCGAGCTGTTGAAACAACATCAGCCCCGCTGGGTGCTGATCGAACTGGGTGCCAACGATGGTCTGCGCGGCTTCCCGGCTACGGATATCGAGCGCGATCTCAACCAGATTATCACGCTGGCTTTGCAGGCGGGGGCCAAACCGCTGCTGATGCAAATTCATATTCCGCCAAACTATGGCCGCCGCTACACCGAGGCCTTCGGTGCGCTGTATCCGGCGTTGGCCAAGCAGTTCAACATTCCGCTGCTGCCGTTTTATATGGAACAGGTGGTGATCAAACCGGAATGGATGCAGGATGACGGATTGCATCCCAATCAGGATGCCCAGCCGTTTATTGCCTCCTGGATGGCACAACAGCTGGAACCACTAGTAAAACATGAGTCTAACTGAATAGGGTTATCTACTAGGTAAAGTTATGCAAAAAGCGGTATTGATAACCGGCTGTTCCAGCGGGATAGGATTGATTGCGGCGCAGGACCTGCGTAACCGTGGCTATCGCGTGCTGGCCGCCTGCCGTAAGCCGGAAGATGTGGAAAACATGCGCCAGCTTGGGCTGGAAGGCATTGAGCTGGATCTGGACGATAGCGCCAGCGTAGAACGCGCCGCCGCACAGGTGATCGAGCTGACCAACGGGCGGCTGTATGGCCTGTTCAACAATGCCGGTTTCGGCGTTTACGGCCCACTCAGCTCGATTTCACGCCAACAACTGGAACGGCAATTCTCCGCCAACCTGTTTGGCACCCACCAGCTCACCCAGTTGCTGCTGCCAGCCATGCTGCCGCACGGCGAAGGGCGCATTATTCAAACCAGTTCGGTGATGGGGTTAATTTCCAGCGCCGGGCGTGGGGCCTATGCCGCCAGCAAATTTGCGCTGGAAGCCTGGTCAGACGCATTGCGTATGGAACTGCACGGCAGCGGCATTCAGGTCAGCCTGATCGAGCCAGGCCCGCTGACAACCCACTTCACCCAGAACGTCAATCAGGCGCAGAGCGATAAACCGGTGCACAACCCGAGCATCGCCAAGCGTTTGACGCTACCTGCCGAAGCGGTGTTACCAAAGCTGCGCCACGCGCTGGAAAGCCCCAAAGCCAAGCTGCGCTACCCGGTCACCCTACTGGCGCATACCATGAGCATCCTGCGACGCCTGCTGCCGGGCCGTGCGCTGGACTGGCTATTGCGCAGTAATGGTTAAGCAAACGGGGGCCAAGGGTTGAAGCACGCCGCTTTGCCCCCATCTAGAATAGATTGATTCTGCAAGATCAGATTAGAGAGAAACCATGCTAGCTCAAGCCGTTGTTGATATTAACGAAACTAACCTGCACCAGACGCTGGAACAGTCCATGTCCCAGCCGGTGCTGTTCTACTTCTGGTCGGACCGCAGCCAGCACTGTCTGCAACTCACCCCGATCCTGGATAAGCTGGCGGCGGAATACGCGGGTCAGTTCATTCTGGCGAAGGTGGATTGCGATGCCGAGCAGGCAATCGCCGCCCAGTTTGGTCTGCGTTCCCTGCCAACCGTCTATCTGTTCAAGGAGGGTCAGCCGGTTGATGGTTTCCAAGGGCCGCAGCCGGAAGAGATGATCCGCGAATTCCTGCAGCGTTTCCTGCCAAAGGCCGAAGATCTCAAGCTGGCGGAAGCCAGCGAACTGTTGCAGCAAGACCGCGCCGTAGACGCACTGCCTTTGTTGAAAGACGCCTGGAGCCTCAGCAATCAGCGCAGCGATATCGGCCTGACGCTGGCGGAAACCCAGATCGCCCTGAACAAGACGGATGATGCCGAAGCCGTGCTGGCGACCATCCCATTGCAGGATCGCGATACCCGTTACCTCGGTCTGGTCGCGCAGATTGAGCTGATGAAGCAGGCCGCCGATACGCCGGAAATTCAGCAGTTGCAGCAGCAGGTTCAGCAACAGCCGGAAAACGTCGAGCTGGCCGTGCAGCTAGCCTTGCAACTGCATCAGGTTGGCCGTAACGAAGAGGCGCTGGAATTGCTGATGGGTCATCTGAAAAAGGACTTGGCGGCGGCGAACGGTAACGCCCGCAAGACCTTGATGGATATTCTGGCCGCACTGGGGACTGGCGATGCGCTGGCCGCCAAATATCGCCGCCAGCTGTATTCACTGCTGTATTAATCGAACATGGGCGCAGCCGCACGGTTGCGCCCTGCATCGAATATCAAGCCTCCTGCGCCGGTTTTCCCTCTTTGACAAACAGCATGGCGATAAAGCCCACCACCGTGATCATCGCGGCAAAATAGAAGCCCGCATTCAGCGTCCCCGTGCTGTCGGCAATAAAGCCGGTTACGTAAGGCGCAAAGATCGACGCCGCCATGCCAAAGAAGTTATAAAGCCCGAAAGCGGTACTGAGTGCGGCACGCGGAGCGTTGTCTGCCACCAGTGCGATCAGTACCGGGTTAAGGCTGATTTTGCCGATAAAGCCATACAGCACCAATACGCCAATCAACGCCGCTTCGCTGGTGGAATAGACGATGCCGAAGATCGCCAGCAGTGAGAAAGGCAGCATAAACAGCACCACCGGTTTTCTGCGCCCCAGTTTGTCGGAGATATAGCTGCAAATCAGCGTCCCCAGCACCGAGATCCACGGCACGATGGAAGCGATGCTGGCCGCGTGCACAATATCCATACCGCGTTCTTTTTGCAGATAATACGGCAGCCAGGTAATGATCACGAAGAAGCCATAGATCGAGCAAAAGATGGTGATGTAGGCCATCAGCAGGTTACGGTTTTTAAACAGATCCAGAAAACTGAATTCGCTCTTTGCTGTCTCCGCTACTGGAGTATTGCTGGCACTTTGCGGTGCTTTTTCCCGAATGAAAAACAGCATCAGCAGCGCCACAATCAATACCGGGACCGCCATCGCCAGGAATGGCATCTTCCACGAAGTATGAAAGTGTTCGATCATAAAGCTGGAAAGGTAATACCCCAATGCGATACCGAACGACATGCCACTACCGATCACCGCACTGCCCAAGGTGATCCATTTTTTGGGGATAGCCTCGGAAGAAAGCGCATACTGCGGGCCATAATAGACGCCTTGCGAAGCGCCGGTCAGCATCCACAGCACGATGAAAATCAGAAAGTTGGATGAGATGCTGATGGCGGCAATAAACAGCGCAAACAGCATAAAGCCGCTAACCAGAATGCGTTTTCTGCCCAGGCGGTCGCCCAATAGCCCGGCAGGCACCTGCAAAAGGGTGTAGGTCAGAAAGAACAGGCTGCTGATTAACCCCAGATGGCTTTTTGACAGCCCGAACTCGTTTTGGATCTGCGGCATAATGGGGCTAAGTACCGAGCGCCCGGCATAGATAACGACCCAGCCGAGGAAGAAGATCACAACGGTTTTAATCCAATAGGGTACTCGCTCTGTTTTTATAGTTTGCATATTCATTTTCCCTTGGTTGATGGGCCGCCAGGCCCATCCTGTATCACGGTGTAATTAATGTCCCCGCAGTGCCTGCCAGGACCGACTCGATATCTTGCAGAGCGCCGATATGTGCCACCTTGCCGCTACGCTGTACAAAGCGGCTGACCGCCATGATTTTTGGTCCCATCGAGCCATCGGCTACCGCCATAGGGGCCAGCTCTTGAGTGGTGGCAGAACGGATGGCTTTTTGCTGCGGCGTCCCCCAGTGCTGATATACCGCATCCGCATCGGTGAGGATCACCAGGTGATCGGCACTCAGAGCTTCGGCCAGTAACGCAGAGGCCAGATCCTTGTCGATCACCGCTTCACTGCCGACCATTCCCTGTGCACCGGCCACCATCGGAACGCCGCCACCGCCGTTGCAAATCACGATATGGTTTTTCGCCAACAGCAGATTGATCGCTTCAATATCGATAATCTTTTTCGGCTCAGGGGAAGGCACCACCCGGCGCAGGTATTTCCCATCCAGCTTCATGCTCCAGCCATACTTTTGTTCCAGCTCGGCTTGCTGCTGTGGCTCATAAACCGGCCCGATAAATTTGCTGGGTTCCCGATACGCCGGATCTTCGCTGTCTACCAAGACGCGAGTCAGCAATGTAGACACCGGCTGAGCAGGATGGAACGCCCCTAGCTGCTGAGCCAGCATATAGCCGATCATACCCTGGCTTTCCGCCACCAGAATGTCCAGCGGATAAGGGGGAACATCGCGATAGGACAGGTTTTGCAGCGCCAGCAGCCCGACCTGCGGGCCGTTACCGTGCACGATGGCGATGCGGTATTTCTTGGCCAGCTTGCCAATGGCATCGGCAATTAACGCAATGCTCTGGTATTGATTCTCTGCAGATAACACCGCGCCACGCTTTAACAGGGCGTTGCCCCCTAAGGCAATTACTAACGTTTCCATTCAGATACCCATTTTCAAGTAATAGCAGCCCATACCGAACGGCATTCGGTATGGTTTTCCGCTAATGAATTAATAAAGACGATTGATTGCCATCGCGCCCAGCCAGACGCCCAATAACGTATCCGCACCGGAAAAATGCCCGGTGGCCAACATATCGTTGATGGCCACGGGCAATTCTTTGGGCCTGAGTAAGGCACGTGCCAGAAGTTGTACCGGGGTAGAGAAAATCCCCTGTTCGGCAAACTGCAAATAGTGGACGCTGACCAAGGTGGTCAACTGGTTCAAGGGCTGGCTGGCGGCAAAAAAGGACGGCAACCTTGTGACATCCACGCGGCTATCGAGATGAGCCACCAGCAACATGCCCAGCACCGTGTCATCATTGCTTGGCGTCAAGCCAGGGCCTTTGCCAAGCACGACGCTCCAGTCTACTTCCTGCCCCAACAACCAGGCGGTAAAGTGCTGCTGTAGCTCGCGAATTTCCAGGCACTGCGGCTGATCAACGAGGCTATCCAGGCGGCCAAACAGGCCGGTATGGGCGGCAACATCGGCCAACGCGACGGCCAATGGCGGCAGCGCGATTTCGCCACTCACCTTCAGGCAGAGATCCAAACTCCTGCCCTGGCGGTGGATGGCAATGTCCTCCAGTTCGATCCCCGTCGAAGAAAGCTGGCAATGCTGGGCCGCAGGCAGGCTGTCAAAGATTTCGTCGAAGTCGTCATCGCCAATTTCCCAGCCCATCGGGCTAAGCCCACGCCCTTCACGGTGCAACGTCAGTAGCCGATCGTTAGGCGAGAGAAAGTTGATGGCATTGTTGAAACGCCCCACGCAGCGTAACGGGCCGTAATCTTGCGTGGCATAGTGGCTAACGGCTAACGCGGTGATGTCCATAACTTGCTCCCTAGCCCGGAGTCGCCTCCGGGCGAACCGGTTGTTACGCGCTGATGCCCAGTTTTTCTGCCAGTGCTTCGATGGCTTTTTCAAAGCAGCCCAATGGAGCACGCACGGTGCCGGCACCGATCTGCCCAACCCCGGCTTCACGGTGGGCAATCCCGGTGTTGATCAACGGCGTGATACCGGTTTCCACCACCCGGCGTGCGTCCAGCCCCAGGCAAGCCCCTTGGAAGTCCCAGGTTGGGATTTGCAGCATCATGTTGCGTTCCAGGTAAATCTCGGCCATTTCTTCGGAGATATCGGTCGCGGCACTCATACCACCGGCTGCACCGACAAAGCGGGTCACGCCAGGAGCTGCGACCATGGCCGCACCGCCAATGCCGAAGGTTTCGGTAATGGCGCTGTCGCCAATATCCGGGTTGGCGTCGGCCTGGCTATAGCCGGAGAAGAACAGACCTTCCGGCGTATTGACCGGCGCGGTAAACCATTGGTCGCCCATGCCGCTGATCTTGACGCCAAAGTTTTTACCGTTACGGGTCATCACCGTCACGATGGTGCCTTGCTTAATCTCGGCCCCGGCATCCATGGCCGCCTTGCAATAGGCCATCGCCAGATTGAGGAAGAACTGATCGGTGATGCTGAGGAACTGCATGACCTTGGCCAGTTCAACGTTGTCCCGCTCAAGCAGGCTGATTTTAGGGGCCAACAGACGCATCAGCAGCGCCGACGCCGCGATATTGCGCTGGTGGAACTCGTCCCCCATGGTGATGGCCTGGGCCATGACGGCGGTGAGGTCAATCCCCTCATCAAAGTTGGCCAGCACCTCTTTCAGCACCGGTGCCAGTGAGTCACGCATCCAGCACAGACGAGCCTGCACGTCCGGCCCATAGGCGCCAAAGCGCATCACCTTGCCGATCCCTTCGTTCAGGTTGCAGTAGGCATAGTTGCCATGAACGGTGTTTTTCACCACCACCAGCGGCATATGCGCCGAGGTGATACCGCCCATCGGGCCAACGGCACTGACGTTATGGCAAGGGATGAACTCAATCTCGCCGTTTTCCAGCAGCGCCAGCGCCTGTTGCTCGTTTTCGGCCCACTGCTCAAACAGGCAGGCCCCAATGCAGGCACCGCGTACCGGGCCGCTCATTTCCGCCCAGGTGACCGGTGGCCCGGCATGCAACAGCTTTCTTCCCTGCGCCAACTGCGGGATCAGGTTTTTCGCTAAATCAACATCCTGCCAATGAGGGCGGGCTTCACGGATCCTGGCGATAACGGCGGCGTTTGCTTGTTCAATAGTTGCGGTCATATCAATCCCTTACTTTAAATTTTTCAGTATGTTAGCCAATCGTTGATTACCACCGGCCACCGGGGCCCATTGGTAATGCACCACTGAAATTTCGTTGGTTTGCAGATCGTCGGCAAAGCTACGCAAGCCTGCATTGATCACGGAAACACCGGCCAGCATGGCGGGTGCCGGTTCGCTAATGCCTTGCGCTGGCGGGGCGATTAACTGGCAGGCCAGCGCTACCGCTTCAGGCAGCGAATTCATCACGGCAATGCCCGCCTCGTTGAGCGTGGCAATCTGCTTGGAACGCTGCTGGGGATCCTGCTCGGTGCCGGTCACCGTGGCGATAACCGCTAACGGATGAGCCGTGCCACGCTTTTCGCGCACTCGTTTGACTTCGGTAGCCAAGGAGTCTGCGGGATCAATCTGTGCGCCATAGCCAATCACCACATCCAGCAGCAACACGCCAATCTGCGGCTGTTGAGCAAGGTGGGCAATTTCCTGATTGCGGGTGGAGGGGTCGATCATTGGGTGTGGTTTGCCCTGGGTGTAGAAATCGTCCCCCATATCGATAATGCGGTGCCCGTCAGCATTAAGCATTGAGCCATGTTGATGCTTGCTGTCGGCCTCCACGCCCAGCCGATCGGCCAGCAGCATGGCGCATTCCGCCGCCAATGTGCCACCGGCGTACAGACCGGAGATTTTGCCACCACACACCGCAGGTTGCTGTGCGGCCATTTGCTGCACGTTGGCCAACATCGCAGCCAGGCGGGCGGCTTCATCCAATGTCGCGGCGAAGGTGATATTACCCTGTTGTTTGGCAGGCGCTTTGGCTCCCAGGAACAGCGCGACCACCGGCTTGCCAAGGGTCTTCATCTCATCGATAACCCGTTGACGTACCGCTTCTGCCGGAGGCTTGGAGACAAACGCCAACACCTGGCTTTGCGGATCGGCCGCCAACATACGCAGTGCGCTGATCGCGCTGATGCCACCGATTTCGGCGGTTAAATCACGCCCGCCCAAGCCAATGGCGTGAGAGATGCCCTGCCCGGCCAGGGTAATTTGTGAGGTGAGTTCCTGAATACCCGTTCCTGAAGCGCCAATGATGCCGATCATGCCTTTGGGGGCGACGTTGGCAAAGGCCAGCGGTGCCCCGGCAATATTGGCCGTGCCGCAGTCTGGCCCCATCACGATCAGGCCCTTGTCGCGCGCCTTGGTTTTTAACGCCACTTCCTGCTCGACGCTGACGTTGTCGGAAAACATCATCACGTTGCAGCCATCGTCCAGCGCCTGATCGGCCAACTCCGCGGCATATTCCCCTGCAATGGAAATCAGCACCATATTGGCATCCGGCAGCTTCTGCCGCGCCATGCGCCAACTGCGTGCCTTGAGCAGGCGTTTACCGCCCTGCTGCCCCTGGGCAATGGCCTTCAACGCCAGGTCTAACGCTTCACCGATCTGTGCGGTGATGCTGTCATCGGCAGATTCCGCCTTGATCGCCACACAAATATCATTGGGGGTCGCTTCACTGAATTGCGGATGCCAGAAGCCGGTCGCTTCAAGTAAGGATTTATTGGCCGGCGTCCCCATCATGACCGATATTTCTTCGACGTTAGGTGATTCACTGAGCTTGCGGGAAATTAGCATCAGGCTGACGGAATCCTGAAAGCTCCCTTTTTTTATAAAAGCATGGATCATAGTGATATCCTTAAAACAGCATGTGAACTTCGCAATGGGCATTCTCAGATATTTTCAGTAACCTATTTATTTCAGACCCCATATTCTTATTGGCCAAGCTACAAATAAAACCCATTGACGAAGGTGAGTCTCATCACACTTTGTCCATTGTTAGAAAAAATCATCAAGTCCAGTGGGGATTAATTGAATTCAATCATCAAAAACACGGCGCTTTGTTAAAAATAATCTAACAATGGTAATGCCATTCAATGAAAATTTAAGCCAATAAAACAATAGCCGTCTGGATCACATTATTTAGTCCTCAGCTTTATACATTACATACCAGAGATAGTTTAAATAAACCGTAGTAACGAAAGGACTGTCTATGAAAGTCTCTAAGCAGCAACTGCATCAACTGATTAAAAATAAAATTCATTCTGCAGGTCTAAGCCAGGAACACGCCGGAATTGTCGCGGACGTTTTGGTCCATGCGGATGCGCGCGGGATCCATTCTCATGGCGCGGTGAGGGTGGAATATTATTCTGAACGCATCAGCAAAGGCGGCACCAATAACAACCCGCATTTCACCTTTGAAAAAACCGGCCCTTGCAGCGCAGTTTTTGATGGCGACAACGGTGCCGGGCATGTCGCGGCCAAGCTGGGTATGGACCACGCCATCGAAATGGCGAAAGAGAACGGCGTGGCGGTGGTCGGCGTTCGCCGCATCGGCCACAGCGGCGCACTGTCTTACTTTGTGCAACAGGCCTCCCATGCGGGCATGATTGGCATCTCAGTGTGTCAGTCGGATCCGATGGTCGTCCCTTATGGTGGCGCAGAGGTCTATTACGGCACCAACCCCATCGCTTTCTCGGCACCGGCTGAAGGCAACGACATCATGACCTTCGATATGGCCACCACGGTTCAGGCCTGGGGCAAAGTGCTGGATGCCCGTTCGCGCAACGTGCCCATCCCGGATACCTGGGCGGTAGACAGCGAAGGCAATAACACTACCGATCCTTTCGCCGTCAGTGGGCTGCTGCCTATCGCCGGGCCAAAAGGCTACGGCCTGATGATGATGGTCGATATTCTGTCCGGCGTGTTGCTCGGCCTGCCGTTCGGTAAACACGTCAGCTCGATGTATCACGACTTAAGCGCAGGCCGGGAATTGGGCCAGCTGCATATCGTGCTCAACCCAAGCTATTTCACCAACGAAGCGACCTTCCGCAAACATATCAGCCAGGTCATGAGAGAGCTGAACGAAATCAAACCGGCACCTGGCGTGAAACAAGTGCTCTACCCTGGCCAGGGTAGCCATATTCGTGAAATAGAAAATGAAAAAAATGGCATCGATATTGTCGACGAGATTTATCAATACCTGATTTCTGACGATATTTACCAACATTCCTACGACCACAAAGATCCGTTTGCCAGTTAACCGGCAGATAAATTAAAGCAGGCGGAGAAACGCTATTTTCACCGCCGTTTTTTCTTATAACCCCTCAGTTGGCGGACAATGAGAACCGACTCAGCCTCCACGTGACTCAGGGAAGTTACTAGCAGGCAGATAAATATGAAAAATTTCCAACAAGAAATTCGCGAAACTTCTGGCTGGTTATCCAAAATAGGGGCAGATCCCAGCGGCGGCATGACGCGCTTGCTGTATACCCCTGAGTGGGTGGAAGCCCAACGGGCGCTGAAGCAGGCTTTTGAAACCGCCGGTCTGACGACCTCCTTTGATGCCGTCGGCAATTTATCCGGCCGCCTGCAGGGCAGCAAATATCCCGACCAGGTGATCCTTTCCGGCTCGCATATTGATACGGTCGTCAACGGCGGCAACCTTGATGGGCAGTTTGGCATTGAAGCCGCCTATCTGGCGATCAAACATCTGAAAGAAACCTACGGCGCGCCGCTGCGTACGCTGGAAGTCATCTCGCTGGCCGAGGAGGAAGGCAGCCGTTTTCCTTACGTTTTCTGGGGCAGTAAAAACATTGTTGGTTCCGCTCGCCCGGAAGAAGTCAAAAGCATCTGTGATGCCAAAGGCGTGAATTTCGTTGACGCCATGCATGGCGCAGGCTTTGATTTCCGCCCGCAAGACCAGCCACTGCGCAAAGATATCGCCGCTTTCGTTGAACTGCATATCGAACAGGGCAAGGTGTTGGAGACCGAAGGAAAAACCATTGGCGTGGTCACCAGCATCGTCGGCCAACGCCGCTACGATATCAAACTCAAGGGCGAGGCCAACCACGCGGGCACCACGCCAATGGGTTACCGTAAAGACACCGTTTATGCCTTCAGCCGGATCTGCTGCGAATCCATCGCCAAGGCCAAAGCGGAAGGCGACCCGCTGGTGCTGACCTTTGGCAAGGTAGAACCCAAACCCAACACCGTCAACGTCGTGCCTGGCTTTACCCATTTCACCCTGGATTGTCGCCACACTGACAAAGCGACGCTGCTGCGTTTCACCCAAGAAATCGAAGCCGATATTCAGCGCATCTGTGCCGAAATGGGCATTGAGGTCGAGATCGACCTGTGGATGGATGAAACACCGATCCCGATGGACAAACAGCTGCTGGCCTGCGTCAGCCACCTGTGTGAAAGCCACAAGCTGAACTATCGCATGATCCACAGCGGTGCTGGCCATGACTCGCAGATTTTTGCCCCGCACGTGCCGACGGTCATGATGTTTGTACCAAGCATTGCCGGTATCAGCCATAACCCGGCGGAGAAAACCGAACTGTCCGATCTGGCCGAAGGGGTGAAAATTCTGGCGCATACCTTATATCAACTGGCCTATACCGAGCAGGGAGCCCGCCTATGAGCAACAACAAAACCGACTCCAACACCGGGTCTGACCCGCTGTACTGGAAAAAAATCGTGGTAGTCCTGTGTCTGGGCTGGGCGGTGATCTGGATTTACCGCACCGTGCTGACACCGATCTTCCCTGAGATCCAGGCGACCATCGGCACGCATTCGAACGCCGAGATGGGCCTGATCGCCAGCTTCTACTTCTTTGCCTATACCGGGATGCAAATCCCGGCCGGGATCCTGGTGGATAAGTTCGGCAAGAAGGTCGTGCTGATCCCAGGCTTTTGCCTGTTCATCATCGCCACCTTGCTGATCGGTAACGCCACCAACCTGACCATGATCTACGCCGGTAGCCTGCTGGCCGGGATGGGCTGTGGCTCTTACTACGGCTCGGCTTACTCGCTTTCATCAGAAAACATTCCGTTGGAACGCCGTGGTTTGGCTACCGCCATTATCAACAGCGGCTCGGCGCTGGGGATGGCTATTGGCCTGATCGCCTCCAGCCTGCTGGTGAAAAGCATGGGGATGGACTGGCAAATCATGCTGTTTATCATCACCGGCCTGCTGGTGGTGATGACGTTGGTGTTCAGCCTGGTGATCAAGGGCGGCTCCTACACCGCCTCACTGACCGCCAGCCCGGCAGCCGCTGCGGCCACGCCGGTAGCAGAAACCGAGGAAGCCAGTGGGTTGTTCAGCCTGCGGATGATTTCCGCCTACGTGATGTATTTCGCCACCTGCTATGGCTACTACATGATCGTGACCTGGCTGCCCTCCTTCCTGCAACAGGAACGTGGGTTCGAAGGCGTAGCCATCGGCTTCTCCGCCGCGCTGGTGGCCTTTGCCTCCGTACCAGGGGCGCTGTTCTTCAGCCGCATGTCTGACCGTTTCCGCGCCAAGAAAGTGCAGTTGATCATCTTCTTGCAAATCTGCGCCGCAGTGACGCTGGTCTGCACCGTGATCTCACCAGACTCCACCACCCTGCTGGTCAGCCTGATCCTTTATGGCCTGCTCGGCAAGCTGGCGGTGGATCCGATCATGATTTCCTTCGTCGCAGATAACGCCCCCAAGAAAGGCTACGGCACCAGCTTTGGCGTATTTAACTTCTTCGGCATGTCCTCTTCGGTGATTGCTCCATTCCTCACCGGAGTGATCTCCGACAGCACCGGCTCCAAGGTGATGGGGTTCTATATCTCAGCCGCCATCCTGCTGATCGGCACCGTGATCTTCTTTACCGTCAACGTGTTGATGAAGCAGAAAAACAATCGCCAAACGGCGGCACAGGCATAATTTTTTGTTGTAGGGCTACGGCCCTGACTAATCAGGAGAATTAACGTGGGTTATATCAATAATCAGATTGGCTATCCAAAAGATATCTTGGCTTCGCGCTCCATTATCAAACGCGACAACTATGCCGTGATCCCACCAGATGGCCTGGTGCGTAACATCATTCCTGGCTTTGAGAATTGTGACGTCACCATTCTTGCCACCCCGAAACTGGGTGCCACTTTTGTCGATTATCTAGTGACGCTGCATGATGGCGGCCGTAACCAGCAAGGGTTTGGCGGTGAGAATATTGAAACCTTGGTCTACGTTATCGAAGGTAACATCACCGCTTCAGCCGACAGCACCGATTATCCCCTCACCACTGGCGGCTATCTGTATTGCCCTGCCGGGGTGATGCTGCGCCTGGAGAACACCAACGGCGGCAAGCCAAGCCAGCTATTCCTCTACAAGCGAGTCTACAACCGCATCAAGGGTTATGAAGCCCACGTGGTGAGCAACAACGTCAACAAGCTGGAAAGAATTCACTATGAAGGGATGAGCGATGTGATCCTGCAAGATCTGCTGCCAAAGGATCTGGGGTTCGATATGAATATTCATATTCTCTCCTTCAAGCCAGGTGCCAGCCATGGCTACATCGAGACCCACGTGCAGGAACATGGCGCGTATATTCTCAGCGGTGCCGGGGTTTATAATCTGGATAACGAGTGGATCCCGGTCAAGAAAGGGGATTACATCTTTATGGCCGCCTATGTTCCGCAAGCCGGTTATGCGGTGGGCCAGGAAGAGTTCAGCTATATCTACTCGAAAGACTGCAACCGCGACGTCGACTTCTAAACCCGCTTCAAGGCCACGTTGCGTTTAGCGTGGCCTAACTGATTGAAATAGAGCCATATTGTTCATTCGGCAATCAATTTACCCCTCACCCCAACCCTCTCCCACAGGGAGAGGGAGCCAGTTCAGCGCAGCGTTCAAGTTAGAAGCCCATCGGGAAGACAAAGACATTAATACGCTGGAGTTAATCCGTGGCACATTCGGTCCCCTCCCCCAAACCTTTCCCACAGGGAGAGGGAGCCAGTTCAGCGCAGCGTTCAAGTTAGAAGCCCATCGGGAAGACAAAGACATTAATACGCTGGAGTTAATCCGTGACACATTCGGTCCCCTCCCCCAAACCTTTCCCACAAGGAGAGGGAGCCAGCTCAGCGCAGCGTTCAAGTTAGAAGCCCATCGGGAAGACAAAGACATTAATACGCTGGAGTTAATCCGTGGCACATTCGGTCCCCTCTCCCTGTGGGAGAGGGTTAGGGTGAGGGACATAACACCGAGTCACCTGTTATTCACTCCACTTTTAGTATTGTCACCCAAACGTTTTCCCTCTTTATCATTGGGCAATAAAAAAACCATCCCCCTCTACCTTTAAAATAGAACAACATATAGGCAGAGAGAGCATGGTTTTTATCAATCAGAGCTATTATCAGTAACCGACTTTCTATTGAGTATTATTTATTAACCAGTTTTGCCGGAACACTATAGGTCAGAATGGCCCCCAGTATCATCATACTGGATAGTACACACATCGCGACCAGATTACTCTCCGTCGTATTTTTAAAATAGCCAATAATATAAGGAGAAATAAAACCACCTATATTGGCAATCGAGTTAATTAACGCTATCCCAGCGGCAGCACAGGTACCGGTAAAAATAGCATTTGGCAAACTCCAGAACAGAGGGGAAGGAACCAGACTGGAGGCGACTGCAATACATAATGCCACCATCACAATGACTTTATTGTCTGGGAACAGGCCGATAAAGATCAGCGAAACCGCAGCAATACAGAAAGGAACAATAATATGCCAACGCCTTTCTCGATGTTTGTCGGAACTGCGTGCAGCCAGTAGCATGGCAACGACGGCAAGCATATACGGTAGCATGGTCAGCAAACCAATATCCAACACCGAGCTTACCCCGGTATCACGGATCATGGACGGAACCCAGAATGCCAGTCCCCCTTGCCCCATCACCGTGCAGAAACAGATCAACCACATTTTAGTGAAGGCAGAAGACTTCAGCATTCTCTTCATTGTCCACTCCTGCGTCGCACCATCTGCCCCCACCTTTTTCGATGTTCCCTGCACCATATCTTGCGTGATCATTTCTTTTTCTTGTGGACTGAGCCAATTAGCACTCTGATAGGTATTATCCAGGAAGAAGAAGATGACGACTGCAATCAATACCGCACGCGGACCACTGATAAAAAATAACCATTGCCAGCCGGACAGCTCAAACATGCCATTCATGTTTTCAATAATCCAGCCGCAGAGTGGCCCACCAATGATGTTACTTACCGGTATCCCGCAAACAAACAACGCCGTCATTTTTGCCCGCTGGCTTGAAGGGAACCACAGTGTCAGATAGAGGATCACGCCAGGATAAAAACCGGCTTCGGCTAACCCCAGCAGGAATCTGGCCAGATAAAACTGCATTGGATTGGTAATAAAAATGCTCAGCATTGAAATGGTGCCCCATATCAACATCAACAGGGCAATGACTTTCCGTGCACCATATTTACTCAGTAAGATATTGCTTGGAACACCGGCGATAATATAGCCAATAAAAAATACGCCAGCCCCCAGACCATACACTGCCTCGGCCATTGACACATTACCTTGCAGAATATCTGGCATCATTTGGAACTTGGAAAAGGATATCCCAACGCGATCAAGATAACCAATGATATAACTGATTAATAATATTGGCATAATGCGCCAGGCAATCTTACGGTATAACTTGCTTTTATCAGGGTTGGTCAGAATAGCTCTATCAATCGCAGCATCAACGGTTGCCATATAGGGTCTCCTTGGTCGGCATCCTGCTATTTCTTCTGTTATTTTTTGCACATATTTTGATCGAAAGACCCTTTTCACTTTACATAAAAAGGGCGATAGAAATTTCAGCGACGTTTATTGCCTACTATTTTACAAGAATAGAGTCGGTATTGATAATGGTAAAAGAATACCGACTTATCAATTTAATCAGAAACTTTATGGTTGGCCATAATTTCCAATGCCTGTACCAACGCGGAATGGTCAAGATCTTTGGCCCCATTGGCCGCGCAGAGGTTGAACAGCTCTTGGCAAGTGGCGGTATTAGGCAAACTGAGCGCCAACGACTTAGCGCCCTGCAGTGCCAAATTGAGATCCTTTTGGTGCAGGGAGATACGGAAGCCCGGCTCAAAGGTTCGTTTGATCATCCGCTCGCCATGTACTTCCAAAATGCGCGATGAAGCAAAGCCGCCCATCAGCGCATCACGTACCCGTGCCGGATCGGCCCCCGCTTTGGAAGCAAATATCAGCGCCTCGGAAACCGCTTCGATCGTCAGGGCCACAATAATCTGATTGGCAACTTTGCAGGTCTGGCCGTCGCCATTGCCACCAACCAGCGTAATGTTTTTTCCCATCAGGGCCAGTAAAGGTTTTACCCGCCCAAAGATGGCTTCGTCACCGCCGACCATGATGGTCAAGCTACCCTGCTTGGCCCCCACTTCACCACCCGATACCGGCGCATCCAGATAATCGGCCCCCAGTTGGTTGATGCGTTTGGCAAACGCCTTGGTCTCCAGCGGCGAAATAGAACTCATATCCACCACGATCTTGTTTTTGAGTGGTGCTTCGGCACAACCATTGGCGGCAAACAACACCTCTTCTACCTGTGGCGTATCGGGCACCATAATAAAAATAACGTCAGCCTGCTCGGCCACCTGCTTGGGAGTGGCACAGGAGATGGCCCCTTTTGCCACCAACTCCGGCGGAACCTGATGCAAGGTGTTGGCATACAGCTGATGGCCACCAGCGATCAGCTTTTCAGCCATTGGCGTACCCATGATCCCTAAACCAATAAAGCCTACTTTCATGATATATCCCTCAATGTTGATATTGCTTGATCCATGACAGGCCAGCAGCCGTCGTTGTCGCAGGTTTGTATTCGCAGCCAATCCAACCGCTGTAGCCCATCTTATCCAGCGCACGGAACAGATAGTCGTAATTGATTTCCCCGGTTCCCGGCTCATGACGCCCCGGATTATCGGCGACCTGGATATGCGCGATTTTCTGCAGCAGCTTTTCCATAGTTTGGGCCAGCTCACCCTCCATGCGCTGCATGTGGTAGATATCGTATTGAATAAACAGGTTGGGGCTTGCTACCCAATCCATCAGCTCCAACGCCTGACGAGTGGTTTGCAGATAGAAGGCGGGCATATCGTATTTATTGATCGGTTCGACCAACAGACGGATATTGGCCTTGGCCAGCTCCCCTGCCGCATAGCTCAGGTTAGCGACCACAATCTCATCGGTCTTGTGTGGGGCGACGGATTTATCCGGGTTACCGATCAGGCAGTTGATCTGCGCACAACCCAACGCACGGGCATACTCCACCGCCAGACCTACGCCATCACGAAACTCGGACTCGCGCCCTGGCAGGCAGGCAATACCCCGCTCACCCGCAGCCCAATTCCCGGCAGGCAGGTTTTGTAATACCTGCGTGAGTTGATTCTCTTCCAGTGCTCCCCTCAACGCCTGCACGGAATAATCATAGGGAAACATATATTCAATCGCCGTGAATCCCTGCTCTTTGGCACAGCGAAAACGCTGCATAAAATCGACTTCATTAAACAACATCGATAAGTTGGCTGAAAACTTTGGCATGAGCCTGCTCCTTACTGATAGCTAAAGTAGCTGACCGAGGTCGGCGCATCTTCTGGCGACTCGGCAACGGGTTCGAATTCATTGACGTTGTCCAGCTCTGTCCCCATAGAGATGTTGGTGACCCGTTCGAGGATAATCTCCACCACCACCGGAACCTGATGCAGACGCATTAACTCTTGCGCCTGTTGGAAGGCCGGGGCGATATCCTCAGGCTTAACGACACGGATAGCTTTACATCCCAGCCCTTCGACCACCTTGACGTGATCGACACCGTATTCGCCCCCTTCCGGGTTGTTGATGTTTTCATAGGACAGTTGGACGCAGTAATCCATATCGAAACCGCGCTGCGACTGGCGGATCAGCCCCAGATAGGCGTTGTTGACCACCACGTGGATGTACGGCAGCTTGAATTGCGCGCCAACGGCCAACTCTTCGATCATGAACTGGAAGTCATAGTCACCCGACAGCGCGATCACTTTGCGCTGCGGATCGGCGGCACAGACGCCCAAAGCAGAAGGAAGAGTCCAACCTAATGGGCCAGCCTGCCCGGCGTTAATCCAATGGCGTGGTTTGAACACGTGCAGCATCTGTGCCGCCGCGATCTGCGATAACCCGATGGTGGTGACGTAGCAGGCATCACGCCCAAACGCCCGGTTCATCTCTTCGTATACGCGCTGAGGTTTGATTGGCACATTATCGAAATGGGTTTTACGCAGCAGAGTCTGTTTGCGCTGGAGGCAGGTTTCCACCCACTGTGAGCGATCCGGCAATCGTCCTTGATCCGCACGTTCACGAGCTCTTGCCACTAACATTTGCAGGGCGATTTTGGCATCGGAAACAATGCCCAGATCTGGGCAAATCACGCGGCCAAGTTGGGTCGGTTCGATATCGATGTGGATCACCTTACGCCCGGCGGTGTATTTATCTACCGAACCGGTATGGCGATTGGCCCAGCGGTTGCCGATGCCAAACACCAGATCCGAATCCAACAGGTTGGCGTTACCGTAACGGTGTGAGGTTTGTAATCCAGCCATCCCTGCCATCAACGGGTGATCGTCAGGGATACAGCCCCAGCCCATCAGCGTTGGGATCACCGGGACGTTACAGGTCTCCGCCAACTCCTGCAGCAGTTCGGCCGCATCCGCGTTGAAGATCCCGCCACCGGCGATGATCAACGGTTTGCTAGCGGCACACAGCATGTCCAGGGCTTTGTCGATCTGCGCCTCAGTGGCCGCCGGTTTGTAAGCCCCCAGCGAGGAATAGGTATCCGGATCAAACTCAATCTCGGCCATCTGCACGTCATAAGGCAAATCGATCAGCACCGGGCCAGGGCGGCCAGAGCGCATCAAGTGGAAAGCCTGCTGTAGCACGCGAGGCACCAACGCCGGTTCCATGACCGTCACCGCCATTTTAGTGACCGGCTTGGCGATCGATTCAATATCTACCGCCTGAAAATCTTCCTTATGCAAACGCGCCCGGGGAGCCTGGCCGGTGATGCACAAAATGGGAATGGAATCGGCAGAGGCGGAGTAAAGCCCGGTGATCATGTCCGTTCCCGCAGGCCCCGAAGTTCCGAGACACACCCCGATATTGCCGGGTTTAGCCCTGGTGTAACCTTCCGCCATGTGGGAAGCGCCTTCAACATGACGCGCCAGATAGTGCTTGATGCCGCCATGTTGACGCATCGCGTTATAGAAAGGGTTGATCGCCGCGCCAGGCACGCCGAATGCGGTAGTCACGCCTTCCTTTGCCAGCACGTACATTGCCGCATCTACTGCTCGCATAATTGCCATCTAAACGTTCTCCTAAATTTTTGGAAAAATTTTCCAATTTTAAAATGAGTTCAAAAAAACCCGTTTAGGTAATAAACGGGGAGGTATCCTCATCCTGCAGCCGCGAGCGCGACCACAGGCTTTACTTTAATCGTGATCTTTCTTACTGCGCGACTCACCTAGCGCGGTACTGATGTCGTTGGCCACATCACGCACCAATTCCCCCAGTTCCTTGAAACGATCGCTGCTAACGCGCGAGCTAGGCCCTGAAATAGAAATGGCCGCAATAACGTTGTTGCTACGGTCGAAAATCGCCGAAGCCAGGCAATTCAGGCCAAGAGCGTGCTCTTCAGCATCAACGGTATAGCCCTGCGCCTGCGATTGCGCTAAATCCTTACGTAATAAATTTACGCTGGTCAGAGTCTTCGGGGTAAAAGAATGCAGCCCCGAACGCACGAACAAATCCAGCATCTCCTCTTCCGCCAGCGGATACAACAGCGCTTTCCCCGCCCCGGATGCGTGCAGCGGTAAGCGGCTACCTAGTGGTGCACACATGCGCACCATGGCCTGGCACTCACATTGACGGATCAGCACGGCGTCAAAGTTATTCCTGATGGCCAGATTGGCGGTTTCGCCTGATAGCAACATCAGCCGCCGCATATAAGGGCCCGCAACCGAAACCACGTCTCTGTCATTCATATAAGCCGCACCGACGGTAAACGACTGGATGCCGATATGCCACCAGCCAAGCTGGGGATCCTGAAAAACAAACTCAGATTTTTCCAGTACTTTCAATAACCTGAAAGTTGTTGATAGCGGTAACTCCAACTTCTCGGATAGCACGGAAACGGACGAACTTCCGCCGGCATTGGCCAGAAATTGCAGGATCTCCAACCCACGATCCAACGCCTGCGCGCCTTTCGTCGCCCCTGCTTCTGTCGTCGGTCTTCCCTTTCTGCGTACTTCGTTCATTCAGGCTTTCCTTTATTTAGCTCAAGGTTTCCCCGCTATAATAAACAGCCTATGCGCTTGGGGACAGCGCTATCCAAGCACAACCCGGTAAGTCTCTGGCAATGATTTGACGATACAGTTGTCGGGACCGCCACGATCGATCGTGAAAAAGTCGGTGATCGCACCATAGGCAAACAGCGGGTGGTGCCAAACATTGCGGTGATAATTCACTCCTTGCTTACCGTTGGTGATAAAGGCGCGCAAAGTATGTAGCGGAATTTCGTCCCCTTCCCCGGCTTCAGCAACAATCACCACAAAGCGCTCCCCCTTCATGGGCATAAAAGCCTGAGATGACAAAGGATGTTTCTCCAACGCTGAGAACTCCAACGGCAGATCGCAGGGTTCAGATCGGTTGATGCTGACCAGCACCCGATGATCATCGGCCACCTCCACTTTGGCAAGATCATGATATCGTTCTGTTTTCCCACCATTGATATGGAAAAATGGCGCCCCCTCAATCTGCAATACATTCCCGTAGGGTGCAAAGGCTTCGGGCGTTAACTCAACGGCAATCAGGTCCATCAGTTTCTCCAGGATCGTTTCAAAAAGGAACATTACTGAATAGTCTCACTCTAGACAGGTCGCCTGAAATTTAAAAGTTAATATTGGAAAAATTTTCCATAATACGATCTGCTGCACATTTTTTATGCCGAGCTGGAAATATTCAATTAATAATCAAATAATTAAAAAAACAAGCCACTGCAATACAATTATTTAGCATAATTGCAACCTGCAGCGATATTCAGTAGAGGAAGGCCAATAACAATAAAACGTGAACAAGATCACGATAAGCGGCTTTATGACTAACCCAAGACGATTAAGGCCAGTAAATTCTTGTGTAACATTAGGGGAATGATGGCCGCACCGGTTAAGGAAGCGCTATGCTGGATCACGAAACAATTCGATCGTTTATCAAAGTCGCGGAATGCCAGAGCTTTTCCCGCGCAGCCGAATTACTGCACAAGACCACTGCCACCATCAGCTACCGCATCAAAACGCTGGAAGAAAGCATCGGCACACAGCTTTTTATCCGTACCACCCGCAGCGTGAACCTGACCCCCGCCGGTGAATACCTGCTGGAACGTTGCCGCCAATGGCACAACTGGCTCGACTCCATGCCCGATGAGCTACGCCAGATCAACGACGGCGTGGAGCATCAGGTCAATATCGTGATCAACAACCTGCTGTACAACCCGCTAAGCGTCGCCCGGCTGTTGGCCTACCTGCAACAGCGTTATCCTTTCACGCAGTTTCATATCTCGCGTCAGGTATATATGGGAGTATGGGATTCGTTGTTGCACGGCGATTTTCAGCTGGCCATTGGCACCACCGGCTCTGAATCACTGGCTAATGACGTCAGCGTATTGAAATTGGGGGGGATCAGTTGGGCTTTTGTGGTCACGCCAGATCATCCGCTCGCGGCCTGCCAGGACACGGCACTGCATGAAGATCGGCTGCGCAGCTACCCGGCGATCAACGTGGAAGATACTTCGCGCAACCTGACAAAACGCGTTGCCTGGCTGTTGCCCGGCCAAAAAGAGATCAAGGTGCCAGACCTGCGTAGTAAACTAGAGTGCCACCTGCAGGGGCTGGGCGTAGGTTTTTTGCCAAAAAATCTGTGCCAACCCTATCTGGATAGCGGCCAGTTGATCACCCGTGACGTCATCAATCAGCGGCAACCATCACCGCTCTCCCTCGCCTGGCGTAACGACTGTGGTAAAGCCGTGGAAGAAATTGTCACGCTGTTCCAACGGCGCGATGAACGTATCACCGGCTTTCTGCAATGTATTGATTTACCGGTTTAACGTGGTGGCTTATCGCTTCTGGGCCGCCACCTGGGCCCGGAGTTTCTTAATCGGCGGCGACGGCTCCCGCTTCAGCACGTGCAGGAATTCATACGCCTTCTCATTAGTGGCGTACTCTGCCGGCACGCCAAAGTCCTGGATCATCATCCAGCGCTGGAACAGCTCCGGATCGGACTCTTTGATAAACCACAGCATTTTGACTGCGGTCGTGGCGATAGCCGGGATTGCAGTTACGGTGCCATTCACCCATTTATTCAGGGTGCTGCGCTGCACCCCCAAGAGTATGCACAGTGCAGGCTGCTCAATGCCTAATCGTTCCAGATAGCTTTTAAACTCTGCTTGATTATCCACCCTGCGATTTCCTATTGATCTCAACAGACGTATTGCAGTTTAGCACATAAATTCCGTCCCCCACAGCTACACAAACCCCGACCCATGGTTATTACAACCCCAAACCAGGAGCTAATAGCTACATCAAAATGATTTTTGAGACCAACTCCAAGTAGCTAGAAAAAATTGACATTGGTCAACATAATGGTTAAAACGTGATACACAGCTAGGAATATTCTGTAGCATCAGCTCGGTAAAACGACAAACCAGGCTAAATATCGTGTTATTACGTAGCTAATAGCTTCGTGATAACGCGCAAAATTAAACCCAGGGACACCCCGGTGCTATCCTGACTAACTCGAAGAATGAAAAAATGATGGTCAAGACACTGTCTACCGTGGAGATTGCCATCTTGCTGGTTGTATTTCTTCGGCGTCACGCATAGCCGAGTGTGAGGCACAGACAGCAAAGAGCAAGACATTGCAGGCACGAATTGCCGGCATAGACAGCAAGATTTCACCAGATATCAAACAGGGCTACATTGAGCAAACGACCGCCGCGTTGGCCGAAGAAAACCAGTATGCGCAGGTTTATCAGAAAGGTGTCTTCATCGCCATCTGGTACCGGCAAAAACACAAGATGGTGCGGCTGCATGATGGCCAAATCATCGGCACCGCCAAAGGATGACTCTCTTGAAAAAATCCCAAACCGACAGATTCAAACATTTACCCGAGATGCAGCAATTCGTTTGTCTTAAAGCGCTTCGACATATCGAGCAGACCAATCTTCAATCCGGCGTGCTCGGCATGGCGGTCAGTGTGCTGTTGACCGATGGCAACACGGTGACGCTGAGCAAATTCGACGCGGCTCCTGAAGAAGTTTCCATTATCACATCATGGCAACGTTAAGCCGTTCCTGACAAACCTGATAAAAATGGCCCATTCGCGGTGAGATGTTGCCGTTTTCTACAAAAAACGATCTTATCCTGGTGATGAATTAGGTATTCCCCTGCCGCTAGCGTAATATCTAGCAATATGTCTGACAGGAGGTTGTGCCATGTTTACCATTATTCCGATCGTGATCGTTGTCGCGCTGATTATCGTCTTCTCGAGCATCAAAATTGTCCCGCAGGGCTTCCAATGGACGGTAGAGCGCTTCGGTCGTTATACCAAAACGCTGATGCCGGGTTTAAACCTGGTAGTGCCTTTTATGGATCGCATTGGCCGCAAGATCAATATGATGGAACAGGTGCTGGATATCCCTTCCCAGGAAATTATCTCGCGCGATAACGCCAACGTGGCGATCGATGCCGTCTGCTTTATCCAGGTGGTCGATCCGGCTCGTGCCGCCTATGAGGTCAGTAACCTCGAGCAGGCGATCGTTAACCTGACCATGACCAACTTCCGTACCGTGCTCGGTTCCATGGAGCTCGACGAAATGCTGTCACAGCGCGATAGCATCAACACCCGCCTGTTGCATATCGTCGATGAGGCCACCAACCCCTGGGGCGTTAAAATTACCCGTATCGAAATCCGCGACGTTCGCCCACCGGCCGAACTGATTGTGGCGATGAACGCCCAGATGAAGGCAGAACGAACCAAGCGTGCCGACATTCTGGAAGCGGAAGGGGTACGTCAAGCCGCGATCCTGCGCGCCGAAGGGGATAAGCAATCGCAGATCCTGAAAGCCGAAGGGGAACGCCAGTCGGCGTTCTTGCAGGCCGAAGCGCGAGAACGTGCCGCTGAAGCAGAAGCACGGGCAACCCAGTTGGTTTCGGACGCCATCGCCACCGGCAATATCCAGGCGATTAACTACTTCGTAGCCCAGAAATACACCGACGCATTGCAGCAGATTGGCTCTGCCAATAACAGCAAAGTGATCATGATGCCGCTGGATGCCAGCAGCCTGCTGGGCTCTATCGGCGGTATTACCGAATTGCTGAAAGATAGCAAAGGTAAGTAATTATGCTGGAACAGATCGCAGCAAACCCACAATGGTTCTGGATCTCGTTAGGCGGGCTGCTGTTGGCCGCGGAAATGCTCGGTGCCAGCGGCTATCTGCTGTGGAGCGGCGTTTCTGCGGTGATTGTCGGGGTGATTACCTGGCTGCTGCCGGCGTTGAGCTGGGAGTGGCAAGGTTCCCTGTTTGCCGTGATGACCATTGCCGTGGCCTACCTGTGGTGGTACTGGCTGCGCAAGCGGCCAACGGCAACCAGTGGTTCACCGGTGCTCAACCAGCGTAACCGTCAACTGATCGGCACCCGCGCCACGCTGACAGAGCCGATGCATAACGGCCATGGCCGCATCAATATCGCCGACAGCAGCTGGCGCGCGCAAGGCAACGAGGATCTGCCGATCGGCACCGAAGTTGAAGTGGTGGCGGTCGAAGGCACCACCTTGGTGATCCGCGCCATTATACGCTAGCCTCGGTGGCAGCAGCCTGCCAGATTATTGATGATTGGACAGTCTGCGCCTTCATCTCCAGGGCATTGTTCCGCCAGCGCCAGCAGCCGTTGGCGCATTTCCCCCAGTTCGCTGATGTGCTTTTCGATATCGGTGACTTTCTGCAGCGTGCGGGCTTTGACATCGGCACTGTGCCGCGCCGGATCGTTAAACAACGCGACCAGTTCACGGCACTCATCAAGGTTGAACCCCACCTGCCGAGCCTGGCGCAACAACGTCAGTTCTTCAATATGCCTGGCGCTGTAGCTGCGGTAGCCGTTGTCCGTACGGATCGGGGCGGTCACCAATCCTTTCTCTTCATAAAAACGGATGGCTTTGCTGGTCAAACCGGTTTTTTTGGCAACGTCGCTGATATTCAATAGATCCCCCTTGACCTTACCCTTGCTGAAAAGGTCTATATACCCCACCGCCACCCAAGTGACAGTGGTAACTCGATAAATTATACCCCCATTACTCCCCAATGCTCACCAAATACAGCCCGTATATCGCCTCACGGGGATGTAGCTGAAAAATTGTCATATCTTGATGCTTTCAGTGATACGCCGCAACACGCGCGTGGCGTATAATCAGGGCTCATTTTTCCTTTTCACGGACGTGGAGTTATGAACATTTGTAGTAAAGTTAATTTACGTATTTTTTTGTGGGCAACCTTCATCGGTGGTGCGATCAGTTCATTGGTGAAGTCAGGTTCCGAGGCCAATATGCCGCCGCGCATCGTCGGTGAAGCATCGCCGCCCGCCCTTAACATTGATGCCTGGCTTGGCTGGCTGGGGATTAACTCCCATTCTATGGATTATGTCTACCAGGGCGTAACGATCCCCGGCGCAGTAATGCTGTATCACTGGATGTTCAGCTTTATCTTTGCGGGCCTTTACGTTCTGGTTTCAGCTTATACGCCCAAAATCAGGCTCTGGTATGGTGCGGCTTACGGTATTGTGATCACGCTGGTCATGCACGGTTTACTTATCCCGGCGCTAGGATTCAGGCATCCGGCCTATATCTCAGGTGAAGCTGGCTGGCTCTGGAACCTGAATGGGTATGAGTTCTGGAGTGAGCTGATCGGTCACATTTGCTGGTCAGTCTCCATTGAAGTGAGCCTTATCGCTGTGCTGGCGCTGCTTTCCCGACCAATCACGGGGATGTGGTCAGCGAACAACATGAAGTAAAACATTTTAAGGGCGGGCCTAGGTGGCCCCGTCTGATGCTGAACCATACTCTATGACGTCAGCATCCCTTTCAAAAACCCAACGCGCCACGTCTGGCGAAAACTGCACCTGGCCATGGAGTTCGATACTCACGAGGTTATCTGTGCTGACCTGTCACTGAACAACTTGACCGATGTGGAGGCATTCCCGGGCCTCGTCCGCCAGATCTATCAGAAAAATCAGGGTGGTTTCAGCAGATGCTTAAACCAGCCTCCAAGCCGGTTTTTTATCCCTAGAGAAAAACTCGCAAAATTCGGGCCTTATGTCGATGTGTGTCCATGTTGTGGACAGCGTTAATAAAAATCCTTTTCTATCAACGTAACATTCTATTGACCTTACCCTTGCTGGAAGGTTTAAGATCATTCTTAATGAAAAGAACCTAGGCGGCCAACCGCCATTATTTTGCGAGGAAAATCATCATGTCACAAACTACCGTGCTGGCGTTGCAGGGACTCTCCTGCATGAACTGCGCACAAAAGGTGAAAAAAGCCTTGGAAAGTCGCGCGGATGTCGAACAGGCCAACGTCAACATTCACTACGCTAAAATCACTGGTGCAGCCCCGGCTGCCGAGCTGATTGACAGCGTCGTTGCCGCGGGCTTCCAGGCAGAAATCGCCCATCAGGCAGACACCGAATTACAACTTTCCGGCCTCTCCTGCATGCATTGTGTGGGCAGCACCCGTAAAGCACTGGAAGCGGTGCCGGGCGTGATCGCCGCCGACGTTACCATTGAGGGCGCCAAAGTCTATGGCGATGCCACACCAGAGCAGCTCATCGCTGCGGTCGAGGATGCTGGCTATCACGCCAGCCAGGCGGGAGCCAACAATCACCCAAAAACTGAGCCGCTGACTGAATCTGCCCCAACCTTGCCGGAAACCCAGGCAGCGGCTCCCTCTTCCCTTCCGGCAAGCGAGACCGACGACGACAGCATCCAGTTGTTGCTCAACGGCATGACCTGTGCCAGCTGCGTCAACAAAGTGCAGACGGCGTTACAGAATGTCCCCGGTGTTGAGCTGGCGCGGGTAAACCTGGCAGAGCGCAGCGCACTGATCACCGGTAAGGCCACGCCGCAGGCGTTGGTCGCAGCGGTAGAAAAAGCCGGCTATGGCGCCGAGATGATCCAGGACGAAACCAAGCGCCGCGAACGCCAACAGCAAACCGCACAGGCTAATATGAAACGCTTCCGCTGGCAGGCCGCATTAGGCTTGGTGGTAGGCGTGCCGTTGATGGCCTGGGGCGTGTTTGGCGGCAGCATGTCGCTGACGCCAGAAACCCAGCGGCCGTGGCTGATGGTTGGCATCATTACCCTGGCGGTGATGGTGTTTGCCGGTGGCCACTTCTACCGCAATGCCTGGCGATCGTTGATGAACGGCAGCGCCACCATGGACACGCTGGTAGCCCTGGGGACCGGAGCCGCCTGGTTGTACTCCATCAGCGTCAACCTGTGGCCAGACTTCTTCCCGATGGAGGCACGGCACCTGTATTACGAAGCCAGTGCGATGATCATCGGCCTGATCAACCTTGGTCATGCCATGGAGCAGCGCGCGCGGCAGCGTTCTTCCCAGGCGCTGGAACGGCTGCTGGATCTCACTCCACCGACCGCCAGGCTAGTCACAGAACTGGGTGAGCAAAGTATCCCGCTGGCTGAGGTGCAGTTAGGCATGACGTTGCGCCTGACGACTGGCGATCGCATCCCGGTTGACGGCGAAATCGTGCAGGGCGAAGTGTGGATCGATGAAGCCATGCTGACCGGCGAAGCGTTGCCGCAGCAAAAAGGCGTCGGCGATACGGTGCATGCCGGTACGGTAGTAGACGACGGCAGCGTGCTGTTTCGCGCGGCGGCTATTGGTACTCAAACCACGCTGGCACGCATTATCAAGCTGGTGCGCCAGGCGCAAAGCAGCAAACCGGAAATCGGTAGGCTGGCGGACCGCATCTCGGCGGTATTTGTGCCCACCGTAGTCGCCATCGCCCTGCTCAGCGCCGCCATCTGGTACTTCTTTGGCCCGCAACCGCAGTTGGTCTACACGCTGGTGATCGCCACCACGGTGCTGATCATCGCCTGCCCTTGCGCCTTGGGGCTGGCAACGCCGATGTCAATTATCTCTGGCGTTGGCCGGGCCGCTGAGTTTGGCGTGTTGGTGCGTGATGCCGATGCGCTGCAGCAGGCCAGCAATCTCGATACGCTGGTGTTCGATAAAACCGGGACGCTGACGGAAGGTCAGCCGCGCGTGGTGGAAATCATCACCTTTAACCAGGTGGATGAGCAGCAGGCCCTACGTTGGGCCGCCGCGCTGGAACAAGGGGCTAACCACCCGCTGGCGCGTGCCATCGTCGAACACGCTACAGGGCAGACATTGCCTATGGTACAGCAGTTCCGTACGTTGCGCGGCTCCGGCGTCAGTGGTGAGGTTGAAGGTGTGCAGCTGTTGCTGGGTAACGCCAAGCTGTTGCAAGAGAATCAGATCGCGACCGATGAACTCGCGCAGCAGATGCAGCAACAGGCTGAACGCGGTATCACGCCGGTGCTGTTAGCTGCCAATGGCAAACCTGCCGCGCTGATCGCCATCCGCGATCCGTTGCGCAGTGACAGCGTGAGCGCACTACAGCGCCTGCATCAGCAAGGCTATCAACTGGTGATGTTAACAGGCGATAACCCGGTGACTGCCAATGCGATTGCCAAAGAGGCCGGTATTGACCGCGTGATTGCTGGCGTGTTGCCCGATGGTAAGGCCGAAGCGATCAAGCAGTTGCAGGCACAGGGCCACCGGGTAGCGATGGTCGGTGACGGCATCAACGACGCCCCGGCTCTGGCCCAGGCCGATGTCGGCATCGCCATGGGCGGCGGCAGTGATATCGCCATTGAAACCGCAGCGATCACCCTGATGCGTCACAGCCTGAACGGCGTGGCGGACGCGCTGGCCTTGTCGAAGGCGACGCTGCGTAATATGAAGCAGAACCTGCTCGGGGCATTTATCTACAACGCACTTGGCATTCCCATAGCCGCCGGTGTGCTGTATCCGCTGACGGGCACTCTGCTCAGCCCGGTGGTCGCCGGTGCTGCCATGGCTCTCTCCTCGATTACCGTGGTCAGCAACGCCAACCGATTGCTGCGTTTTAAACCCAAGCAGTAATCCTCAACCGGGGCGCAGACCATCGCGCTCCGGCCTTTTGAGATAATTCACCTGCCCTCGGGCTTTATTGTCAGCCACTTAGCGTTTAGCATGGGGAAAGCCAGCGGCCATCTTGCCAGCTGGAAGAAAGGATCAGGAGCCACGCTGTATGGGTCAACTGTTACGCCGCATTGCTACCTTTCTCGGTATTATTTCCCCGCAGAGCTACACCTACCCGGCCCTCGACATCAGGCTAACGGGAAATCGCCAACTGCATTTGGTCGGCAGCATTCATATGGGCACCGTCGATATGTCGCCCCTGCCTGCCCGGTTGGCCGCACGCCTGCGCCAGGCCGATGCGTTGATCGTTGAGGCCGATATTACCGGCTCCTCTTCGCCATTTGGCCACGCTGAGCCTCAACTCGAGCTTGAGCAGCGTCTTGGCGATGAGGAGTTCCAACGGTTGCGGATGCTATGCCAGGAACTGGGGGCGGATGTAGAGAGCTTCTCTGCCCTTCCCGGTTGGCAAGTTGCGCTAATGATGCAAGCACGGCAGGCACAACGGCTAGGATTACGCGCCGAATACGGGGTTGATTACCAGCTATTGCAAGCCGCTAAAGTGCGGCAGATGCCCGTGATCGAACTGGAAGGGGCCGAGGAACAACTGAGCATGCTGGAACAGTTGCCAGAAGGCGGCATGGCCCTGCTGCACGATACGTTAGAGCACTGGCACACCAACGCCCGTTTGCTGCAAACCATGGTGAGCTGGTGGCTGGACGCCAAGCCGAATACCGCGTTGGAAACGCTGCCATCCACCTTCAGTGCCGAGCTGTACGACGTATTGATGCTCCGCCGCAATCGCCACTGGCAGCAAAAACTGGAAGCGTTACCGCCGGGCAACTATGTGGTGGCGGTCGGAGCTTTGCATCTGTATGGCGAAGACAATTTACCGGCCATGTTGCAAGCGCAATAAAAAAGTGGCCAATATCGCTATTGGCCAGTCAAAGAGGAATTTTTCATATTTTAGTTATACGCATTGTAACCGTGTTAACGATTACAATAGACAGGGTAGCAACCTGACGAACCTATTGGCAACTGCCTTTCATCCTACTTGGCACAGGTTGCTCATTCGGCGCCATTTTTGTCGGTTCGTTGCCACCGATGACAACTTCCCTCTGTTTTGGAAAAGAGATTATGACACCCGCAGTGGTTCTGCTTGAAAAACACAAGGTGGCCTTCACCCTCCACGCGTATCACCACGATAGCGAAGAAACCAACTTTGGCGACGAGGTGGTAAAAAAGCTGGGGCTGAACGCCGAACAGGTCTACAAAACGCTGTTAGTAGCCCTCAATGGTGATGCAAAAAATCTGGCCGTCGCGGTAACGCCGGTAGCGACCCAGCTGGATTTGAAGAAGGTGGCAAAAGCGTTGGGGGTCAAGAAAGCCGAAATGGCCGATCCGACAGTCGCTCAACGTGTGACGGGTTATCTGGTTGGCGGGATCAGCCCACTCGGGCAAAAGAAACGCTTACCCACGGTGATCGACAGCCCAGCGCAGCAGTTTGCCACCATTTTCGTTTCCGGCGGCAAACGCGGGTTGGATATTGAATTGGCGGCCAGCGATCTCTGCCGCTTGCTGTCCGGTACCTTCGCCGAGATCGCCAAGCGGGACTGAATACTTAGGCCGTTACCTTCCTCTGCAACGGCCTATGTCACCTTACTTGTAAACGATCTCGCCTTTAGGCTCGTACGCCGTCGCGTCCAGCGGTGAGTGCTTCTCGATATACTGCTTGAGCACTTCCGCATCGATAAAACCGGTATTGACGTAGCTTGGCAGGGTATCGATCTTCGGATAGCCGTCGCCCCCCAGCGCGTTGAAATTCAGCGTCGCCATACGATAGGTCTTGTCTGCCTGTAAAGGTTCGCCCTTGATCTTGACGTCGCTGACGCCCTTGCCGTCCGCCACCAGGCTAACATTGGCGAATTGAGCATAGGCACCGGAATCCACCTTCATATTGGCTACCGCTGCCAAATATGGCTCAACCTCGCTGCCTTTCATATCGACATACACCAGCGTGTTGCCAAACGGCTGCACCTTGAGCACGTTTTTATAGGTGATATCACCGGCCTCGATCGAGTCACGCACGCCGCCGCCGCTCATCACGGCAAAGTCTGCATTGGCACGCTCCATCTGCGCGGCTAACAGCACGCGCGAAAGGTTGGTCTGCACGAAGCGGACTTTACTGCGATCCCCTTCCAGTTTGCCGTTGACGCTGCCCACCTTCACTTCCAACTGGGCCTTGCCCTTGTCCTGGAACGGCGTCAGCAACTTCATCATCGCCGGATCTTCCTGGATCTGCTGGGTGTAATACACCCGCTCGCTGGTGCCGTCGGCTTTCTCTACCTTTTTCTTCAGGTTGATCGGGATCAGTTGGTAATGCATCAGTTTCAGCTCGCCGTTGCGGAACTGGAAGTCGGCACGGCCTACGTATTTACCCCATTCGTGGGCCTGGACGATCCAGGTACCGTTTTGGCGATCTGGCGCGCAAGGCGTACCCGGTACGTAATCCACCTGTTTGTGGTTTTCACTGGCCATGCAGACCGGATTTTGTGAATGCCCACCGACTATCATATCCAGGTAGCCCGCAGGCAGGCTGCGCGCCATCTCCACGTCGCCCGGCGCGTTGGAGCCATGATTACCATCGTCGTAGTGGCCCATATGGGTGGCGGCGATAATCACGTCCGGTTTTTCATTTTTGCGCAGTTGCTCTACCACCTGCCTGGCTTCTTGTGCCGGGACACGGAATTCGATATCGGTAAAGTATTCCGGGTTGCCGATTTTTGCGGTGTCATCGGTGGTCAGGCCGATCACCGCAATCTTCACCCCTTGCTTTTCAAACAGGGCATAAGGCTTGAACAAGCGTTGCTGGGTGCTTTTTTGATAAATGTTGGCGGACAACAGCGGGAAAGAGGCCCACTTCTCCTGCTGGCGCAACACGCTGAGCGGGTTGTCAAATTCGTGGTTGCCGATTGCCATCGCGTCGTAGCCGATCAGCGTCATGCCACGGAAATCGGGTTCTGCATCCTGTAAGTCCGACTCAGGCACGCCAGTGTTGATGTCCCCACCAGACAACAGCAGCACGCTGCCACCTTTCGCCGCCACTTCCTGACGGATGCTGTCCACCAGCGTCTTTTGCGCCCCCAGACCGTACTCGCCGTGATCGTTCTGCCAGAAATGGCCGTGATGATCGTTGGTGTGCAGGATGGTGATATCGTAGGTTTTATCCTTTTCCCAGGCACTGACCGTTCCTGAAAACAACGTCAGGGAAACAGCCAACGCACATGCGGTGGTGTGAAGCGAAAAGCGCATGGCAGATCTCCATTGTTAATAATGGGTATTTTTTGATGAGGACGAAATTGTAACGCGAATCAGCTGCAACTAATTTCAAATTTTTGCGACATACGTCAAATTATGTCGGAAAGGCACCGCCGGTCCGAATTTTATCGGCACTCTCGATAGCACATAATGAGCAATTAGAATCAGCTACCCCCGTTGTCGGACGAAAGATGAACGTTATAAGATATCGGCACTTCCCCCTCTCACTTACCAGGCTAATTATAATATGACTGACCGTAGTGAAACGGCTATTCCACCGGTAACCAGCAGCGCGGCTAAAGGCACAGCATTCTCTATTCTCGGTGCTATCAGCGTTTCTCACCTGCTCAACGATATGATGCAATCGCTGATCGTGGCGATTTACCCGATTTTGCAAGCCGATTTTAGCCTCAGCTTTGTGCAGATCGGGATGATCACCCTGACCTATCAGCTCACCGCATCGCTGCTACAACCGCTGATTGGTTATTACACCGACAAACACCCACAGCCTTATTCGTTGCCCATCGGTATGGGATTTACCCTGTCGGGCTTACTGCTGCTTTCGGTGGCCAACACCTTCCCTCTGGTGCTGCTGGCGGCCGCTTTGGTAGGTACCGGTTCTTCCGTATTCCATCCTGAGTCATCCCGCGTCGCGCGCATGGCTTCCGGCGGGCGGCACGGTTTGGCCCAGTCGCTGTTCCAGGTGGGTGGCAACTTCGGCAGTTCCCTCGGCCCGCTGCTGGCCGCGCTGATTATCGCCCCCTACGGCAAGGGCAATATCGCCTGGTTCTCACTGGCTGCGCTGCTGGCCATTGTGGTCTTGTTGCAGGTCAGTAAATGGTATCAACAGCAACATCGGGCTGCCCAAAGCAAGCCAAAAGCCGCTTCCCTGGTCAAACCGCTGCCAAAACGTACCATCATGTTCTCCTTAAGCATCCTGCTGGTGCTGATATTCTCCAAATACTTCTACTTGGCGAGCATCAGCAGCTATTACACCTTTTATCTGATACATAAGTTTGGCGTTTCAGTACAGAATGCCCAATTCCATCTGTTTGCCTTCCTGTTTGCCGTAGCGGCAGGAACCATCATTGGCGGGCCTTTAGGTGATAAGTTCGGGCGTAAATATGTGATTTGGGGCTCCATCCTGGGTGCCGCCCCCTTTACTCTGGCTTTACCCCATGCTTCTCTCTACTGGACCGGGATTTTGACGGTAATTATCGGGGTTATTCTAGCCTCGGCTTTCTCGGCCATTCTGGTGTATGCGCAAGAGTTGATCCCCGGCAAAGTGGGGATGGTTTCCGGGCTATTCTTCGGTTTTGCTTTCGGTATGGGCGGGTTAGGCGCGGCAGTTCTTGGTTATGTCGCCGATTTGACCAGCATCGAACTGGTTTATCAAATCTGTGCATTCCTGCCACTTATCGGCATTATCACCGCATTGCTACCAAATACGGAGCATAAACAGCATTAACCCTTATAACACCCCGGTTTAGCTCAAAGATTAAACCGGGTTATCTACTCCACAACCCCACTTAATCCGGTCAATTACGCCATAATTCACCTTTCTCCTGCAAAAATAGACGATTGGTCTGGTTTTTCACATAAAACCTCAAATTAGCTAAGCAATGAACGCACAAATGCAATAAACTAAATGTATCCTTTCGTAACCCCCGTGAGCACAACCAGAGGAGTATGGATGCATAATTCAACACCCTTGATCACCACTATTGTTGGAGGGTTAGTACTCGCCTTCCTCTTCGGAATGCTGGCAAACCGCCTGCGCATCTCCCCGTTGGTAGGGTATCTAGCCGCAGGCGTACTTGCCGGCCCGTTTACCCCCGGTTTCGTCGCCGATACTTCATTGGCACCGGAGCTAGCGGAGATTGGGGTGATCCTGCTGATGTTCGGTGTTGGTCTCCATTTCTCGCTTAAAGATCTCCTCGCAGTAAAAAATATCGCTATCCCAGGGGCCATTGCCCAAATCGCCGTCGCGACGGTGTTAGGGATGGGGTTGTCCAAACTGATGGGCTGGGATTTGGTTTCCGGCCTGGTGTTCGGCCTGTGTCTGTCCACCGCCAGTACCGTGGTACTGCTGCGCGCCCTGGAAGAACGGCAACTGATCGACAGCCAACGTGGGCAGATCGCCATCGGCTGGCTGATTGTCGAGGATTTGGCCATGGTGCTGGCCCTGGTGCTGCTGCCAGCGTTTGCCAATATGCTCGGCAACGATAACGCCAGCACCACGCAACTGCTCACCGAGTTGGCCATCACCATTGGCAAGGTTATCGCCTTTATCGCGCTGATGATTATCGTTGGCCGCCGTGTGGTGCCATGGATCCTGGCAAAAACCGCCAGTACCGGTTCGCGCGAGCTGTTTACGCTGGCGGTGTTGGCACTGGCGCTGGGTATAGCCTATGGCGCTGTCGGCCTGTTTGACGTCTCATTTGCCCTGGGTGCCTTCTTCGCCGGTATGGTGCTGAACGAATCGGAACTGAGCCACCGCGCAGCGCACGATACGCTGCCGCTGCGTGACGCCTTTGCGGTGCTGTTCTTTGTCTCGGTCGGTATGCTGTTCGACCCGATGATCCTGATCAACCAGCCTCTGGCAGTGTTGGCGACCTTGGCAATTATCCTGTTTGGTAAATCGGTGGCGGCCTTCGCGCTGGTCAAAATGTTCGGTCACTCCAAGCGTACCGCGCTGACCATTTCCGCCAGCCTGGCACAGATTGGTGAGTTCGCCTTTATCCTGGCCGGATTGGGGGTCACACTAGGCATGATGGATCAGCATGGCCGTAATCTGGTACTGGCCGGGGCGATCCTGTCAATCATGCTCAACCCGCTGCTGTTTACCTTGTTGGAGCGCTATCTGGCCAAGACGGAAACCATAGAGGATCAGATCCTGGAAGAAGCGGTGGAGGAAGAGAAGCAGATCCCGGTCGATATCTGCAATCACGCCGTTGTCGTGGGTTATGGTCGGGTTGGCAGCCTGCTAGGGGCCAAGCTGACCGAAGAAGGGGTCTCGATGGTGGTGATAGAAAACTCCCGCCCCCGCGTAGAAGCGCTGCGCGCTCAAGGGATCAAGGCAGTGTTAGGCAATGCGGCCAATCCTGAGATCATGGAACTGGCACGGCTCGACTGTGCACGCTGGCTGCTACTGACCATTCCCAACGGTTATGAAGCCGGTGAAATCGTGGCCTCGGCCCGCACCAAGCGCCCTACTCTGGAGATTATCGCCCGCGCTCATTACGACGACGAGGTTTCTTATATCTCCGACCGGGGTGCCGATCAGGTGGTGATGGGTGAACGCGAGATCGCCAACAGCATGTTGAATATTCTCAAGCTGGATACGTTGTCGGAAGAAGAGAAGCTGCCCGCCTGCCCAATCTGAGGTCATTAAGCCGGTAAGGGCGCTAAAACAGCGCTCTTACCGGTTGTTGCTGATTACCGTTCCCAGTAAGACTCTTCCAGACTGTCTTCCCGCTCCGGCAACCCACGGGTCAAACGTGGCGAGTGCTGGTTAAGCACCTGGTAGCTGACGCGGTTGGCATATTTGCATACCTGTGCCAAAGACGAATAAGTCAGGTAACTACGTACATGCTTGCTGGAGTTTGGCACGTTGTTACGGTGATAGCCGTTAGCAGCGATATCATGCAGCAGCGCAGACAGCGCACCGTCGCCCGCACCATTGGTATTCATGATCTTTTCCGGGCCGCCCATATACGGGGCGATATGCGAATAAACCTTGAGCGCGTTTTCGCAGCTTGCACGACGCATCGCACGGCTGAATTCGAAGCGGTTAAACTCGGCGATATGCCCCGGCAACAGCGGATGCTGAGTTTCACGCTTGTTGGCCTCTTCGGTATAACCCGCCATATACAGGCCGTTTGGCCCGGCGGTACACAGCACCAAATCTACCCAATCCAGCGCCATTTCCGATGCCATCAGAGGATCGCTCAGCCCGGTCAGTTCCAACGCCTCATCTTCATTCATCGCCAAAATGGAGACATGTTCCTTGAGAAAGTCACGCCACCACACCGGGTTATCCGCAATGACGTACTTGGTGCCCAACGTCAGCACCACCGGTACATCATGCTTTTTGGCAAACGCAATCGCCTGCATGGTGGCCTCCGGCATCGGCTCACCGGGTTTGCAGCGCACCAGATAGGAGGTCAGCACCAACGCGGCTGCCCCGGCGATCACCGCTTCCGGTATGCTTTCCGGGCGTAGCTGGTTCATCTGGCCTGGGCTGATGGCAAAGGTACGCTCGCCGCTCTCGTTAATCAGCGTAAAGCAACGGCCAATGGCCCCATCCACCGCTTGCAGGTAGTTGAGATCGGTTCGGCTGGAGGTGTTGCACAGATAGCGATAGGCATAGCTGCCAATTTTGACGTTGCTGCACATCACGCCAAGCAGCACGGAACGATCGTCCGCCAGTACCGAGTAATTGTGCAGGGTGTTACCGATGGTGCCACCGGCAAATTGATGAGTGATCAGGTTGTTGTCGCTCAGTTCCTGATACAGCGCCTCGGCAACGTCGTCTTCAATGACCAGCGAATGCCCCAGGCTAAGGCCGTAGCGCTCGACAAACGCGTCATCCACTTTAGCTTCGATATCCACCAGCGTCTGATCGATACCGACGATATAAGAGGTACTGACTTCATTTTCAGGCTGTGTCTGCTGCAATAACGGATCGCGGGCGTTAACCGGAAAATAATGTTTGGATTTACGTTTACCAGGAAATTTCATGTGATTGGCGGTGAGTTGCGGTGAACAGGCAGGAATGTTAGCACATTCTTGCCTGATTGCTGCGCTTTCACATAAGCATTTTGCCAACCGGGCCGCGAAAAACCGGCTTGATTACAGCCGCAGCCCCACTAACTGTTGCATCATATCTATATGGGCGGAGTCATCATTGAGTGCCGGAATATATTCAAACTTCTCGCCTCCCGCCGCCAGGAAGATTTCGCGGTTCTGCTCTTTGATCTCCTCCAGCGTTTCCAGGCAATCCGCAGAAAAACCGGGGCAAATCAGCTGGATATGCTTCACCCCTTGCGCTGGCAGACCCTTCAGGGTTTCGTCGGTGTACGGCGTCAGCCAAGGCTCCCGGCCAAAGCGCGATTGATAGGTCATCATCACCCGATCTGGGGCCAGCGGTATGGCCGCCGCCAGCGCGCGGTAGGTATCCTCGCAGCGTTGCGGGTAATCGTCGCCCAGAGTGGCGTAGCGTTTGGGAATACCGTGGAACGACATCACCAGGCGATCGGGCTTACCGTGTTCGGCGAACGCCCGCTCAACGCTTTGCTGCAAGGCCAGGATATACGCTGGATGCTCGGCATAGTCACGGATAAAGCCGATCGATGGCAGACGGCGATAACCTTTCAACACCCGCGCAACACCATCCCAGACCGCTGCGCTGGTCGAACACGAGTATTGCGGATACAGCGGCAACACCACCAGATTGGTCACCCCCTGCGCCAATAGGCTGTCGATCGCCTGTGCCAGACTCGGTGAACCGTAGCTCATGCCCAGTTCCACCGGGGTATTTGGCATACGCGCCGCCAGCTCCCGCTGTTGGCGGCGGCTGTAGACCAGCAACGGTGAACCTTCGTCCATCCAGACGGATTGATAAAGTTTTGCCACACGCGGTGAACGGATCGGCAGAATGATGCCGTTAAGAATTGGCCACCAGATCAGCGGTGCAGTGTCCACCACCCGGTTATCACTGAGAAATTCTTTCAGATAGCGTTTTACCGCCTGCGGGGTAGGTGCATCTGGCGTCCCCAGATTAACCAGCAATACCCCGTGTTTCTCTTGTTTCATTCCGATCCCCTTGTCCTTCCCGGCAAATACCCTGTTATTTCTCAGCGTATTAACAGCCACTCATGCGGCCTATTGTAGCGGAAAAGTGCCCGACCGGAACCTATATCAGCAACAGGCAGAACGGGGTTATTTTTGCGCCAATTGCCAGACAGCGGCTACGTTGCGCGCCGTGACTTCCAGGTTATGGGCCGCGTCCGCCAGAGCCTCTGGCAGCGTCACGATGCGGTCGATCACCGAGAAAGCGGCGTCGATGCCGTGTTGATGCACCACCTGATAATCTTTTGACAGGCTACCGGCAATGGCGATCACCGGTAATTGATGGCGTTTGGCTACCCGCGCAACGCCGATTGGCGTTTTGCCGTGGATCGACTGGCTGTCGAGCCGCCCTTCGCCAGTGATCACCAGATCGGCATCACGTACCGCGTCCTCCAGATGCAGCGTTTCGATCACGATTTCGATGCCTGGCCGCAGTTCTGCTGCCAGAAAACCGATCAATGCCGCCCCCATGCCCCCTGCCGCCCCCGAACCAGGTACCTGCAACACCTTGCGCCCAGTGGTCTGCTCCAGAAGCGTGCCGTAATGATGCAGTGCCTTGTCCAGTTGCTGCACCTTCTCCGGCGTGGCCCCTTTTTGTGGGCCGAAGATTGCTGAAGCCCCGTGATCGCCACACAGCGGGTTATCCACGTCGCAGGCTACCGTAATCTTCACCTGTTGCAAACGGGGATCCAACTGGCTGAGATCGATATGTGCCAGCTGCGCCAACGCAGCGCCGCCAGGCCGCAATTCCTGATGGTGATGGTCGAGCAGCTTGGCCCCCAGCGCCTGCATCATGCCTGCCCCACCATCGTTGGTTGCACTACCGCCAATACCCAGAATGATCGACTGCACACCGCGTTGCAGTGCCGCCAGGATCAGCTCACCGGTGCCGAAGCTGGTGGTCACTAACGGATCGCGTTCGTCACCCGCCACCAGGTGCAGCCCGGACGCAGCCGCCATTTCGATAACTGCAGTTTTCCCTTCCCCCAGCAGGCCATAAAATGCTGCGGTGGGTTTGCCCTGCGGCCCACTCACCTGCACATTGATGATCTCCCCACCGGTGGCGGCCACCATCGCATCGACGGTGCCCTCGCCTCCATCCGCCATGGGCAGCAAGACGTAGTGCGCCTGCGGGTAGATTTGCCGGAAACCACGCTCGATCGCTTCTGCGACACCCTGAGCACTCAGGCTCTCTTTAAAGGAGTCGGGGGCAATTACCACTTTCTGTAGGGTGTTCATCGACAGTGCCTTAATCGTCAGAGGATGCCACTGCATCGGTTAGTGAATACCATACCCTGCCAACAACGGAAATTCTTTAGCGATAGACACAAACAAAACGGTAAAAAATAACGATATTTTGTGCATTCACACAATTCAATCCTGCATCAACATACCGATATACAGTTGCAAGACGTCCGCCAATTGATTGATCTTCAGGCCAGTCGTTTTTTCTACGCGCTGTAGACGGTAACGCAGGGTGTTAACATGAATATGCAGCTGTGCCGCTGTCTTGGTTTGATCACAATTATGATTGAAATAGTGGCGCAGCGTGTTTCTCAGCATCCCTTTTTCATCCTGGACGCTCAATTGCCGCCAGGGCCGTGAAAGCTCCTGGGCTCGCCAATCTTCCCCCAAATCGCACAGCAACGAGGGCAGCGGGTAGTCATCATAAAACAGCGTATGCTGGAGCAACTTGAGGCGATGCGCCATGGTTTGCACGGCCCGTGCGGTCTGGATGGAGCGGTATACGCCTGCATCACCACTGTAAAAACCCCCGACGATCAACCGCAGGCCAAAGCGTTGCTGCAGCTCATGCTGGAGCTGCCGGGCCAGCTTGCGCTCCTGCTGCACGTCCCACACGCCCTGTTTCATACAGGCCGGGCGCAACAACACCAGTTCATTAAAGCTGGTCATAGTGATAAGCGCCTCACGCTGGGTGATCTCCAGCTCGGCCAGCAAGCCTCTCAGTGCCTGCGGCTGCGGCTCATACAGCTCAAGCAGCCAGACAATGCGTGGCTGTTGCAGATCCAGCTCTAAATAGGCCGCCATCGCCTCGCGCGAACCAGGTTCACTGTGGCCTTGCAACAATTGGTTGGCCAGCTCTTCCCGGTAACGCTTTTCCCACTGATGCTGATCGAGCATCGCAGCCTGTTCCACCATCAGCTCCGCCGCCATTTTCACCAGTTCGCCATAGGCTCGCACCTGGGCCGGATCGCCGGAAACCCCAATCGCGCCCACCAGTTGATTACGAAAGCTGAACGGCAGATTGATGCCGGGCTGCACGCCCTTCAGATGTTGTGCCGTGGCCTCATCAATCTCCACCACCCGGTTTTCGGTCAGGGCCAATACCGCCCCCTCGTGGCGCTGATACAGGCGCGAGGGGTTGCCGGAGGCAATGATGACGCCGTTGCTGTCCATCACGTTGACCGAATGGTGAATGATGCTCATTGCACGTTGCACGATCTGGCGCGCGGTCGCTTCTTGCAAAAAATTTGTCTGCCTGGGCATGCGGCTCTTCCTGTCGAGCGAAACGGTGGCACTGATAACCTACCATGAAGCGGCAAAAAAAAACGCCGGGCAGCAACAGCAAGCCCAGCGTTTTCTACAGCCTTGACACCGATTAGCCCAGAATGGTCGCCAGCTCAGCGCTCACTTCCGTCACCTTACGGGTGCCATCGATCTTGTGGTAGGACGTATTGCCCACCTCGGCTTCTTTATGATAGTAAGACACCAGCGGCGCGGTCATCTGATGGTATTCCACCAGGCGCTTACGCACGGTCTCTTCCTGATCGTCTTTACGGGTGGTCAGCTCTTCGCCCGTGACGTCGTCTTTACCTTCCACCTTCGGCGGATTGAATTTGATGTGGTACACGCGGCCAGATGGCGCATGTACGCGGCGGCCAACGATACGATCGACGATCAGCTCGTCCGGCACGTCAAACTCCAGCACGTAATCCACTTTAATGCCGGCATCTTTCATCGCATCGGCCTGTGGAATGGTGCGTGGGAAACCGTCCAGCAGGAAACCGTTACGGCAGTCTTCCTGGGTAATACGCTCTTTGACCAGCGCAATCACCAGTTCATCGGTCACCAGCTTGCCGGCGTCCATGATTTCTTTCGCCTTTTTGCCCAGCTCAGAACCGGCCTTAACGGCTGCGCGCAACATATCGCCCGTGGAGATTTGCGGAATGCCGTATTTCTCCATGATGAATTGAGCCTGAGTGCCTTTACCAGCGCCTGGAGCGCCCAGCAGAATGATACGCATTGCGTAAATCCCCTTGCTATGTATTTCCCTTCATTCTTCGGGCCGCGGCCAGAAGTCTATCGGGTTTGAGTTTTTATTAAATTTCGAAAACACTCAACCTTACCATTTCTGAGGGGGGTGGCTCAAGGTAGCGAGAGGAAATCGGTTGCGGAAAGATCGGGCTGAAACGAGGCAAGCAGCGAGAAAATTTAACGGGAATAGAGGAGATTACGCCCCAAACCCTAGAGTCTGGGGCGTATTTTGCTGATTAAGCGGACAACAGCTTATTCATGCGGCGGATAAACTGGTTTGGATCTTCCAGCGTCCCACGCTCGGCCAGCAGGGCCTGATCCAACAGCAGATCGATCCATTCGGCAAATTGTTCGTTATCGCCCACATCGGATGCGCGTTTGACCAACGCATGCTCCGGGTTCAGCTCGAAGATATACTTCACTTCCGGCGCAGCCTGCCCCGCAGCGGCAAACAGTTTGGCCATCTGGGTGCTCATCTCGTCGGCATCGGTGGTGACGATGGCCGGGGTATCCGTCAGGCGATGCGTCAGACGCACGTCCTTCACGCGCTCACCCAGCAGCGTCTTGACTCGCTCGATAAACGGCTCCAGCTGCTTCTCGGCTTCTTTCTGCTCTTCGGTTTCATCCGCCAGTTTATCCAGCGCTTCATCCGCTTTGCTGACCGACTGGAACACCTTACCGTCAAACTCGGTCAGGTAGCTCATCATCCACTCGTCGATGCGGTCAGACAGCAGCAGGACTTCGATGCCTTTCTTGCGGAACAGCTCCAGGTGCGGGCTGCTCTTGGCGGCGGCATAACTGTCGGCGGTGATGTAGTAAATCTTGTCCTGGCCTTCGGTCATGCGGCCAACGTACTCTTCCAGCGAGACGGTTTGCGCCGAGCTGTCATTGTGCGTAGAAGCAAAGCGCAGCAGTTTGGCGATGGCCTCTTTGTTGCCGCCGTCCTCCGCTGGCCCTTCTTTCAGTACCATACCGAACTGTTGCCAGAACTTCTGGTAGGCTTCCGCGTCGTCTTTCGCCAGCTTGTCCAGCATCTGCAACACGCGTTTGGTCAGCGCACCACGCAGGTTCTGGGTAACACGGCTGTCCTGCAGGATTTCACGCGAAACGTTCAGCGGCAGATCGTTGGAATCGATCAGGCCACGTACAAAGCGCAGGTAGTTCGGCATGAACTGCTCGGCGTCATCCATGATAAACACGCGCTGAACGTACAGCTTCAGACCGTGTTTATGATCGCGATTCCACATATCCCACGGCGCCTGAGCCGGGATATACAGCAGGCTGGTGTACTCCTGCTTACCTTCCACCCGGTTGTGGCTCCAGCTCAGCGGATCGGTAAAGTCATGGGCAATGTGCTTGTAGAACTCTTTGTACTCTTCTTCGGTCACGTCGGCTTTACCGCGAGTCCACAACGCTTGCGCCTTGTTGATTTTCTCCCAGGTGACGGTGCCGTCTTCTTCATTCTTGGTTTCGATCTCTACCGGCAACGCAATGTGATCGGAATATTTACCAATCACCGAGCGCAGACGCCAGCCATCGAGGTATTCGTCTTCGCCTTCACGCAGGTGCAGGGTAATTTCGCTGCCGCGATCGGCCTTGCTGATATCAGCGATGGTGTAATCACCTTCACCGGCAGATTCCCAGTACACCCCTTGATCTTCCGCAGCACCAGCCGCGCGGGTACGTACGGTGACCTTGTCCGCCACGATGAACGCCGAGTAGAAACCTACGCCGAACTGACCGATCAGTTGGCTGTCTTTCGCCTGGTCGGAACCGATAGACTCCAGGAAAGCCTTGGTACCCGATTTGGCAATCGTCCCCAGGTTTTCGATCACTTCTTCACGGCTCATACCGATGCCGTTATCGGCAATCGTCAGGGTGCGTTTCTCTTTGTCGAAAGACAGACGCACGCGCAGTTCGCCATCACCTTCATACAGTTCCGGCTTGGAAAGCGCACGGAAACGCAGCTTGTCTGCCGCATCGGAGGCGTTGGAGATCAGCTCACGCAGGAAGATTTCTTTATTGGAGTACAGCGAATGGATCATCAAATGAAGCAGCTGTTTGACTTCAGACTGGAACCCACGGGTTTCTTGACCTTTCATACTCATTGATTACCTCAAAGACAGTAACGACCAAATCGGACATGGGGATTAAATGGGGTTAACTGTGAGGTTTTTCAAGCGGCTGGCGGGGAATTTTTTATCAACTGATTACGGGGCAGAGGGCCGCCCCGTACAGAATCATCAGAATTTGATCGCGTGGCGTCCAGCCAGGGAGTGCGACAGCGTGGTGCCGTCCACCATTTCCAGTTCACCACCCACCGGGACTCCGTGGGCAATGCGGCTGGCAAGTACGCCATATTGGCCACACATCTCGGCGATGTAGTTGGCCGTGGCGTCCCCTTCCACCGTCGGGTTGGTGGCCAGGATCACTTCGGTGATGGTTTCCTTCTCCAGCCGTTGCTCCAGCCGATCCAGGCCGATATCGCCAGGACCGATGCCGTCTAACGGTGACAGATGGCCCATCAGCACAAAGTAGCGCCCGGCAAACTGGCCGGTCTGCTCGATGGCGTGAATATCCGCCGGACTCTCCACCACGCAAATCTGGCCGTTTTGCTGGCGGCGCACATTATTGCAGATGGTGCAGGTATCCTGCTCGGTGAAGGTACGGCAATCGGCACAGTGGCCGATCTCCGACATGGCACGGGTCAGCGCCTGTGCCAGCCGCATCCCGCCGCTGCGATCGCGCTGCAGCAGTTGGAACGCCATACGCTGCGCCGACTTCGGGCCAACGCCCGGCAGGCAGCGCAGTGCCTCCATCAATGATTCAAGGAGCGGGCTGGTTTGCATCAGAACGGCATCTTAAAGCCTGGCGGCAACTGCATCCCGCTGGAAACCGACGCCATCTTCTCTTTCTGGGTTTCTTCGATGCGACGTGCTGCGTCATTGAAAGCGGCAGCGATCAGATCTTCCAGCATCTCTTTGTCGTCTTCCATCAGGCTTGGGTCGATTTCCACCCGGCGGCAGTTATGCGCCCCGTTGATGGTCACTTTCACCAGACCTGCGCCGGATTCACCAGTCACTTCCAATTTGGCAATTTCTTCCTGCATCTGCTGCATCTTTTCCTGCATTTGCTGGGCTTGCTTCATCAGGTTACCCATACCGCCTTTACCAAACATAGTCGTCTCTCATAGCATTGGCCGCGCACCGTGCGCCGCATTAAATAGGGCGAATACTCTCTTCATCCAGATCTGCATCGAAGAACCGGCGCAGGGTCTGAATATTGGTATCCGCAACGATGGACTGGCGAGCCTGCGCCAGTTTTTCTTCATAAATGGCTTGCCGCCACTCCAGCGGAGTCCGCTCCGCCGGATTATCGTCTTCCACCACGCTGAGTTCAACCGTACGGCCATGTAACTCACTGAGTGCCTGCGCCAGCGTCTTTTGCGCCGAAGGCGAATTCAGATGACGCTGCGAAGACCGCAGGTGGAGACAAATGCTGTCCGCTGCCAGCTGCTGCTTAAAGGCATTTAGCGCCAGTTGCTGCACCAGTTTCGGTATTTTTAGCTGGTCGATCTCTGCCGCCCAAGGATCGCGCTCGATGGACTCAACCACCAGTTTAGCCGACAGCTCAGGCGTTTTTTCATGTTCGAGCGCCGTGCGCAAGGCTTTTGGCGTGGCCCGCGGTTCCGGCGCGGCTTCAGGTTCGGTTAGCGCACGCCAGCGATAGGCTTCCGGCTTGGCCGGTTTTTCCGTTACGATCTTTTCGGCCTGACGCTTCTGGCTGCGTTCGGTTACCGAGGCTAAACGCTCTAGTGCCGAGTTAGCCGGCCGCGCTATTCCTGGCGCCGCCGGCTCATTCTTTTTTGCTGTGGATGCCCCCTGTTGCCGCAGCAACTGGGTTCGCGCTTTAAGTAGCTGCGCGGTAGCATCCGGTAAATTGGTCGGCTGAGTATTCTGCGGCGACGCCGCCTGCCCTAAGGGAGGCGGCGCATCCAGATAGGGAGAAGGGGGCGCAACCGCCGTATTCCCCTGCGGCTGTGCGGGCGCGATCTGCACCATCGCCACCGGCTCCGGGATCACCGCTTTTGGGTGAAACGCCAGTGCGCGCAGCAGGGTCATCTCAACGCCCATACGGCGATCCGGAGCATAGGCCAGCTCTTTGCGGCCAACCAGCAAGGTTTGATAGTAAAGCTGTATGTCCGTTGGCGGCAGGGTGCGCGCCAACTCACGTAACCGTTGTTCAATCGCTGCGTAATGGTTGTCCAGCACCGAGGGCAGCAGTTGTACCATCGCAATACGGTGCAACAGCGCCAGCGTTTCCACCAGCAGGTTTTCCCAGTCCACGCCGCGTGATGCCGCCTGGGCGACCTGTGCCATCACTTTTTCGCCGTCGGCACTCACCAAGGCTTCCAGAATGGCCAGTGGCTGCTCATCATCCAAGGTCCCCAGCATCTGGCTGACGGTGTCGGTCGTCACCTGCCCTTGCCCCATGGCAATCGCCTGGTCGGCCAGGCTAAGGGCATCACGCATACTGCCATCGGCGGCTCGCGCCAACAGTTGTAATGCGCGGGCATCGCTGGTGATGTGCTCTGCCAGCAAAACGGTTTCCAACTGTGCGCGGATCTGCTCCACGTCCATCGCTTTAAGATGGAATTGCAGACAGCGGGAAAGAATAGTGACCGGCAGCTTCTGCGGATCGGTCGTTGCCAATAGGAACTTGACGTGCGCAGGCGGCTCCTCCAGCGTTTTCAGCAACGCATTGAAGCTGTGGCGCGAGAGCATGTGCACTTCATCGATCAGGTAAACCTTGAAACGGCCACGCGCCGGAGCGTATTGCACGTTATCGAGCAGATCGCGAGTATCTTCCACTTTGGTTCTGGAGGCGGCATCGATCTCGATCAGATCGACAAAGCGTCCCTGCTCGATCTCACGGCAGTTATCACATTGGCCACAGGGCGTCGCGGTGATGCCCGTTTCGCAGTTCAAACCTTTGGCCAGCAGCCGGGCAATGGTGGTTTTACCCACGCCGCGCGTGCCGGAGAACAGATAGGCGTGATGGATGCGCCCCAGAGAGAGGCCATTAGCCAGCGCCGTCAGGACATGCTCTTGTCCGACAACCTCTGCAAACGTTTGGGGGCGCCACTTACGGGCAAGAACCTGATAGCTCATTAAGACTTCATCACTGATTTATGGAGTAATTTCAACCCAGGTAGTACATCACAACATCGAAGACATTGCCATGTGGGCAACCAGCCTGCTGGGTGCCGGGGTTGAACCGATACCTTTTTACCATCTGGCAGACCTGCCATGGAAAACCAATACACAATGAGTTTAGTGTAACAGTACGTCCGCCGTCATTCCTATAACTTTGCATCAAGGCCGCCGTGGCCTATCAGGAACAGAAGGTCTTCAGCTTCAACGGGCGCAACATGCAGCGCTCCCTACACTTTAGCTTTTCATGCAGTGGTCGGATGAGATTGAAAGTCGCGTCATGTTATTATTCGCTGCGAATTAACGATTCATTGTGGTCAACTACTGCAGATTGAAAATGGAAAGGGCTAAATTAAGAGGCCGTTGCAGCTCTTAGGTAACCATATGATTTACTTGATTAATAGGGTTGTAGCTTTTAATCCTGATAATGGCAGCTTGAAAAACGTGCTCAATCACCGAGAAGTGTTTTTATCCAGCCTGAATGCCCAAATTCTCCATCAGTTGCTCAAAGCAGGCCCGGTTTGTCTGCGACGAGAAGAGTTACTGCAACAGGTTTGGCAACAACATGGCCTTAGCCCGGCATCCGCAACGTTAAGTCAGTATATCAGCGTCACCCGCAGAGCATTGGTCTCTATTGGCCTTCAGGAACGCCTTATTATTACCGTTGCCAAAACAGGCTATCGCCTCAACAACAGCATCCATATCGAAACGGAAAATACGCCATGTTCCCCCGGTGTGGTTGCTACAGAGTTGAACTCCCACTCCGCCAACCCACTCTCGACACACACCAAGAAAAAACCATTAGCGCCCTCTTTTCTTTATATCAACCTGGTGATCCTGCTGCTGGCCACTGCTGGCTTGCTATGTTTCCTGATCAACAAACGCTATCAAGAGTTGTACAAGCCTCAAGGCGTTATTTATATTGGCAAAATAAATAGCTGCCCGATCTATTTTCTCAATACAATACGGGACGAGGATCAACAGCGCTACCTCAAGTTTTTAGCCACCAACAACCTGGTGGCCGAGGGCTGTATAAAGGATGAAGTTATACTGGCGCAGGCCAGTCGTCAGTTGAACATGTCAGAGGGTATCGGTCATCAGTTTGTCGCCAAATGCTCAATCGATATGCAAGGAAACTATTATTATTGTGAGAATGAGTACACCACATTATGGCAATCAAACTAAAAATACCGCTGGTGCTACTGGCTCTGCTATGCTTTTTTTTCGCTCTGTATTACCTTTATCTGTCCAAAATTGACGATCCGTTGGCAGGGATCCATTGCGAAACTTCATTATACTTGAGCCATACGCTGGCAAACAGTGATGGCACGCAGGAAGGGATTGATATGACAGCGTCAATCAATTTTGCCTTCACTGGCAACAAACAAGGCGTCGTTATTATCGGTGGCCTGCTTTCCGATAATCACCACCGTTACAAATTCAAGCGAACCTACAATTTCAGCTATACCCCCAAGCCTATGTTCTATAAGTTCTCATTTCAACACCTTAAAGAACAGAATGAGGATGAGGCAGCCTCCAGGCTACTCAATACTCTACTCACTAAAGTCGGCACTCATATTGAAATCAGTTGGCTGGATGATAAAAACCTGCTGTTAAGCAATATGTTCTCCCCCATGCAAGTCTGCAATATCACCCAGTAACTCTGCCTGATAACCACACTTAAAAGCGTATCGGGTAGGGAGAGCATACAGAACGCCGACACTCCGTGAATCAGTCCCTGGAGACTCGTATTGTGCACTCTGGTGCTTAACGTTCGGATAACCTGCTGCCCCTACCTGTCTCAAGCTTCTGTGACATGGTATTAACTTCTATTATTTAGCTAATTTTATCCTTACAACAGATAATTTTGTAAAGATGGTAATATTGTCATTTAATTTATTATAAAACACTTAGTTCCCATAAAAAATTACCAGTAATAAAAACATCAACACATTGTTTTATATGATTATTTTTTTAGAAAAACCACCAAGCACAATGATATCGTGAAAATTTGACTTGCCCTATGTCATATGTTTTCTTATAGGCATCGATGATTACCATGAATTTCAATTTAATTACTAACAGTGGGTATTATAATGTTACTGGCTGAAAGTGAATCAGTACTTGAAAATGAAAGCGTTTATTTCGACATAGATAAAAACACCATAACTTTCAAAAAAGACGAGATCGTCATTACGCTTACCGAGTTTCAGGGAAGATTAGTCTTTCTCTTACTCACTGGCGTAACAAAAAAAAGGGATATCATCAAGATGGTATGGCCGGATAATCACACTTCAATTACTGACAATAACTATCATCAACTGATCTATCAGTGTAGAGCCCTGTTCAATCGTCATGGTATTCCTGCTCACGTACTAAAAACGATACCGCGCCACGGTGCGAAATTTAATTTCGCAGCCTTAGATAAGGATGACAACCCTGTTGAAGCGCTAACGGAAAAACCGAAAAAAGCATCAAAAATCTTATCAATAATAAAAAGAAAGCAGATCCATTGGACCCTGCTAATTCTGGTAATGAGCAGCTTCACGCTTTACGAATTCATATGTTGATTGCCCCCGGCGGATAAATTTCTCCAAGGTTTATAGATGACTTCTTCAATATTATCAATGCATAAAACATTGTCAGTTCTCTGTCATCAGAAAGTGGATATTTCGGCCTATGGGGCTATTGGCATCTTACTTTTGGGTCTGGGCAGCTTTCTTTGGATGGGGTGGCAAACAATGATCTCCCCAGACACCAATATCGAGCAGATTATCCTGCCACGATCCAATGCTCCCTCCCCTTTCCCCAGTAGCTCGCTACAAGAGGAACTAATCGGGTTATACGGTTCCACCACGCCCTCATCAGCCACAGGCAGCCAGGAACGCTTCCATATTCACGGCTCTGGGGCAGATGACACCCTGCTCCTAGCCGCTCCTCGCGCCAAGCTCAGAGATAGCCTGGTAGGGGTGTTGATCAGCAGCAATCCGGCAAAAAGCACGGCGATTATCGAAAGCGGCGGTAAACAGGTCAGCTACGGGATAAGCGATCGGATTGCCGGGAAATTTACCGTTCTGCGGATACTGCCAGACCGGGTCGTGATAAATGAAAACGGATTTTATGCGGCATTGATTTTAGCAGACTGATGATAGAACCCAATTAAATTCAAGTTATTGCTAACACCTGGCCTACTGATTACTTTACTGAATGGATAAAGGAATGCGCTGGTTTACTGCCTTATTTTTAATCACCTTAGCTTCGACATCCCCCGTCAGAGCAGAAACGTTCTCCGCTAATTTTAAGGGAACGGATATCCACGAATTTATCAACACCGTCAGTAAAAACCTGGGGAAGACCATTATTCTGGATGATTCGGTGAAGGGAAAAGTCACCGTCCGCAGCTATGAACAACTGGATGCCAAGGAATACTACCAGTTCTTTCTCAACGTGCTGGATGTCTACGGTTATGCCGTGATCGGCATGCCTAATAACGTGCTGAAAGTGATCCCTGCCAAGGAAGGAAAAAGGGCGGCGTTGACTCAACTCAGCACCGCCGCACAGGGTGATGAACTGCTGATGCGTATTGTTCCGTTGCGTAATACCGCAGCCAAGGATATTGCGCCCTTACTGCGCCAGCTCAATGACAGCATCGGGGTAGGTAACGTGGCCTACTATGAGAGCGGTAATGCGCTGCTGATCACCGGCCGGGCCGACGTGGTTAATGGCCTGGTTGAACTGGCCAAAGAAATGGATCGCGACGATCAGACCGTGGTGGAGTCAATTGCTCTGGAGCACGCGTCCGCACCTGAGATTGTGAGAATTATCAGTACGCTGCTGCGCGATGACAGCAAACAGAAAAGCGGTGCGCTGGCAAATACCCAGGTGGTTGCCGATGAGCGTACCAACACGGTTTTGGTCTCCGGTGACGGTGCCATGCAAGATTATCTGCGCGATTTGATCGAACAATTGGATCAGGAAAAAGCCTCGCAGGGCAATACCAAAGTGATCCGGCTGAAATATGCCAAAGCACAAAGCCTGGTTGAAGTGTTGACTGGCGTCAGCGCCAGTCTGCAAAACGAAAAACAGTCTTCCGCCGCCGAGGCTGCCGTTTCGGTAATTAAAAACGTGGTGATTAAAGCCGACGAACAGACCAACGCCCTGATTATCAGCGCGGCACCAGACGTGATGCGCGATCTAGAAGGGGTTATCGAACAGTTGGATGTTCGCCGGGCGCAGGTGCTGGTGGAAGCGGTGATCGTCGAAATGCAGGATGCCGACGGCCTTAACTTCGGCATTCAATGGGCCAATAAATACGCGGGCGGCACCCAGTTCGCCAACGCCCAGGCGCAGATCGCCCCAGGTTTTAAAGGCGGCATGAGCGAAGTCTTCAAAAACGCCAACGGACTGGTGACCGGCTTTTACAGCGGCAACTGGGCGGGATTGCTGACGGCGATCAACAGCACCAGCCAAAATAATATTCTGGCTACACCAAGCATTGTTACGCTGGATAATGAGGATGCCGAATTCAGCGTCGGCCAGGATGTGCCGATCCTGACCGGTTCCCAAACCACCAACAGCGATAACGTTTTCAACACCGTTTCGCGCAAAACGGTTGGCATCAAACTCAAAGTCAAACCGCAGATCAACAAAGGCCAGTCGGTGCTGTTGCAGATTGAGCAGGAAGTCTCCAGCGTGGCGGAAAACAGCTCGGTGGATAAAGACAATCTGGGGGCTACCTTCAACATCCGTACCGTCAATAACGCCGTGCTGGTGGAAAGTGGTGAAACGGTGGTGGTCGGCGGCCTGCTGGACAAGTCACAGTCCGAAAGCCAGAGCGCCGTGCCCTATTTGAGCCGTATCCCGGTGCTGGGTGCCCTTTTCCGCTCCAGCGCCCACAAAGACAACAAACGTAACCTGATCCTGTTTATCCGCCCGACCATTATCCGTTCTGCCGACGGTTACAGCCTGGAAAGCGTTCGCAAGGCCCAGAGCTTTCAACAGGAGCATGACCAGGACCAGCCGTTGAAAGAGGAAATGAAGGACAAACTGAGCAGCGTTCACTCGGCCAACACCGCCGCCTTCCAACGGGCGAAACAGCAACTCGTGGCCTTCTATGGACAGCAACAGCCATGAATGAGCCACATATCCCATTCAACTGGGCTCGCCAACAGCGGGTGGTGCTGTCTCAGGAGCAAGACGGCCTGACTCTCTGGTGCGCTCATGACGTTAATCCGTCGGTGTTGGCTGAGCTTGCTCGTCTACTGCCTGCCACCAGCCGTTTGATCCCGCTTGATGCGGCGGCATTCGAACAGAAACTGTTGCAGAAGTACCAACAGCAAAGCGACGATGCGCAAAAGATGATGGAAAATCTGGGCAACGAGCTGGATTTCTACACCCTGGCGGAAGAGTTGCCAGAGCAGCAAGACCTGCTGGATGAACAAGATGATGCGCCGATCATTCGCCTGATCAACGCCATGCTGAGCGAAGCGATTAAACAACGCGCCTCCGACATCCACATTGAAACCTATGAAAGTGAGCTGGTGATCCGCTTCCGTGTCGACGGTGTGTTGACAAAAATTCTCACGCCGCAGCGCCAGTTGGCCGCTTTATTGGTATCGCGCATTAAGGTGATGTCGAAATTGGATATCGCTGAAAAACGCGTGCCGCAGGATGGGCGCATCACGCTGAAAATTGGCGGCCGGGCAATCGACGTCCGGGTTTCCGTGATCCCTGCCAGCCATGGTGAACGTGTGGTCATGCGCTTGCTGGATAAAGGGAGCGTCAGCCTCGACTTGCCCCACCTGGGTATGGGTCAGGAGGAACTCCTCGCACTGCTGCGTCTGATCAATCTGCCGCATGGCATTATCCTGGTGACCGGCCCGACTGGCTCCGGCAAAAGTACCACGCTCTATTCGTTGCTCAATCAGATCAATGATGACAGCCGTAACATCATGACCATCGAAGATCCGGTGGAGTTTGAGCTCAGCGGTATCTCGCAAACGCAGGTCAATCCCAAGGTCGATATGACCTTTGCCCGTGGTCTGCGCGCACTCTTGCGCCAAGATCCCGATGTGGTACTGATCGGCGAAATCAGGGATAGCGAAACCGCACAGATTGCCGTACAGGCTTCGCTCACCGGCCATCTGGTGCTATCGACGCTGCATACCAATACCGCCATAGGTGCCATTACCCGTTTACGTGACATGGGGATCGAACCCTTCCTGCTTGCCAGCTCGTTGAGTGGAGTGCTGGCCCAACGCCTGCTGCGCAAACTCTGCCGCCATTGCCGACAGCCTTACCCCCTCACCCATGAGCAATGTTCGTTATTGCAGCTGCTGCCACAGGATTCGCCAACCGCCTGGCGGCCCGTGGGATGTGAACACTGCCATGATCAAGGTTACCTTGGCCGCCTGGCTATTCATGAACTGCTCCTGGTCAACGACGCCGTGCGTAGAGCGATCCATCAGGGGGATAGCGAATTGAACATTGAACTGCTGGCGGACGAGCAGCGCAAATCCCTGCGCCAAGACGGCATCCGCAAAATGTTGGCAGGCGAAACCAGCCTGGAAGAGGTTCTACGCGCCACCGGGGAAGAAAATCATGGCGAAGTTTAGCTATCGCGCCTGCGACAACGCGGGAAAAACCTGCAAAGGCACGCTGGAAGCGGAATCGGTGCGACGAGCTCGCCAGCAGCTGCGTGAAAAAAAACTCACGGTGCTGGACATCGCCCCGGCTCGGCAGAGTTTGCTGGCACGTTTTCACACCAACGATAAGCGGCTACGCCTCAGCAGTGGCGATTTGGCTTTAGTCATCCGTCAGTTAGCCACCCTTATTGCCGCTGCCCTGCCGCTGGAAGAGGTGTTACTCGCGGTGGCACGGCAATCGGAAAAGAAATCGGTCGCGGCCTTGATCATGCAGATCCGCAGCCGGGTGTTGGAAGGGTTCCCGCTGGCGCAAACGCTGAGCCAGTATCCCGCCGTGTTTGACCGCCTGTTCTGCGCCATGGTGGCCGCAGGCGAAGCGACCGGTCAGTTGCCCCTGATCCTCACCCAGTTGGCCGACCACGTGGAGCAGCGGCAAAAAATCAAAAGCAAAATGACCCAGGCCATGACCTACCCGGTGGTCTTGACGCTGGTGGCGATTGCCGTGGTCAGCCTGCTATTGACTGCCGTGGTACCCAAGGTGATCGAACAGTTTATCCATATGAAGCAGGCTTTGCCGATCACCACCCGCATCCTGATTGCCTGTAGTGACTTTTTACGGCAGTGGGGACTCCCCCTGTTACTGATCGTCGTTACAGCCTTGCTGGGAGGCAGGCAGTTGCTGAAGCAGCCGCATCTGCGACTGGCCTGGGACCGACGCTTGCTGAAAATCCCCGTGCTCGGGCCACTGTTTCTCACGCTCAATACCGCACGCTATGCCCACACGCTCAGCATCTTGAACGCCAGCGCGGTGCCCTTAATCGACAGCATGAAAATCAGCGCTTCGGTGCTGGCTAACGAATATGCACGCGAGCAGCTTCTCAACGCCATGGTACGCGTGCGGGAAGGCGAGTCGTTGTATCAAACGTTGGAAAATACCGCGCTGTTTTCACCGATGATGCGCCACATGATCGCCTCTGGTGAGCGCAGTGGTGAACTGGACACTATGTTAAAACGCGCCGCCGATATGCAGCAGGATGCACTTAACCAGCGGATCACCATGGCATTGAGCCTGTTTGAGCCACTGCTTGTCGTGAGTATGGCCAGCGTCGTGCTGTTCATCATCCTGGCGATACTGCAACCCATCCTTCAACTCAACAGTCTGATTGGTTAACTCATGGAGAACACAATGTATTCAACCCCCACTTCACCACGACAGGCTCAACAGCGTGGCTTTACCCTGCTGGAAATCATGGTGGTGATCGTCATCCTCGGCTTACTGGCCAGCTTTATCGTGCCGAACCTGATGGGTAATAAAGATAAAGCCGACAGACAAAAGGCCGTGAGCGATATTGTCGCGCTGGAAAATGCGCTGGATATGTACCGGCTGGATAATGGCCGTTATCCCAATAATCAACAGGGATTGGCAGCCCTGGTTGACAAGCCGACAACCCCGCCGACGCCACGCAATTATCCTGAAGAAGGCTATTTGCGTCGCCTGCCACAGGATCCCTGGGGCAACGATTACCAACTGCGGAATCCTGGCAAAATGAGCAAGATAGAGATTGTTTCCGCTGGTCAGGACGGCGAGTTCGACACTGAAGACGACATCAGCAATGACACCTCGAGCTAATCGCCGTCACAGAGGATTCACACTACTGGAAATGATGCTGGTCGTGGTGTTGATCGGCATCACCGGTACGTTGGCGTTTGGCCGTCTGTCCGCCGACCGGAACCCCTTCACTCGTCCGGCGACAACGCTGATGGCCACGTTACACCATGCGCAGGAACAGGCCATACAGCAAGAGGCGTTGTACGGACTGGCCCTGGCGCGCAACGGCTGGCGCATGATGATCCATCGCGGCAATCGTTGGCACCAGGTTCAGCAGCCGTCCTTCACCTTGCCAGAGCGGATGGACATTGCGCTCCAGATTGAGCAACAGCCCATTTCCCTGCCAACAGGGCTGACATCCCAAACCGAACCTCAGCTCTGGATCTATCCAGGCGGTGAAACCAGCATATTTACCTTAAGTCTGTTACAAGGCGGCTGTCGCCAACGCTTCACCGCCAACGGATTTATGACCTTTCAACGCGATGAGGTGCAGTGCGATGAAAAGTAAAACACAGCGAGGCATGACCCTGCTGGAAGTTTTGGTGGCTTTGGTAGTGTTTGCCATCGGCTGCATGACCGTGATCCGCACTACCAGCCAGCAAATTCGTAGCCTGACTGAGTTAGACAAGAAGATCGTCGCGGGCTGGGTGGCCGATAACCAACTGGCCATACTGACTCTCAACGGCAGACGCCCTTCGCTGCTGTGGCAACAAGGCGGTGAGAAAATGGTCGATCGTGATTGGTTCTGGCGCTATCGCAGCCTGCAAACCACCGATCCCCAAGTTTATGCCGTGGATATAGAGGTCACCGATGACCCCGCATTCACACGCTCAACGGTACAGGTTCGCACATGGATGAAATAACCCTCCCCCGCCAGCGGCAAAAGGGATTCACGCTGATTGAAATGATGCTGGCTATCGCCATATTTGCGCTGCTTTCACTGATGGCAACGCAAATTTTGCGCAGCATTTTGCAAACTAACCAACGGGTGCAGGAAAAAACCCAAGAGATGACGCAAATTCAATTGGCCCTGGCGCTGATGGAGCGGGATATCAGCCAGGCCACGGTGCGGCCAGCCGCCGATGAATCTCGCCCAAATCTGGCCGATTTCATCGTGGTGAAAGGCACGTCGGATGAAATTGAACTGGTACATCGCCACTGGGCAAATCCTGGGGCGATGATCGCTCGTTCTTCGCTAGAACGCGTGAAGTACCGTCTGAGGGCTGGCCAGTTGGAGCGGTTGAGTTTCCCCACTCCCGAAGCTCCTCTCTCTCAGGCGCGGATTGTGCCAGTACTCCAGGGGGTTGAGCGTTTTCAGCTACGATTCTCGCAGACCGGTGCCTGGCAGGACGGATGGTATGCCAGCGCCGTGTTACCACAGGCTATCGAAGTCACCGTTGAATTACCGAAATATGGCAGCCTGCGCCGCATTATCTTACTGGCAGAGCAGGCGTTATGAAGCGAGAAAAAGGGATGGCACTGCTGATGGTGATGCTGTTACTGGCCTTGATGGCAACAATAGCCGTAGGTATCAACCAATTCTGGTACTCGGCGTTTAACCGTACCCTCAACCAACAGTCGCGTATTCAGGCCAAATGGGATCTGTTAGGGGGCGAAACCTTTGCCCGCCAATGGTTGATGGAGAGTCTGCAAAGCGAACCTGAGGTTCATCTTGGTCAACGCTGGGCCAAACCCGGCCAATCGCTACGTACCGAAGGCGGCAATATTGCCATTACCTTCAGTGATGCTCAGGCCTGTTTTAATATCAATAGCTTGAACTATCGCGTTCCTTCTGTTGATCAAACGGCAGAAAAACCATTCCCGCCTACCGAAGACAGCCCGCCCCCCGTTTTCAGGGCCGATATCGCTCATCAGGTCTTCAACGCCTTATTGACCAATCTTGGCTTTAGCGAAGTGGAAGCACGACAGCTAAGCGACAGCATCAAGACGCGATTAGCCCCGGGCTCACTGGCATTCAGTGACATTTCCGAACTTCGCCCAATGCCGGGCGTTGGACGCGAACGTTTTTTGCGGCTCTCCCCAGTGCTTTGCGCATTACCGGAGCAAAATCCGCAGATTAATATCAATACCTTAGGCTATGAACAGCTACCGCTATTGCAGGCACTCTTTCTCAACAAAGCCTCGCAGAATGCGTTACAGCAGTTGCTGGCATCCCGGCCCTTTAACGGCTGGAAAAATGTCAGCGATCCCGCCTTTCAGCAAACCTTGCGCTCGTTGCACCTTCCCCCGCTGGAGGGTGAAAAGCTGCTGGCCACCCGTAGTCACTACTTTTACGTCCGTCTGACCACAGAAAGTGACAGGAGCGGCTACCAATTACAGAGTTTTTTGCGTTATCAACGGAAAAAAATAAGCGTGATCGAACGTCAGTTAAGATATGGAAGGGAGCAGTAATGAGCATGGAAACCAAGCGGCTGATACTGTCACTGGGAGGATCGCAGGAACCGATCCTTTGGTGCTGGGGCAGCCTGGCAAAGGACGATTGTCAGCGGCAGGGCGAGTTGTTCGAAGGGGAAAGCCTACCGGAGGAAGTTCTTGAGACCCCTGCCATCGTTCTGGTTCCTGGGCAGCAAGTGGTGTTACGCACCGCACAATTCCACGGTTCCTCTCGGCTAGCCACGGCTCAGACGCTGGCATTTCAGTGTGAAGATGAACTACTTGAGGAGGTAGAGGCGCTGCATTGGGTGATCCTGGGGCACGAGGGAGCAAACTATGCATTAGCCGGTTATCGCCGCACGGACATGCAAAACTGGCTGGCGTTACTGGCCTCACTGGGTATTCGGCCCAGCGTATTGCTGCCGGACGTGCTGGCTTTCCCCTACACAGGGCAACCTACACGGCAGGTTCTCCGCCAGTATGCGTTGTGGCGAATCGGCAAGTGGTCTGGCTATTGCCTGCCCCAACATTGGTCATTGCCACAGCTTGATGTCGGCGACCAAAACCAGGCCGTTACCGATACCTCAACCCTATGGCAGTGCGCCGTCAATGAAGTGGATAACGATACCACCTTACTCAAAGGGGAATTTACCCCCAGCGCTCAATGGCGAACTTCTGGCGCCTGGCGTTATTGGGCGTTGAACGCTGGCCTGGTGCTGGTCCTGAGCGCATTAGCGATGGGGTGTTTTCATCAATATGAGCTGACAAAGACCCTGCATCAGCAGATGGGGCAAACCCAGGCTCGGCTTTTTCCCGGTGAAAAAACACCTGTAAAACCATTGGAGGCGATAAAAAATCGGATAAAAATCCTGCGGCACCAACAGCAGCAGCCGCAGTTTTTCGAGCTGGCACAACAGCTGCGCCAGGCGCTACCTGCACAGTATCAAAACAGCCTCCAGCGGCTGAAATTTGATGGCGATAATGCCGAACTGTCGATCACTCTCAACGTCACCGCAGCCCAACCCTTCAGCCGCATCAATGAGCAAGGCAATCAGGTTTCACTGCAGCCCATCGCCGGGGAAAACTCAGCAATACTCACCGTGAAGGAAAACCCATGATCCCGCTACTCCAGACAAAGGGTAAAAAGCTAACCTGGGCCTTCGTCGCCTTATTAGGGCTTGGCCTACTGGTAAGTTATTGCTACCAACTGGCTCAGGCACGGCAGGCCGCAGCCGATCTCCTCGAGCTGCAACACCATGCACAACGTCTGGCTCGCCTACAATTGGCCCAACCCAGCGTGGAAAGCCTCTCGCTGCCGCTAACAACGGTGATTGAACAATCTGCGCTACGCCATCAACTTACCCTGATATCTATGGAGCCCGAGGAGGATGAGATCAACCTGACCTTGGCCCCAATGCCTTTCGACCGGCTGATTATCTGGCTGGCCGAATTACAGCGTGAACACGCTATCAGAGTACAAACTTTAAAAGTGACCGCCCTCCCGGCACCGGGAACGATCCACGTTGATGCGTTGCGTTTGCAGCGCCTGTTTTCACATTGAGGTTAACAATATCCAGAATGTTATTTGAACTCAATATTCTCGTCTGGCCTATGCTGGCCGGCCTGTTTGGCCTGTGCATCGGCAGTTTGTTAAATGTGATTATTTACCGTTTGCCACTGATGTTACAGCAACAAGAGACTCACTATGCCAGCCAATTTTCCCCGCAGGCTGAGGTTAATAGCAAAACGCACTTCAATCTGTTCTTACCGCGTTCACACTGTACAGAGTGTAAAACACCAATTGCCTTTTATGACAATATCCCCTTGGTCAGCTGGATTATATTGCGCAGGCGTTGCCGGTATTGCCGATCGTTGATTTCCTGGCGCTACCCGATGATCGAAATGGCTATAATGTTAGCAGCCGTCACCCTGGCCTATTATTTCCCGCCAGGTAGCCATTGGTTATTGCTGTTAACTTTTACTGCATTATTAATCATGCTGGCAACGATCGACTTTGATTGCCAATTATTACCCGATGCGTTGACCTATCCGTTATTATGGCTCGGTTTGATTTGGCATTGTCTCCACGCTCGCGATTTTCTTCCAACAGCCATTGTTGGTGCCATCGCTGGATATATGACGCTATGGCTAATCTTTTGGGGCGGAAAATTACTCACAGCTCGGGAAGGATTGGGTTACGGTGATTTTAAACTGCTGGCAGCGCTGGGTGCCTGGTTTGGCTGGCCACGGCTGCCGGAAATGTTGCTGATTGCGGCCTGTACGACGCTATTGACCCAACTCCCTTATTGGCGCAATACACAACGGGTTTGGTTACGGCCATTGCCTTTTGGCCCTGGGCTGGCGGTGGCGGGGTTCTGGATGATGATTGTCAGCCTGATTAGCTGATTACCCCAGGCCGAGCGCCTCAATGACAAATGCCATTGAGGCGCTCGCGCTGACATTACTGACGGCGTGCCAGCTCGATAAACGGTGCCAACTGCTGGTTAAAGTAGGCACATTTCTCCGCCAGCGGCGTCCCATCCCGATTCAGATCCGTTAAAATACTTTTGGCTCGTGCCGCAAGCTGTTGCTCTGCCGCACCGTTCAATACCCATCCTTTGCTCTTAGCCTGTGAATACGCGGCCGTTATCAGCTTCGCCTTTGCCGGCACATCACTGCGTTGGCAGTGGTCTCTTAAAAAACCGCTTGAGGCCACCAGCGTGGCGAGTTGCTCTACCTGCTGTGGCTGTGCCAAAGACGCATTTTGCCCTGAAGCCGAGAGTGAACAGCCAGTCAATAAATTCGTACTCAACAGCAGAGGGAGTATGTATTTTTTCATATTGATTTCATCGTTTGTCATTAGATAGCAAGGCGACTATTTTAAGGTTTACCGTTAAATTATAACATTGTTATCTTCTTAAATGTCATTAGATAACCACCTTAATGAACGCCATGTAAGATTAAAAACACTTAATTTAATCGATTATAAGATGCCGGGTCAAAAAAAATCGCTAACATGTTTTCAAGGAGATCAAGGAGTACACTCCGATACCAAAAGGAATATCTTTATATCATCCTTTTAATTATACCAATTTAATTTTTTCGGATAATACAATGAAATTAAAAAAAATTGCATTAGCTGTTTCTGCTTTGATTATTTCTTCGGGTTCTTGGGCACACGGTTACATTGAGCTCCCAGAAAGTCGGGCTTATAAATGCAAGATGCAACAGAACTACGGTTGTGGTCAGGCGGAGTTCGAGCCACAAAGTATTGAGAAAGATTCTGGCTTCCCAACGGGGCCTTTTCCTCGGGATGGCGAATTGGCTAGCGCCAGCCTTCCTCAATTCTCTCCGCTGGATAAACAAAGTACCAATCTGTGGGCAAAGAACCAGATTAAAGCGGGTATGAACAACTTCACCTGGTACCACACGGCTCCGCATAAAACCAGCAACTGGCGCTATTACATCACCAAACAGGATTGGGATCAGAACCAGCCGCTGACACGTGCCGCTTTTGAAAGTACGCCTTTCTGCCAGGTTGATGGTCATCAGGAAATGCCTCCGACACGCGTCACCCACAGCTGTAATGTTCCACAGCGTACCGGTTCCCAGGTGATCTATGGCGTATGGGAAATCTTCGATACCGTCAACAGCTTCTATCAGGTCGTTGATGTTGACTTTGGCGATCAAGAAGGCGTGGTTTCAGAGTGGAGCACTCAGCTTGCGGGCCAAGTCGTCGGTAAAGACTTGCACCAAGGTGATAAAGTCATCGCTCGTTTCTTTGACGATCAAGGGGAGGTTCAGGCCAAACGCACTGAAATGACTATCGCCACCCAGGAGCAGACGGATAAAAACCGTTGGTCCTACGATTTGGCAACCCAGATCAACAGCACCCATAACGATATTCGCGTTGGGGTCAAAGACAGCCAAGGCAATGTGAACCCGGTATTCGGTAATAACAGCGCGTTCGTGAAGAAAGATAGTCGCCTGAATAAAGTGGTGATCTCCTATGAAGAACAGTCTGCTGAAATTACAGAAGAAGTGACCGTTTCCGGTGCACGGGTCAGCAAGATCCAGGACGGCAAGGCCAAGCTGGACTTCAACGTGCAGGCAAAAGGCGAGATCAGCTTCGAAGCCACGGTGATCAATCACCAGGGCAGTGAAAAAGGTTACGTGAAACAGGATATCGCCGACGCCAACAAGCCGTTCAGCATCGTCCTGAAAGACGTGAAGCCTGGACATCACATGCTCAAATACTTTGCTACCAATAAAGACGGTAAATTGGTCAAACAAGACGTGATCAATCTGCAATTGGAAAGCGCGGGGAATGGAGGTACCGGTGAATACCAGTATATCTTCCCGGAAAATATCGCTTCGTACGTTGCCGGGACTGTGGTCTTACAGCCAAAAAATGGCAAAACCTACAAGTGTAAACCTTTCCCTTACAGCGGTTACTGCACTCAGTGGACCCCAACCACCTCACAGTTTGAACCGGGTGTAGGTCGCAACTGGCAAGATGCCTGGACACTGAAATAAGCGTCTGGAACGAGTTTACTTTTCCTCCTGCGGCCCTTCGTGGGCCGCTATTAGTATGAGCGTTTTTCAAGGAAGCCCATAATGACGATCAATAACCCCCTTCATAAAACACGTTATGACCTGTTCTCCCGCGTCTTGCACTGGGTGTTAGCCATAGGGATCATTTATGCCACTATCGTGGGTTACGGTCTGCACTTCATTTCAGATCCGCAGGTGTTCAGGTTCTTTTCCGAACTGAACATGTCACTGGCGACGATAATGGCTACGTTGATGGTCATTCGTTTTATCTGGCGCTTCTTCCGCCCTTCCGTTCCTTACGGCAGCCATATCACTGGACACAAGAAAGGACTGGTCATCCTGCTACACGAGATTTTCTATCTCATCATCTTTGTTGTTTTGGTCAGCGGCTTCCTGATGTTGGAACATGGTTACAGCCTGTTTGGCCTGATCCACGTCCCACAACCGTTGAGCAACCTGGAAGTTAACCGGTTCTTTTTCGCCGTGCATCGCTATAGCTGCATCGCGCTCGGGCTGATGCTGCTGATGCATGTCTGTGCGGTGATCAAACATCAGTTGATAGACAAGAACTCGATTCTTTCCCGCATGGTTTAACCCGATCCAGGCACCTTGCCAGCTATGGACGTTCAAAATCGGTAACCCCGTGGCGCGGGTATCTATCTATCGCCCCAATTGACCGGGGCGCACTGGATTAGCAGGTTCTACGCTTAGTTGCGGCTTGAAATCCATCGGGTTGGAAAAGGGTCGGTCAGAGACGGAGAACGGCCAGCGAATGTTAGCCGTAAAATATTTAGCGGTGGATCTGGGCCAGTTAGTCTGCGTGTTCGGGCACTCGTTGTGCCAGCTCGCGTACAAAGGCTTCGGCGTCAGTCGAACAGAGAGATACGAAGAAGTAACGCTGAAACACCAACCCCGCAGCGAACCACGGGGTTGTCTATCGAAGGTATCAATGCCCGGCGAAGTCGAGCAGGCAGTAGCAATCAATACCCAGATTATTCAGACGCGTTTCGCCCCCGAGGTCCGGCAGGTTGATAATAAATGCTGCATCTGTCACTTCACCCCCCAAACGGCGGATCAGCGTGGCAGTGGCTTCGATCGTGCCACCAGTGGCCAGCAGATCGTCAACGACCAGTACTTTATCGCCAGCAGCGATGGCGTCGGTGTGAATTTCCAGTTTATCGGTGCCGTATTCCAGCTCATAGCTTTCGCTCAGGGTAGCACGCGGCAATTTGCCCGGTTTGCGAACCGGCACAAAGCCAACGCCCAACGCAAGCGCAACCGGTGCACCGAACAGGAAACCACGCGCTTCAGTACCCACCACCTTGGTGACGCCCGTATCGCGGTAACGTTCAACCAGCAGGTCAATACTGGAAGCATACGCCAGCGGATTTTCCAACAGGCTGGTCACATCACGGAACAGAATACCCGGCTTCGGATAGTCGGGAATGGTTTTGATACTGTCTCTAATATACTGAAGCTGTTGCGCAGTCGCGGTCATAGTTATTGCCTGATAAAACTACCTGATAACTTCCACACAGGCCTTCAACTACCACGCTTTGAATAAAAAAACGTCGGAAGGAAACCTGCGCACGAAAACGCCCAAATCTATGCAAAATGGCGGATAAATGCAACTGGCGCCGCACGATCAGCGCTGTTTTTGTTGCGGCAGGTCAATAACTGGCAGTCGGAGCATAAAGGTCAGCAAAATAACCAGGATCGCCAGCAATACACCTCGCACCCACCAAAACTTCACCAACCAGAGGGAAACGGCAAACGTCAGGACAATAAACAGCACCGCTTTCCACTTGGTTCCGGGCGGTAACGCCTTATGCTGTTGCCAATGGCGCAAATAAGAACCGAACCAGGAGCGATACAGTAACCAATGGTGAAACCGCGGTGAGGAGCGTGCAAAGCACCAGGCGGCCAACAATAGAAATGGGGTCGTTGGCAGCAGTGGCAGCACCACGCCCAACGTTGCCAGCACCACGGCTAACCAACCCAGTATAATCAACAACCAACGAGTCATGCCTGTCCTTACCTATCATGATGGCCCGTTTACTGTAGCATCCTTGGCCATGATGCTGCCAGTTGGCGGCTTTATCCATCCGAAGCTTGTCTCATCGCCCTTTCACGGGCAAGCTTAGGCACCTACTGCCTTATCGAAGGATCTCACGTGACTACGCACCGCTTATTACAGGCGCTTGAACAACAGATCGCCGCCCTGGCCAGCGAAATCCAACCGCGAGGTGATACCCCGATCTCGCAGGCGAGATTTGACGTTGCCCTGTTCTCCAACCACGGCACGCGTTTACGAGACTATCTGGCTGAGATACAAAAGAACTTTGCCCAGCTACAAACGGCAGTAAAAGACAACCGTATCGCTCACGTCGCCTTTCTGGCGGAAAAGCTGGTGGCACAGCTCACCGCGTTACAGCGCGAAATGGCAACCCAGACGATACGGCGTAAAAATCAGCCAAAGGAAGTGGCGGTGGTCGATTTGTACCATAAGCTCGCCGAACATCAGGATTATGAACGCCGCTTGATTGCCATGATCCAGGATCGCGAAAGTCTGTTGGGGCAACAAACCACCTTTGCCGCACAAAAGAGGTTACAACAAGAACTGGCCGCATTCGAGGGCAGATTAGTGCGTTGTCGGCAAGCGTTGGCGCGTATAGAACGCAGTATCGAGCGAAAAGAAAACGGTTTTTGAATATTTGTCACATTATTTTAATGATTATTCCCCTCCCCGCGCCAGGTTCACTATACTCAGCCAAAGCACAATATCGTCTCTCCCGCGTTTAAAACACGGGAAGATCCCTTCACTAACACAAACGTTGGACTTATGTCGCTAGAAAATGCCTCCCCAGAATTACAACTGGCGGTAGACTTGATTTACCTGCTGGAATGCAACGAGATCGATCCGGCAACGGCGCTGGCCGCGCTGGACATCGTCAGGAAAGACTATCAGGAAAAGATGCAGCGTGCTGGCATCACCTCACCGTATTTGCCCGCAGGCCAATGATCATGGCCCGCTAGCATTATTGTCAGGTTCCTACACCGCAGGTTGATTACCGATGCCTGGAACCTGCGCCCGCTTGACCTCCTGCACTTCGTTGCCCTGCTGGTTATGCAGATACACTTCCAACTGGTTGAAGGCGATATTAATGTCGTTCTCACGGCATAGGCGGTCAATCGCCCGGTTCAGTTCATCCACCGTATAGCTACGATCGCGCAGCTCACGCACGTACAACCGCAGCTCATGATCCAGCGTGCTGGCGCCAAAGTTGAGGAAAAAGACCATCGGCTCCGGATCCGTCATCACGCGCGGGTTTTCATGCGCCGCTTGCAACAGCACAGCCTTGACCTTGTCCAGATCAGAGCCATAGGCCACCCCCACTTTAATCAGCACCCGGGTAATGGTGTCTGACAGTGACCAGTTGATCAGCCGCTCGGTGACAAACGCTTTGTTAGGAATGATCACTTCTTTTCGGTCAAAGTCCGTAATGGTGGTAGCGCGAATACGGATCTTGCTGACCGTTCCGGAGTAGGTGCCGATGGTGATGGTATCGCCGATCCGCACCGGGCGTTCAAACAGGATGATCAGGCCGGAAACGAAGTTGGCAAAGATTTCCTGCAAACCGAAACCCAAGCCTACCGACAGCGCCGCCACCAACCACTGTAGCTTGTCCCAAGAGACGCCCAGCGATCCTAACGCAGTGATGGTCCCCACCGCCGTGATCAGATAGGTCAGAATGGTGGTGATGGCGTAAGACGCCCCCTGTCGCAGCTGCAGGCGGGATAACACCAGCACCTCCAACAGCCCCGGCAGGTTACGCGTCATGACGTAAGCGACGATCACCGCCAGGACGGCCACCATCATATTGCCCAGCGTCACCGCCTGCGGTATTACACTGCCCGCCACGCTGCTGGAGTAATGCCACAGGGTAACGCTGTCGAGATAAGAGATCACCGTCACCAGATCCGACCAAATCGCATAAAATGCACTGGCAAAGATCAGAAACAGCACCATGGTGGTCAAACGCAGTGACTGTTGGTTGATTTGATCCAGCGCCAGCGGGGGTTCCTCTACCGGCTCGTTACCCTCGGCTCCCTCTTTCTCTTTGGCCAGGCTTTGGCGGCGCGCCAGGGCACGACGATAGGCCAGCCGACGAGCCGCGACGCTCAGACCACGGATCGCTGCCAGATAAACGATATTCCACAGAAAGAACAGATACAGGCTATCGATCCAACGGCCAGCCAAACGTAACGTGGTATAGAAGTAACCGGCAAACATCAGCCCAAGCAGGATCACCGGTGTGGCAGCTAACGCGGTAACCATCAGCAACCGCACCTTATGGGAGTCTTTTTCACGCCAGTGGTCGCGGCAGATGGGGAACACCAGCACCGCTAATAGCGCCAACGTCAGGATCACCACCACCTGGCCAATAACATCCTCAACCAGTCTCAGCGGGGCTTTTTCACCCAGCACTGACCAGAAGATCAGGGGTAACAGGGCAAGCCCCAACCTGAGGGTCTGGCGGCGATAGTGCGCGCAACGATCGGCCGGGGCATTAAAATGCCGCTGCGAAATACCGCCGGGGGCCAGCATGCGGAAGGTGAAACCAAACACCAGCCAGAACAGCGCCAGCTGCTGTGACAAGGCCCAAATAAAATCGCTGATGCTGAAATCGGCCCGATAGAACCAGAACCCGGCACCGAGCAGCAGTAACGAGCCAGGTAATACCTTTAACAAGGTCAGCAGAATGGCTTTCGGCGTATGCAGTTGGCTATCGCGCTTTAGCTGGCCAACGTCATTGGCCAGTTTTTGCAGATGCCGGTCAATCAGGCGATAGCGCCAGCGCAGCAGGCCAATCACTATCAGCAATGGGATCAGGAACACCAGCGCATGCAGCCCTCCCAACAGCATCTGCCCGGGTTCGAATTTGAAATCCAGCCCGGCAAGCTGGTCTTTCACCGCGCCTGGCAGCCCCTTGAGCCAGGCGAAATCGATAGGCTTGTTGCTGTTAACCCAGAAAATCTGCTGGGTCAGCGTATCCTGTACCGAGCTATAGACGCTGGTCAGTTGCTGCTGATTAATCTGCAGGCTGATGGCCAACGACAGTTGATTATTGAGCTGTTTATTCAGTTGATCGAGTAGCTCACGGCGCATGTCGACAATTTCATTCAACGCATCAAGCACGTCACCGCTGGCCTTTTCCTTACTGTCGGCCACCAGTTTATTGATGAAGTCATCGCCCTTGAACAGCTCATCGCGCTGCTGGTTGATCTCAAACTGCTCCAGCCGTAAGTCCGCGATCTGGGTGCTCATATCCGCCACCAGCGTGCCCGGCGGCAGATTTTGCTGCTGCTGATAAAGAATGCGCGACAGCACCAGGCTGCCCTTCAGCACCTGGATCTGTTCTTTCAGGTTTTGTTCCGATTGCAGGCCGCGATCGAGCCAGTTTTTTACCTGAATATTTTGCTGGAACAGGGTGTTACTCTCTTGCGTGGCGGTGATCAGCCGCTGGCTGATTTGCCGGTTGATGTTCAGCTCTTTACTCACCAGCTTGTCGCTCTGGATATCGCTGGCATCTTCCGGATTCTGCGCCTCTTTCGCCGTCTTTTCCGACAGCGTCAGCCGTTTGCTGTTGACCACACCCTGCAATACCTGCACCCGGCGATCCAGGGCGTCGATGTTCATGGTGGTGTAATCGCGCTGCTTTTGGAGCAGATCTTGTAGCGTGGTATTAGCCTCCAGACTTCTGCGCTGCAGGTCTATCTCTGCATTCAGCAGCACCTGCTCCGTATTGAGCATGACCTGCTGGGTACTGCGTAACACCTCTTGCCCAGGCCCGCGATCGCTAAGGAGGTTACGGATCTCCTGCAGGCGCTGGGAGGCGGTGTACATACTGCTCTGCACACGTTCGGGCTGGGTCTGTAATAAGATGAGCTGGCTGTTGTAGGTCGAGAGGCTTTCCTGGGTGTCCTGCAGTTCGTCCAACGTTTGGTACAGGCGGCTTTCCAACTGGCGCAGGGAAAGCGGCAGCAGTTCGGCTCGCGTTACCGCTTCATCAGCCGGGTTCTTCAGTTGCTCCAGATCTCGCGTGACCTGCTGTAATTTGGCAGGTGCCTGCTGAACCTGCTGTTTAAGCTGATTGACCTCTTGCTTGGTGCGGTCGATGCCGTCAAGCAACGCCATCGTGCGGGTTAAATCCTGCAGGGATTGTTTTTCGACCGGTGTCAGGTTTTTTTGCTTGTTCAGCGTCTCTATCTGGCTCTGAATGTCGCTGCGCGCAGGGAGATCACCACTTTGTGCCGCGAATACCCCCATTGGCAGAGCCAGTGCCACCAACAACAAAAACCATAGCGTGATAATGCGGAACTGGCCCACAGCATAAGATAAGGAAACCGTTTGGACTACGGGGAGAATACGCCTGCGACTCATGATTTAGCGTCGGTTTAGCAATCAAGAGCCAAGGTTATCACGTTCGCAGGTTGGCAATGAACAAGAAAAGCGTTGCAGATGATGTACTACTCAGGTTCCGTGGCAATCAGAAAGTCAGCACTTTATCCGCCGCCAGCGTCCACTGGGCCAATTCCACCAGCGTGCTAATTTCTACGCCATCGGCCAGCTTCAGTTGGCTGACGCCACGGGCATCGGCACAGGTTTTACACAGTTTTACCGGCACCTGTTGCGCCGTGAGAATTTCCAGCATTTGCTGCAAATGATAGCCTTCACGCGGCTGCTGCCCGGCAATACCCGCCACGACCGCATCTGACATCAGAAACAGTTTCAACTGCAGCTCGGGCTGCTGCTCTTTCAGGGTGATTGCCAGTCGTAACGCATTGAACAACGATTCCTGGCCATAGGCCGCACCGTTGGCAATCAGTAACAGGGATCGCATAGGGTTCTCCTTATCGAGGTCTACCGGGCAGGCGCGTTTACACGCAAAGAAGGGCTAAGCTGCGCCATTTCGAGGAAGCTGTCGACCAAGATACTCGCCTCGGCTTTGAGATCAAAGCTTTCCGGCATAAACAGCCAGTTCTCCATCAGGCCAGTGAGATAAGCACGCAGGATGATTGCGGCCCGGCGGGTATGTAGATCGGCTGGGAGTTGACCGTGATCCATACTATTGCGTAAAACGCGTTCGATACGCTCATGACCTTCAAGGTAAAGCACCTTGCGAGCGTCATGTAACGGCATCATTTCACCGATAAACTCGCATTTATGGAACACAATTTCCATCAATGCTCGGCGGCGGCAGTCATCGACCGTCGCGGTCAGAATATAAATCAGAATTTCTCTTAAAATACGCAGTGGATTATCGGGATACTTTGCCTGATACTCTAACTCCAGATCGCCTATTTTCGACTCTGAGAGCTCCCAAACTTCATTAAACAGGTCTACCTTATTTTTGAAGTGCCAGTAAATTGCACCACGCGTAACCCCGGCAGCGGTTGCGATATCAGTCAAAGAAGTTGCCGAAACGCCACGCTCGGAGAACTCCCTCACTGCGGCGTCGAGGATCTGTTGTCGTGTTTCTTGCGCCTGCTGTTTGGTTTTTCGTGCCATGATGTTGTTTTTTAGGGGCGGTGTGATTTACATACATTCGCGAATGTATGTACCATAGCACGCAGATAAAATTAACGCAGCAATGGGTTTTAAAGCTTGTGATCCATTGATCAATTTGAAATCGGACACTTGAGGTTTTTCTATGAACAAAAACAGAGGGTTAACGCCTCTGGCGGCAGTTCTGATGCTTTCAGGCAGCTTAGTGCTTACAGGATGTAATGATAAAGAAACCCAGCAACAAGCCCAACAACAGGCTCCTGCAGTGGGTGTAGTAACGTTGAAGGGTGAACCTCTCAATATTACTACCGATCTTCCTGGCCGTACCGCAGCATACCGCATCGCCGAAGTTCGCCCTCAGGTTGGTGGCATCATCCTGAAACGCAACTTTATCGAGGGCAGCGATATCAAGGCGGGTGTCTCACTGTATCAAATCGATCCCGCTACCTATCAGGCAGCCTATGACAGTGCCAAAGGCGATCTGGCCAAAGCCCAGGCCGCTGCAGAAATCGCGCGTTTGACGGTCAACCGCTACAAGCCTTTACTGGGTACTAACTACATCAGTAAGCAAGACTTCGACAATGCCAGTTCCACCCTGCTCCAGGCTAACGCCGCCGTAGTCGCTGCCAAGGCCGCCGTGGAAACCGCACGTATCAACCTGGCTTATACCAAAGTGACTTCACCAATTTCTGGTCGTATTGGTAAATCAGCGGTCACCGAAGGGGCCCTGGCCACTACCGGTCAGGCCACTGCGCTGGCTACCGTTCAGCAACTGGATCCGATGTATGTCGACGTGACTCAGTCAAGCAACGACTATCTGCGCCTGAAACAGGAATTGGCTAACGGCACTCTGAAACAGGAAAACGGCAGGGCTAAAGTCAAGCTGCTGCTGGAAAACGGCCAGGAATTCGCGCAGGAAGGAACACTTGAGTTCTCCGACGTGACCGTTGATGAAACCACCGGCTCCATCACTATTCGTGCCATTTTCCCTAACCCGAACGACAGTTTGCTGCCAGGTATGTTCGTACGCGCCCGTCTGGACGAAGGTGTGCGTAGCGATGCCTTGCTGGTTCCACAAGAGGGCGTCACCCGTAACCCACGTGGTGAAGCTACCGCGATGGTGGTAGGTGCAGACGATAAAGTGGAAGTTCGTACGCTGACCGCCGCGCAGGCTATCGGCAACAAGTGGCTAGTGACTGCAGGTTTGAAACCGGGCGATCGCGTCATTGTTACCGGCCTGCAGAAAATCAGACCTGGCGTTCAGGTGAAAGCGCAAGAAGTTGATAGCAGCAAGCCACAGACTGCGTCCGAACCCGAGAAGAAGTCATAAAAAGGAGCCGGTAATACATGGCTAAGTTCTTTATAGATCGCCCCATATTTGCATGGGTAATCGCCATTATCATTATGTTGGCGGGCATCTTGTCGATCATGAAGCTGCCTATTGCGCAATATCCTACCATTGCGCCACCAGCAGTCACGATCTCCGCCAACTACCCGGGCGCAGACGCCAAAACGGTGCAGGATACCGTGACGCAGGTTATCGAACAGAATATGAACGGTATCGATAACCTGCTGTACATGTCCTCCAACAGTGACTCGTCCGGTAACGTCCAGATTACGTTGACCTTCAACTCTGGTACCGATCCTGATATCGCTCAGGTGCAGGTGCAGAACAAGCTGCAGCTGGCAATGCCACTGCTGCCGCAAGAAGTGCAGCAACAGGGCGTCAGCGTTGAGAAATCAAGCAGCAGCTTCCTGATGGTAGCAGGCTTTATTTCCGAAGACGGTAGCATGACGCAAGAGGATATCGCGGACTATGTAGGTTCCAACATCAAGGATCCTATCAGCCGTACCTCTGGTGTGGGTGACGTTCAACTGTTTGGTTCCCAGTACGCGATGCGTATCTGGCTTGATCCCAACAAACTGAACAACTACCAACTGACCCCGGGCGATGTTATCGCTGCGATCAAAGTTCAGAACAACCAGGTTGCCGCTGGCCAGCTCGGTGGTACTCCACCGGTGAAAGGCCAACAGCTGAACGCCTCGATCATTGCGCAAACCCGCCTGACCTCGCCGGAAGAATTCAGCAAGATCCAGCTGAAAGTTAACCCGGACGGTTCGCAGGTACGCCTGAGAGATGTGGCCAGGGTTGAACTGGGCGGTGAAAGCTACAACGTCATTGCCCGTTTTAACGGTAAGCCTGCTGCCGGTATCGGTATCAAACTGGCAACCGGTGCCAACGCTCTGAACACGGCGGCTGAAGTCAAGGCAGAACTGGCCAAACTGGAGCCGTTCTTCCCTGCAAGCCTGAAAGTTGTTTACCCTTATGACACCACGCCGTTCGTTAAGATTTCCATTAACGAAGTGGTAAAAACCCTGATTGAAGCGATCATCCTGGTGTTCCTGGTGATGTATCTGTTCTTGCAGAACTTCCGCGCTACGCTGATCCCAACGATCGCCGTGCCGGTAGTATTGCTGGGGACGTTCGCCATCCTGGCTGCGTTTGGCTTCTCGATAAACACCCTGACGATGTTCGGCATGGTGCTGGCGATAGGTCTGCTGGTGGATGACGCCATCGTGGTGGTAGAAAACGTCGAGCGTGTCATGGCCGAAGAGGGCCTGCCGCCAAAAGAAGCCACCAAGAAATCGATGGAGCAGATCCAGGGCGCATTGGTGGGTATCGCCATGGTGCTGTCAGCGGTATTTATCCCGATGGCCTTCTTCGGTGGGTCAACTGGGGCAATCTATCGCCAGTTCTCGATTACCATCGTTTCCGCCATGGTGCTGTCGGTATTGGTGGCGTTGATCCTGACGCCTGCGCTGTGTGCCACCATGCTCAAACCGATCCCGAAAGGCGATCACGGCATCAAGACCGGTTTCTTCGGCTGGTTCAACCGCCTGTTTGAAAATAGCACCCACCACTATACCGACAGCGTAGCGAACATTCTGCGTAGCACCGGGCGTTATCTGGTGATCTACCTGCTGATCGTGGTCGGCATGGCGTTTCTGTTCCTGCGCTTGCCTTCTTCGTTCCTGCCGGACGAGGACCAGGGTATCCTGCTGACCATGGTACAAATGCCAGCGGGTGCCACTCAGGAGCGCACCCAGAAGGTCCTGGACGAGGTTAACCGCTACTACCACGAGAAAGAAAAAGACAACATTAACTCGGTGTTCACCGTTAATGGCTTCGGCTTCAGCGGCCAGGGTCAGAACACCGGTTTGGCGTTTGTCAGCCTGAAAGACTGGTCTGAACGTAAAGGTGAAGAGAACAAGGTACCGGCTATTGCTGCCCGTGCAATGGGGGCTTTCTCGCAGATTAAAGACGGTTTGGTATTCGCCTTTAACCTGCCAGCGATTGTGGAACTGGGGACGGCGACCGGCTTCGACTTCCAGTTGATCGATCAGGCTAACCTGGGTCACGAAAAACTGACCGCAGCACGTAACCAGCTGTTGGGCATGGCTGCAGAGCATTCTGATTTGCTGGTCGGCATGCGCCCGAACGGTCTTGAGGACACACCTCAGTTCAAACTGATCATCGATCAGGAAAAAGCACAGACGCTGGGCGTTTCCCTGAGCGATATTAATACCACCATCGGCACCGCGCTGGGCGGCTCCTATGTAAACGACTTTATCGACCGCGGTCGTGTGAAGAAGGTTTACGTACAGGCTGAAGCCCCGTTCCGTATGTTGCCGGAAGATATTAACAACTGGTTTGTTCGTGGTAGCACCGGGCAGATGGTACCGTTCTCCTCCTTCGCCACGGCGAAATGGGAATACGGTTCACCGCGTCTGGAACGCTACAACGGCCTACCATCGATGGAAATCCTCGGCCAGGCAGCACCGGGTAAGAGTACCGGTGAAGCGATGGACATGATGGAACAACTGGCGGCGAAACTGCCAAACGGCGTCGGCTATGACTGGACCGGTATGTCCTATCAGGAACGCCTGTCCGGTAACCAGGCTCCGTCACTGTATGCCATCTCACTGATCGTGGTGTTCCTGTGTCTGGCTGCTCTGTATGAGAGCTGGTCGATTCCGTTCTCCGTTATGTTGGTTGTGCCACTGGGCGTCATCGGTGCCCTGTTGGCCGCGACCATGCGCGGGCTGGAAAATGACGTTTACTTCCAGGTAGGCCTGTTGACAACCATTGGGTTGTCGGCGAAGAACGCGATATTGATCGTGGAATTCGCCAAGGACCTGATGGATAAAGAAGGTAAAGGGCTGATCGAATCAACGTTGGAAGCGGTGCGTATGCGTCTGCGTCCAATCCTGATGACATCACTGGCCTTTATCCTCGGGGTTATGCCGCTGGTTATCAGCAGCGGCGCAGGCTCCGGCGCTCAGAACGCGGTAGGTACCGGCGTAATGGGCGGGATGGTGACAGCTACCGTCTTGGCTATCTTCTTTGTACCGGTGTTCTTCGTGGTGGTTCGCCGCCGCTTCAGCAAAAAGACTGAAGATCTGGAACACGCCCATCCGGTTAAGCATCACTGATACTTTCCTGCTGACATCCAAGGCCGCGCAAGCGGCCTTTTTTATGCCTGCTATTTAGCCAATAAGCCCAACGCTGATTAACGCTATTTTGGGGTTGATCCCGATCCCAGAGAGGTGCATAATTATTGTTATAGTATAACATAACAATTGAGGTCATCATGAAGCCAGGCATCCATCCAGACTACCGTACCGTGGTATTTCACGATCTCAGCGCCGATACCTTCTTCAAGGTGGGGTCGACCATCAAAACCGATCGCACTATCGAGCTTGAGGGTAAAAGCTGGCCCTACGTCACCGTAGATGTCTCTTCCGCTTCACATCCGTACTACACCGGCAAGCAGAAAGAGTTCTCAAAAGAAGGTAGTACCGCGCGCTTCCAACAGCGTTTTGGTCATTTGATTAACAGCAGAAAATAATCGGGGTTGATGATGCAAGTATTGAGTTCACTGCGTTCGGCGAAAGGTCGCCATCCGGATTGCAAAGTTGTACGCCGTCATGGCCGCGTCTTTGTGATTTGTAAGTCCAACCCGCGTTATAAAGCGGTACAGGGACGTAAGAAGAAACGTTAAGCCAAAGTGTCATTGGTAGCCAAAGCCCCGTTGCTGCTCAACGGGGCTTTTTTATTACCAACTGCCACTGCAAAGAGAAAAACCCACCGCACACGGTGGGGATAAAATCTACTTCATGCTGCCAACAATGGCCTCGACATTGTGTTGGAATGCCTGAACATAGCTGGCCGCCGGGCCTTGCGGTTTGGATAGCGCTTCAGGATACAATTCGCCTGCCGCTTTCGCTCCCGTAGCTGCCGCGATCTGCTGCACCAAGCGCGGATCCGTTTGGTTCTCAAGAAAGTAGGCATGGACCTTTTCCTGCCTGATCTGCTTGATCAACCCGGCGACATCGCTGGCGCTGGCTTCAGCCTCGGTAGAAAAACCGACCGGGGCAAGGAAGGTGACGCCGTACTCTTGACCAAAATAACCGAAAGCATCATGGCTGGTCAGCACCTTGCGTTTTTGCCGTGGCACCGCCGCGAACTGTGCTTTGGCCCAACCATCGAGCTGCTGAAGCTGTTGAATATACTCACCGCCACGTTGGCGGAAATAGGCGGCATCTTCAGGATCTGCAGCAATCAGCGCATTCATTACGTTGGTCGCATACTGCACGCCATTGTTCATGCTGTTCCAGGCGTGTGGATCGGTGACCCGTTTGCCCTCTTCTTCCACGCTGCGCGACTCGATCCCTTGGGATGCGGTGATCACCTCCCCCTGATAACCGGAAGCCTTCACCAATCGATCGATCCAACCTTCAAGCCCCAACCCGCTGACAAACACCACATCGGCCTGCGCCAGTTGCTTGCTGTCTTGCGGCGATGGCTCAAAGCCGTGCGGATCGCCATCCGGGCCAACCAGCGTGCTGACCTTCACATGTTCACCTCCCACCTGTTTGACGATATCGCCAAGAATAGAGAAGCTGGCTACGGCCTCAACGGTTTTCGCCTGCGCTAACGGGCTGGCGAGCAGAGCAGCTGCCACCAGCGTCATGGGTAAAGATTTCATGTTTTCTCCTTGCAGATAGCACTTCTCAATGACGCGTACGGCGCAACATCCCGCCACGCGTCCCAAATAAAACCGAGATTAAAAACATCATGCTGGCACTGAGGACAATCGCCGGGCCTGCGGGCAATGAAGCGTAATAGGACCACTCCAGACCAACCAGGCTGGCGAACAGCCCAATCCCCATCGCCACGGCCAATGTCTGCGGCAAATCTCGCGCCCAGAACCGAGCGCAGGTCGCCGGTAGCATCATCAGCCCCACCGACATCAGGGTGCCAAGGATTTGAAAACCGGCCACCAGGTTGATCACCACCAAGGCGAGAAAAAGCCCGTGGATCCACGCCAGCCAGCCTGGTGCACTGACGCGTAAAAAAATGCTGTCAAAAGATTCAATCACCAGAGCGCGATACAGCACTGCCAGCATCATCAGCGAAATACTGGCGATAATACCGACCATAACAATCGCCTGCGCATCGACCGCCAGGATCGAACCAAACAGTACGTGCAGCAGATCAACACTCGACCCGCGTAAAGAGACCAGTGTGACACCCAACGCCAGCGACCCCAGATAAAAACCCGCAAAGCTGGCATCCTCTTTTAACGGGGTTTTGCGGCTCACCAAACCGGACAGCATGGCTACGGCCAACCCGGCAATAAATCCCCCTACGCCCATCGCTACCAGCGACATGCCAGAAATCAGATAGCCGATAGCTGCACCGGGTAATACCGCGTGAGAAAGCGCATCGCCCACCAGGCTCATCCGGCGCAGCAATAAAAACACCCCTAGTGGTGTGGCACTCAGAGAGATTGCCAGACAGGCTACCAATGCCCGGCGCATAAACCCGAAAGAGACAAAAGGATCGAGCAGCAGATGGAATAGCGCCATTACGCGCGCCCCCTCTGATTAGCCGCCGTCGAATAATGCGCTAACACCCGCTCGGCGTTATCCCAATGGCAGCGTTTGGGAGTGAGCAATAGCGCTTCGGGAAAGTGGTTAGCTACGGTAGACATATCGTGCAATACGGCAATCACCGTTCTTCCCTGCCGATGTAACTGCGCAACGACTCGCAGTAACAGTTGAGTGGTTGCCGTATCGATGCCGGTAAAGGGTTCATCCAGTAAAATCAGTGGCGCTTGCTGAACCAGTAAACGGGCAAATAATATGCGTTGCAACTGCCCACCGGATAGCTCCCCCACCGCCTCACACGCCATTGAACTCATGCCTACGGTATCTAACGCACCGGCAATTTGCTGCATGGAACGTTTATTCACACCGCCAAACAGGCCGCTTTGCGGCCAGCAACCCATGGCGACCAGATCCTGAACCAGAATAGGAAATTGCCGATCCAGCTCCGCCAGTTGTGGCAAATAGGCCATCGCCGGTGCCTTCCCGCCGGCAAAATTTAGCTTGCCGCCCAGCAGCGGTTGCAACCCGGCCAACGACTTCAACAACGTAGATTTACCGGCACCGTTAACGCCTATCACCGCCGTTAATGAACCGGCGGCAAAACGACCGCATAACGGTGGAAACAGAGGGGTGTGGTCATAGCCCACGATGGCATTTTGCAGCGTCATCATGGCAGCGCAACCGCCCACGCAATGGCTAGCCATAGCAGGATCAGCAACAGCGTAACAGCACCGCAGCGCAAAACCGCGGCTGAGGTAAACAGGGTAACGGGAAGGAAAGACAGCATGGTTATCGCCGAAAAGATTATGGTTAAATGTAATGATATAACATCACATAAACTACAAAATCTCAAGCCGATCAACTGCGAACAATGCAACGGGACGTCACCTTCCCAGGCTATCGAGCCGATACTGCTGGGTGAGCAGCAGAACGATCGAACGGCAAAAATCTCAAAGCTGGGTAAAAAAGCGTTATTCAGTGAAAAGTTTGCCCATCAAGGCTGGAAAAGGAGTAAGATAGAGGCATAGAATGTGATACAACCAGATATCCAAATGCTAGTGACGCTAAGCCGTTGTTCCGAAGTAGGCACACTTTCTGTGAAGCAATTAAAGAAAGTGATCGGTAATCAATTATCAGACTTGGCACCGGCGCTCACCAGTGGACTAAGCTTTTACTCCGAGAATGCACGCTATGTGGAAAGCTCATTAGAAATTATTGAGATTAACTGCATCAGTAATAACGAGTATTCAATGAGTTACCGCTATCAGTGGTCTGTTTTTAACGCATGTCTGGATATCAGTGGTGACGAATACATAAATGATTCTGTCACTTTTGCCGTGACGGAAAAGGGTTTGGTGTTTGAGGTTATCGACAACTCACGTCCATCAACCGCTGACGAATTGTAAGTTTCGGTAATAGTGACAAGCTAGATGGCAAAAAATGATTTATATTTATTATGCAGAAAGTTTATTAAGCTTGAACTAAGCTTCACTGCATACGATGTTAAATCAGTGTACTCACAGAGTGTTATCAACACCGAAATTAAGACTGACGGGGGATGATATGGATGAGTATTCGCCTAAAAGGCACGATATTGCTCAACTCAAATTCTTGTGTGAAAATTTGTACGACGAAGGCATCGCCACCTTGGGTGACAGCCACCACGGTTGGGTAAACGATCCAACGTCTGCCGTCAATCTGCAGCTTAATGAGCTGATCGAACATATTGCTTCGTTTGTCATGAGTTTTAAAATTAAATACATGGACGAAGGTGATTTATCGGAACTGGTCGAAGAGTACCTCGACGATACCTACACGCTGTTTAGCAGCTACGGTATTAATGACTCCGATTTGCGTCGCTGGCAAAAAACCAAAGCACGCACATTCAGATTGTTCTCAGGAGAGGGCATCTGTACCACGATGAAAACTTAGGGGATAATTATCCTCAAATTATTTTATGATTAATAAGACTAAAGGTTATCATGACAAAAATTGACTATCTGATGCGTTTGCGTAAATGCACCACGATTGAAACCCTTGAGCGCGTGATTGAGAAAAATAAGTACGAACTCTCTGATGATGAGCTAGAGCTGTTCTACTCTGCCGCCGATCATCGCCTGGCCGAACTGACCATGAACAAGCTGTACGATAAAATCCCGGTCGCCGTTTGGAAATTTGTAAGATAATCAAAGTAGCCTTGCGTTGAGCCGATAATATTATCGGCTTCAATGGTGTCTTGGATTAAGCATTATCTTAAAAACTCAAGTTAACTTGCCTCTGAGCTGGAAATCGTGCAGCAACAACTGGAAGCAATTTTCAATTAAAGGCGAGTGATTTTGTTTTGCGCTGCGCATAAGTGCCACAGTGCGGCTAAGTAATGGCTGTTGTAATTGAATAACGGTTAATTCTTCATCGTTTAAATGCGTGGTATAAAGCTGCGGCAAAATAGCCACCGCTAATTGTGACCGCACCAAACCATACAGCGTTTCCAGAAAATCGACCTGATAACGCGCGGTTAAGTTCAGACGATGGCTTTCCGCCAGTGCCGACACCAATCTGCTGCTATTCCCTTTCGAGAATACCGCAATATCCCTGTCAGCCAATTGCCGCCAAGGTAGATGATGTGGTTCTGCCAAGGGATCATCCCGGCGCATCACCGCTACAAACGGATCTTCCTGCAACGGATAAATCTCAAGCCGATCGGATACCGAACTGTCCAAAGCCCCGATGCCGAAATCTATCTGCCCATTTTCCAACTGTAGCAGCAGGGAATCATTGGTTTGATCGTGGAATTCTACGCGTAAACGCGGGAAATGTTGCGCCAGCAATCGCGGTACCGCAGGAAACAGCAGGTTACTCACCGAAGGCACCAGACCGATACGTAACGTGCCATCCCCTCCGGCCAACATGACGCGCTGCATATCATCAAAGGTAGCGTGAGCCACATTCAGCAGCCGTTGCGCATGCGGCAGGATCGCCGTGCCTAATTCAGTCAGGGTCACCGCAGAGGCCGTTCGATTGACTAACTTCCCGCCAAGCACGGTTTCGATTTGCCGCAGCGCACTGCTTAGCGCGGGCTGACTGATCGCCAGACGGCTGGCGGTATCGGTGAAATGTCGTAGCTGCGCCAGGGTCACAAAGTACTGAATTTGCTTGAGGGAAAGCGCGGGTAACCGTCGCCATGGCTCAGACATAGCCTAACCTGCCAGGAAAAAAGTAAACGTTTACCACAGCATAAACGTTTCTTATCGCGCAATAAATTAAATCATCTGTGCAAAACTTACGCCCCCGCCTACAGTAACTCCCTTACTCTTATTCCGGGGATTATCATGACCACCTTTTCTGTCAGTAACGGTGAACGCCAACGTGCCGTACAGGCTGCGCTGGGTAATACGCCGTTTGATCTCTTGCTGACCAATACCAACCTGATCGATATGGTCACCGGGGAAATCCGTCTGGTTGATATTGGCATTGTCGGCCCGCTGATCGCCAGCGTTCATCCTTGTGGCTCCTTGCCAACGGCACATCGGACACAAGACCTGGCAGGAGCTTACCTCAGCCCTGGTCTGATCGATACCCATGTGCACGTTGAGAGTTCCCACCTGCCACCAGAACGCTATGCCGAAATCGTCGTCGCACAGGGCACCACCACCATCTTTTGGGATCCGCATGAATTGGCGAACGTGCTTGGCGTTGCTGGAGTGCGCTATGCGGTGGATGCCAGCCGTAACCTGCCTTTACGGGTGATCTGCGCGGCGCCCTCCAGCGTGCCTTCGACGCCGGGGCTGGAAATGTCTGGTGCCGACTTTGGCGGCAGCGAGATGGATACCATGTTAGCGTGGCCCGAAGTGGGGGGCGTGGCGGAAGTGATGGATATGCACGGCGTGCTGCACGGCAGCGAACGGATGCAGGAGATCCTCAACGCCGGGCTTAACAGCGGCAAATTGATTGAAGGCCACGCGCGTGGTTTGAGCGGCCCGCAGCTGCAAGCCTATCTGGCTGCGGGTGTGACTTCCGATCATGAGCTGACCTCCGCCGCCGATGCCCTGGAGAAATTACGCTCCGGGCTGACGCTGGAGATCCGAGGTTCTCATCCTTATCTGCTGCCTGAAATTGTTGCGGCATTAAAATCCCTGCCACACTTCTCCTCCCAAATCACCCTCTGCACTGATGATGTGCCGCCCGATATACTGCTGGAGAAAGGCGGCGTTATCGCCCTGCTCAATCTGCTGATTGAACACGGATTACCGGCCACCGATGCGCTACGGATGGCTACGCTCAATGCCGCCATTCGCTTGCAACGTAACGATCTGGGCCTGATTGCCGCAGGAAGGCTCGCCGATCTGGTCGTCTTTGACTCCCTGGAACACCTCCAGGCCCGGCGGGTTTACGTTGCTGGCCAATGTCTGGCAGAGCAGGGCAAAATGCTGGCCCCAGTGCAAGCCACGCCAGGCGTATCCGCACCGCGTGATACGCTCCACCTACCGCCATTGGCCGCTGATGATTTCATCATGCGGGTTGCCGCCATTCGCCACGGCCAGGCCACGTTGCGCCATATCAAAGGTGCACGTTTCACCCAATGGAATGAAACCACGGTAGAAGTGCGCGACGGCAAGGTACAGCTCCCGCCGGGGTTCAGTCTGATCTGGGTACAGCATCGCCACGCCCGGCACCCGGCCAAGCCTCAGTTGGCGTTGCTGGAAGGTTGGGGTGAATTACGGGGTGCAATTGCCACCAGCTACTCTCATGATTCGCATAACCTGGTAGTGCTGGGCCGCGATCCTCATGATATGGCGCTAGCCGCCAACGCGCTGATCGCCACCGGCGGCGGCATGGCTCTCAGCCAGAACGGTGAAATATTGGCGCAGGTGGCGATGCCGATTGCTGGTATGCTTTCCGATCTCCCCGCCCCGCAACTGGCAGAGCAGTTTAAAAACCTGCGCGATCTGAGTGCCAAGGTTGCAGACTGGGAACCCCCCTACCGGGTGTTCAAGGCGATTGAGGGCACCTGCCTGGCATGCAATGCCGGGCCGCACCTGACGGATTTGGGCCTGACCGACGGCACAACACGCCAGATCGTCGATCCGCTGATTGCCTGCTGGGAAACCCCGGCATAAGCATCATATAGGTAAGGCATCGGCGGCTTGTCGGTGCTTTTTTTTTGGGGAGGGGGAGCTAGAAATTGGTGGGGACCCTGCCAAGTGCCGTTAGTACTAAATTGTGTTGGTTAATCAATTGGTTATCATGTTAGTACTACAACAGTACTGTACCACTCTCGATAGTACCGTCCAGCACAAAATCTTGCAAGTTAACGTGTTTGTAAGATTAGGTACATAACGTCAACTTCTGGGGATTTGTAGTGTCGTTAGTGCTCACCAAGTGCACACAAAAAAGGGGCGACAAGCCCCTATCCGGTTACTTCTTGTCTTTTGGCGGACAAGGATCGTTACCATGCGAATCTTTTTTCGCAATCTTGCCATCCTTGTTATGGATGACAAGCTCACTCTTTTGGTTTGTAGCAATCCCTCTTGCAGCATCCACCGCAGCTTGCTTTGTTGGATGCACAGAAGTCGCTTTACTGTTTCCAGCTCCCTTAACTGCCCAACCATCATCATGAGGAACAACATGCTGATCTTTACCCATTATCAAACCCTCTATTTCAATGGAAATATCAGCATATAGTTATTTTAGCAATCACTCAATACTACATATTGTGTTTCACTTTGACTTTTATCACAAAAACAAGGATGGATATCGAAAGGATTTGAACCGTTCCCCCTTACACAAACCCTTTCCTTTACCCCTTCTGCTATATCAGTCCTAAGTACGGGTAGTACTGGCAAGCATTTCCTTTTTGACACGGAACACCGTCGCCCTTCCGCAGTCGCACAACTTAGCGATCTCGTCCGGTGTGTTCTTACCTACCTGAAGCATTTCAATGATTTTGTTATGAAGCTCTTTGTTCTTCTGCTTGCCCTTGTATCTTTTGGCCTCTTTAGCAAGGGCAATCCCTTCATTTCGTCGTGATGCAATCATTCCCCTTTCAAATTCAGCTACAGCTCCCATCATGGTTAAAATCAGACGGGATTGTGGGGAGTTATCGAAACTCATAGAGTTTGCAAGAAAGCGAACAATGATCCCCCGCTCTACAAGACCATCAATCATTTCAAGTAAATCACGGGTATTACGAGCAAGACGGTCGATTGAATGAGTAATCAAAGTATCACCGTCGCGGAGGTGTGAAAGCAGGTTCAACAGTTCAGGTCTGTCACTGGTAGACTTCCCTGATTCCTTCTCTGTAATGATTTTATCGCAGATAGGTTCCAGTACTGCTAACTGACGTTCCAGATTTTGATCCTTCGTAGACACTCTCGCATAACCAAAAATCATTTTCCTACCCTCAAACTTTATTTTGTATCATTTAAGTTAATCTAACGATACAGTATCATTTAGAACCTTTCAACCTATAAATGAGACTAAACGAGACGATAAAGTAGAGTATCGTTGGGGAGTACGCTTATGAGATTACAATCACAGAAATATAATCCCATTCATGCATGTCAAAACATCATGATTAAGAAAGCAATAGCCGTTTGTTACTATGTGTCATTATCAATTGATTGCATTGGAAATATTTTTATAAAGAAATAATTAGTCATATAACAATTTATTTTCAAACCAATTTAAACATCTTGAAAAAAAACCATTATTATGTATGTTAAGTAAACATACTTTGCAAAGGATATAGCAATGAAACTACGTGAGATAGAAATAAAAAATTTCAGAGGCATAGGGGAAGCTACAGTTAAACTTGAAGATTTTACTACTTTAATAGGATCAAATAATATTGGAAAATCTACAATACTTAAAGCTATAAGTATACTTCTTGATACAAGTAACCCAACTTCAGAAGACTGGCCCTTTAGAAAGGCCAGTACAGAGGAAATGATAATCTCGGGCACATTTTCTGATATTCAAGAATGGGAAGCAAGCAAACCAGCAATCTCAAATATCATATTAGATGGTAAACTAAAGATCAGAGTTAGAACACGTTGGAATGAAGAAACTGAAACTATTGATACACCAATTTATGAAGCATACTATCGAGTGGAGGAAATCGAAGGGTTTACTGATAAGATAGGTGAAGCAAAAAAGTCAGAGTATATTAAGCCAATTTTAGATGAATTAAATATAACCAATGCAGGAGCATATAAATCTGCATTAAATGATGTAATTGGAATAATTAGAGATAGACATCCAGAAAAAATAACTTCTTCTATTGGGTGGTCAAGTGATAATATAAATTTCAAAAACAGTCTACAGCAAGCACTACCTCATGTTTTATACATTCCTGCATGTTTTAAAATTGAAGACGAATTAAAGTCACAGAAAGGTACTCCATTTGGCTTTTTATTCTCCAATAGAATATTCCCAACACTTCAGTCAGATACTGCATTTCATGAATATAAAAAATCAGCTTCGCATCTACAAAAAAAAATGAAAGGCGAAATTGATGGTGATCTAATACCTGGATTAAATGAGTTAATGAATTCAATTTCAGACTCCCTAAATCAGGTAATGGACTTCTCTTCTAAAGTTAAACTTTCCGTTGGCGAGATTGAACTTGACCAAGTGTTTATGAAGGCAGCAACACTTGTTATTGAAGACAAATTAGAAACACAGTTAGAATATCAAGGCAGTGGTGTACAGAGAGCACTTGCCTATTCATTACTTGAATCTAATGCTATTTTTTCGGTTACTGAAAGCCGTCGTTCAACAGTAATACTGTATGAGGAGCCTGAACTTTATATACATCCTCATCTAATGCGAATATTGAAAAATAGTCTCAGAGAAAAGTCATCAAAGATTGAATGGCAAGTTATTGCCAGCACTCACTCCCCATTCTTAATTGATATAGCTGAAAACCCTTCATCATTAAAGTTAATAAAAGATGCAGATCATGGTTTACGCACTGTTCATGAAGTTCCTTCTGACATATTCCATGAAGATGACGAGTATAATGAAAGAGACATGTTAAGAGCAGCACTAGACTTTCATCCCACAGTATGTGAAGCATTCTTTGCTAAGAGAGCTGTTATTGTTGAGGGTGATACAGAAGTAGCTGTGCTTAGATTTTCAAATGAATTATGTCAAAAGCTAAACGTTAGTAATACATTAGTAAAAGATACAACTATAGTATCTGCTGGTGGAAAATGGACTATACCGGCAATTGCTAAAATACTAAAGAAACTAAATATTCCATTTAAAGTTGTTCATGACTTAGATAAAAAAGATAGGACGCCAGAACAACTGGCTGAATTATCAGCAATCAGCGAATATAAAGCAAATGATAAAATAGAAAAAATTGTTGGGATTGATAATGTATTCAGAGTAGATGATACATTTGAACATGTCCTTTGGGATAGGCATTCCGGTGAACATTCACCTACCGATGGAGGAAAACCTTTCAATGCATGGAAACGGATAAGAGGATACCTAGATGGAACTGTAAATCTAAAACCCGAATGTGAGAAACAATTAAGAGATATAATTAAATTCATTTATGAATAATTATATCCATAAAAAAATTAAATCTCATAGTAAAAACTGTGCGATACTATAGAATGAATTCTTGTATCGCACAAAAAAATAACACTTCTTTGAGCCTAGAGTAGATAACGTATATTTTGCAATGGTACTGACTCATACAACTCACCTTGCACACCCCAAACGCCCCATTCCTTCAAGTACTGCAATAATTCACTATCAAAAACCCCTGATACGATAATCCTCGGGCAATACTTCATTATATCCTTTAGTAGTACTGGAAAGCTGCTTTTGTAGAATTGAGTACTGAACAAGGTTTCATCAATCTTAACTACTTCAAACATGGTACTAACACCCGTTCTTACATTGTCAACGCCTAGATAATTGAGGAAAAGAGCATTGTTACTATGTGAAAGTGATTTCAGTACTGGATTCTTTAGCCCCTGTTCACTCTTTAGAAAATCCTCTGAGATCTGTAACTTAACATATGGCATTGATTGTAGAAGTACTCGAATGTATGCGTCATGCCTCAAAATCAATACGGTGCTCTGATCGATATTGAGAGAGCAAAACAGTTTATTCTCAAGGAAAAACTGTTCTTCATTGCTAATAAAATTTATTAAATCAATTAGATAAACTCTTTTTTCGTGGATAGACCAGCCTTGCATTATCTCCGCTGGTGCTGGATTAAACACGTTAAAACCGTTTTCCTGAAATTTAGTCAATACTTCTACCCCTAACAACTTCTGATCTGTGCTCATTACAGGTTGTGCAAAGTATTGAGTAATCATCTCTGGCTATCCTGACTTTTAATGTACTGATGTTTGATTATACCAGTCAGGCCAGCTACAAACTAATGCGTATAAAAAACACTCTACTTTTAATTTGTGTAGGCAATCCCTTGAACTTTCTAATTCGGTAGTAGCTACTCTGGGGTTTGATTCTTTGAAACGTTGAAGTGCAGTAACATTAGCCCGATCGACACACCTTGCAAGTGAACGCATTCCAGGCAACAACCAAAAAAAGGCCGCTTTCGCGACCTTATGCCAGTACAAACACTCATTGAGAACGATCAAGTACCATGTACGCTGGCTGGCACATACTCCCCCGTTCCTGTAGCCAGTAGTAATCCAGATCGGCGACACGTACATTCAGGCCCGAATCTACACGGTTTATCTGTAACCGTAGCCCTATAGTGTCCTTGTACGATAGACCGGATTTAACATTGTATTTGTACTTAACCCCGCTTTCTTCTTCAAATGACTTAAGATAAGGGGTGATTTGCTTCTGAATTTCTTTCAAGCAAATAACTTCATTACCAACAACAAAGGGCTTTTCTGTTTTCCCATCAGGAATAGTAGCCGCTATTGTAGTTAATGACAGTACAGTTAAAAGTATTGCGTATAACATTGTTCTCATTTATCTATACCCTGAAACAAAATAACAAATATAAACAAACTACCCTTTAGAACAAATCTGTGTTAATGTCATATTGGCATTAAAATCTATCATAATTACTTTTATAGTACTGTCATTCAACACAGAAACAAAGAAATTACTAGACGAATTACCATATTTCCGCGACCCGTCTTCTGCAATCTTATTGAACTTTGCTGTATCAGTACTATCTGTCATATCAGGAACAAACAGAGTTGTGATTAATTCATCATCCGTAATGATATATGTGATGTGAGTAGCTGCATCGGAATAGTATCCTGAATTATGTTTAGTGCCTTGTCTGGTCTGAGTAATTGCATCGAATTTATTGCAAGTATAAACGTTCTTATTTTTTTCGTTAGAACGGTTATGGGTAGTGTTTTTTACCTGAACAGTGTTCTCGGAAATTTTGCTCCCTTCATTAGAAGGGAAAAAGCTGGCTACGCCGATGCTCATTGTGAGCATGAATAGCAAACTACTTGATATCAGTGCAGTCAAAAAAGTCCTAACGTTACCTCGACCTTTGTTACGGCAACTATTTGCAATCTTCTTATAGAAAAGTACTGAAATAAAAATACAGATAACAATGATAACTAAACCAATCATGTAAATCCCTTTTAAGTCATATCATTTCTGAATGAATACACGTAATTGAATATTCATCAACTAACTTTTATCACGTTACCTTTACCGTCAACGGTTACTTTTATGTTCTTTGAACAATTCCGGCATTGACCAACACCAGTACCATTTTTAGATACTCCGGTCTGAACGGTTGTAGTACTGCCGCAATGTGGGCATGTAATCGTAAAATAGTTCGCCACTATATATCCTCTTTTATCGTCAAATTTTAATAACGTTCAGGCCAGATTGTGCTCACGGGTACACCGATAAAATCAGAAATGATCTTTTCACCTTTCGGCCAATGCCGATCCAATGTGTTGTACAACGTTCTTTCGTGTAACCCGCTATCCCTTGAAAGTTGTGCCAGTGTCCCCCCTCGTTTCTTGATAGCTGCCAAGATATCCGCTCTATGCCAGTTCTCAGCACTGGCATTTTGCTCCTTTATCTGAGATTCTAACTTGTTGTGAATACTCATAATGACCACTCATTACTAACATTAAGAACATGATTGATCATTAAAAGGAATTCGTCAAATAGAAATGAGGAACAAAGTTCCTTTTAATGTGGTGGGTTGTGCATGGCTGGCAAAAAAGAAAGCGTTGAACAGTTCAGCGAAAGGCTAAAATCGATAGTACCTTCTGGTACAGGGCGAGATTTCGCCAAAAGAGCAGGCATTGGTTACAGTACTGTCCACAACTATCTACAAGCTGTATCAAGCCCTACACTTGAGAATCTTGTGCTACTGGCTAAAGCTGGGGGCGTGTCAGTTGAATGGCTGGCAACAGGGAAAGAGTTTACAAAATCACTAAGCACAAACCGAACCGAAAAACTGCTAAAAATACCTTTTATTGATAGCAAAGGTTTCCTTTTACTGGACTCAAGTACTTTCCCCGATTTGCAGGAAAAGGCTGCATATATCGCAGCCCTGCGAGTCGTTACCGACGTAATGGAGCCAACATTCACTGTTGGGAGTATCTTGCTTGTAGACCAACACCAGAAGCAACTAAAAGAAGGGAAAGTAGTAGCACTGCATAAAGACGGTAACTACTTGTACAAGCGGGTTCAGATAGCCCCTGAAGGGTACAAGTTAAGCACTGATAACAGCAAATACAGTGCAATGATCATCAAGGAAGATTCACTATCTTCCTTTGACGTGCTGGGGGAAGTGCTGGCTGTACTGAATCATCTGTAATTTAACGCTCTCGTGCATTTCTGAGGCGTTTTCTGACTGGTTCGATGCCTGACTTCCCCTTCAGGGGCTTCCTGTGCGTCTTGTCGGAAACACCATCATGGAGGGGAATTGATCGGATCGGGTTCGCTTCGCTCTGGAGAGTACTGATAGTGGTTTTTCAGTAACAGGAATGACTTGTGTAGTACTTAAAGCGATTTATTACATGTAAACACTTAAAAAACAATTGGTTATGTACTTCCAAAAAGAATAAAAAACGCGATTGGGTTCGATCTGCCAGTGACCGGAGGGAATGCAGCAGTAGAACCGAATCCAGCGAACAGTACTCGCTTGCGGGTACTGTTTAATCGTTTATATAATTATAACAATGAGATACCTATCAAGTACTCACTGCGTGAGCACTCTCACTAACTGCCCGAATCAGTTCGCTTGCTTCGCCGCCCCTGACTTCAGGCAGTTAATTCGCTTTCGCTCTTTGAATGATGTCCGTTTTTTCTCTTAATTCTATATATAAGGGATTATTTTTGGACACACCGTTGCTTTTCATGTCGGTGTTTCGGACTGCATTTGCGTCTTTTTTTCGTACTGCCTTTTCGAATCGGCTCAACATGGCCGCTTTATCTTCAGTACTGAGATCGGCATTAACATCACTTTTCAGGAATGCATGGAATGAAGTCAATTCAAGCCCCGGATTGCCAGTTTTCCAGCGGTTGAAACGCTTCGATTTTGTATTACTCAATGCAGGTAGCCTGTTAACGTTTGTGGCTCCTTTTGGCCTTCCTGGTACACCCGGAGCTACATTTTCCAGTACTTCAGGAATATGTTCAATATTTGTACTCAATGACTCAGCCTGCCACTTATCGAACACATAGACAATCTGTGTTGCATCATTGTTGAACTGACGTGATATCCCCCTTAAAGCGAACTGGTGAAGGTTTTCGTACTCTCTCGCCTGATGGATGTCTTCCCCCGTAATGTTTAATAACAACTCGCACAATTTCGCTTCTGTATCATCAGGTCTCATACAGGCGAGCCAGACGCACGTATGCCGATCTTTGTAGTCGTTATGCCCCCTCGCATCAGGGCTTATTCTGTAATCCTTGCGTAGCTTCTGTTTGTCGGTATTGTTGTTCGTCCAGTAGTATTCCTGACCTTCGAGTACTTCAGAGAGGTAATCATAAACACGCTGGAGTTGGCTGGGATTCCTATCCTTCCACGTCTTTGATAATTTTATGTTTTCTGAGAAATAGTATACTTTCAGCCGTTCAGCTAACGGTACTCTTCGTTGTTGCAGATTATCCAGACTGATTTCTTCAAACATCCCTTGATTTGCCTTATAAATCAATGAATTTTCGAAGTTCGCCCCCATGAAAGTAACGGGTAATCCGAGATACTTACTGAGATCTTTCCATCCAAGAATACTCAATTGCACTTTCTCAGGATCGACAAAGTAATCGTTGTTCATGATAAAAATATCATTCTCAGCTATAACAGAAAGTTCTTGGGCGATTTTGTTCATTAAATCACCTTTTACTGCTTTCTTTTTGGCTGTTAAGTATTGTTCCTTTTCCTCATCAACAATCTCATGCTCTTGCATAAGATCATGATATATAATATCTTTGATTCTCTGATTATCGTCATTAACATTTTTGAATGAGTGGAAATTAGTCACATCATCAAACCAAATCTGCCAACCTTCTAACATTTCTACCGGTATTCTAAAAAATGTCTTATCACTAATAATAAGTACTCGCTCAACTGGTGCATTGAGAAAATCCAGTACTGTATTAATGACATTTTTACCCTTGGGCGTTAAATCGCTAATCAGCAATTTGCAGCTATCAAAATTTTTAGATGTATCTGTAGCGAGTTTCTGCGTGTTTTGTACGATAATATACTTTTCAGTACTGAATTTTGTGTTAAGTACTTTATTGATATTCTCACATAATTGATATGTTTTACCTGAACCACATTCAGCAGATACGTACTTAAACTTGTTATAAATAGGCGTAGGATTAATCACTTGCACACGCTCCATATTGATTAATTTAGAAAGGTCAGCCATTCCAGTGTCTGACCTTTCGTTGTTTTAGTTATTAGTATTTAGGAGTTGCGACAACTACAAGACCATGCTTATCAACAAGTGAAAGAAGTTGGTTCACCGCCTCAAAAGCTACAGGAAGTTTCATAATTAATGTCGAATACATCGCAAATTTTACTTCGTTATCCTCTATATCGACTTCTGTTATATTTCCGCTTTCTACATTTAGGCCACGATAACGTATTTTATTATCCTTTAGGTAAATGGTGTGAATCCTCTCATTCCCCTTATATTCATCCAGAACCTGTATGTAGGCTTTTGTACTACTTTGCTTACGTTGAACTGTAACGCCAAAAGCAGCTAACTCATTGAATAGATGCTTGATTTCATTAACAATTGCGGAAGGTATCTTACTATTTTTCTTTGACATTTCGTTACTCCTCTAAATTAAAAGTCATCTCATGGTTAACCTCCTACGGCTGCTGTTTATGTTCGATTTGTTATATGTTAACGGGCAAAATTGCCCCAATCAAGGAATAGTTGCAACTTTTTCTTGACAATCTCATTACTATTCAAATCAAAAAATCATATATCATTTAGGCACTATCTTTGTACTTTTTAACTGATACATTCTTCTATTAAGTCGCAAGTATCCTTGTACTTTTTTACAGATACATTCATTAATTATTTCAAATGTACTCTTGTACTTTTCAAGTGGTACAGAAATTTATGCAACGGTACGATCCAATGGAATACTGAACTATTATAGATAAAAACATCTATAAATCAGTACAAACACGTTAACTTGCAAGATTTTGTGCTGGACGGTACTATCGAGAGTGGTACAGTACTGTTGTAGTACTAACATGATAACCAATTGATTAACCAACACAATTTAGTACTAACGGCACTTGGCAGGGCCTCCACCAATTTGTATTAAAGTACTTAATTATTAATCAGTTAAGTACTGAAATCCCGCCTCCATAGCCTTAGTGGTACAAAAACTGTGTATCACCAGTAAGGCTTCACGATGTCTCTTATGCTCTCCCGTCAATAAGCAGGCTCTTAGTAAAGAGGCTGCTTAGAACGAGATCAAATATGCTCCAATAGATCATATAATCGCGACACAGCCACTGATTTGCCATATCTCCTGTATGTGATTGAGTTATCTGCATGTCCTAAGAATGCAGCAGCGTAATGCTCCACTACACCAGCATTTTTAAACTTGGTAGCAACGTAATGTCTCAGTGAATGAAACTCAGGAACGCCTAATCTTTTACGATAACCGCTAAACCAACGGGTGAAGTAGTGGCTATATGATCCCTTATAGAGAGTTAGCTGGGGAAATAATCTGCCTTTTTGCTTTTGTACATAGTGCAAAAAACCAATATCTATCAATTTGTTATGAATTGGTATGGTACGTTTACTGTTCTCTGTTTTAACCACTTGTCCTTCATAACGATCATCTATCCTGATGCACCACCTCCCATCATTTTTGAATATATCGTTATGATATAGTTGGCAAATTTCGTTTGCCCTCATCCCTGTAAAACGACCAAGTAAAACAATCCACCTCTTCCATTCAGGCAAAGTAGTGATCCCATTCTCAAGGTGTTGAATCTGAAAATCTGTATATGCCTCTCGCTTTTGGGATAATGGCTCACGATCCTTCTGGAGCAATCCTTCAAAAGGGTTTTGAAAATCATAGTCAGTACGATGTTTCAGCCATCGGAAAAATCCGCTGATTTTCTTAACATATTTGTTCTTCGTAGGAATGGCGACATCTAGCCCGCTAATGAATTCAGCAGCCCTGCTACGCTTAAGAACTTGATCAGTAAAGTTAAAGTACTTGCCAATACAGCGTTTGATAGAAGCGGCTTCCCTCTCGCAAACTTCAAGGCTTTTAAACTCAACATACTGTACAGCCTGTAATTTTAGCTCTTCGAATGACAATTCTGATTGAGGGGTTTGGCTCATACCGATTGTAGGACTGACAGTTTCAGTAATCAGCCAGGGGCGATCAGCGAAACGTAAGGAACGCTTTGTCGCTTCAATCTTTGAACGAGTACCTAACGAGCGACGAAATTCGCGGCGTTTACCACTGGGCAAAACGTTTACTTTCCGGTAGTACCAGATCCCATGACGGGAGAGCATAAGAGACATCGTGAAGCCTTACTGGTGATACACAGTTTTTGTACCACTAAGGCTATGGAGGCGGGATTTCAGTACTTAACTGATTAATAATTAAGTACTTTAATACAAATTGGTGGAGGCCCTGCCAGCTACATCCCGGCACACACGTCACTCGCTACGGCTGCTTCCTTCCGGATCTGACCGAGTTCACCAGTTAGTGTTGCGGGAGAACCAACAGGGCCCCCATTGACGGCTTCTTGGATTGCGAAGCGGTGGGCATTATCGGTGATGGCCAGGCAAATAGCAAGCCAACCGGGAGCAACCGCTGTTTTCTTACCCATCTCGCCTGTGGCACACTGGTTAATATTGATGACCCAGTGGGTAGGGGTGCCGCATACTGCGCCCGTTTTGCTGTATGCCGTTTCCACACATCACACAGGATAAACAGCCATGCAACCAGAAGACGCAACCTTCAGCCAACGCGTATTTCATATCGTAGCCGCCATTCCTCCAGGCAAGGTCACCACCTACGGCGAAGTTGCGCGGCTGGCAGGCTCACCCCGTGCAGCTCGTCAGGTTGGCGGCGTACTACGGCGTTTACCGGAGGGCAGTACCCTGCCCTGGCACCGGGTCATTAACCGCCACGGGCAGATCTCTCAGCAGGGCGAAGATTTTCAACGCCAACGGCAGGCGTTACTGGCTGAAGGGATTATTTTTGGCCCGCAAAGCACGGTTGACTTTCAACTGTATGGCTGGCACTGGTAAGAAAACAGCCCAAGGCCAGAGGGCGCAAGGGCTGTCAGATGCAGGTATGTTTATTTACGGAGCCTGCGTCGGCGCAGCCTGAAGCGGAACGTTTTGTACCGGCACCAACAGGAGGTCGGCCTGGTTTCCGTTGCGGTTGATCACTTCTTGAATGGTGTCGGTGATAAACATCAACTGGCCATTCACCGTAATCGCCGCGCTCAGGATGATACGCGCATTAGGCTGAATGTCCGCTGGATTGTACGGCAGCGTAAAGCGGAACGGGCTCTGCAGCCCTTCGGTACGCATCGCATGTTGTGAAATCACGCGCGAAGGGGCATCAGCAAGTGATGCATCGGACAAGGTCACGGTCAGTACCGCATCCGGTGGCAACGCGATACGCTGGCGAATATTAACTGAGCCTTTCACCGCCGGGCCTTGGATCTGCGTTTGCGAGGCCGCAGCGTTAGCCGTCTGCGTTGGCACATCTGCATTCTTATGGGCACAGCCTGCCAGTGTGATCGTCAATGCGGCTGCTCCCCCTACCATTTGCCAGAGTTTCATGGGTCGGTCTCCTTTATTATTAGTCACATGTTGGTGGCTTAAACCACTACACTCGTTAAACCTAGCACAAAATACTAACAATCGCCTATCGGACTAGGCCTAAATAGCCCTAAGGCATCATGACGTATCCCCTGGCTACGGTAGCCTCCCCGGCAGAAATAACGCAAAATATTGACGTCCTGCCATCATATTCAGCACACTGCGCAATATGATAACTAAAAGGATCGCCACTTTATGAGCCAGGCACTGCACAACCTCCTCGAACTGCTGGATTTGGAAAAAATTGAAGAAGGTTTATTTCGTGGCCAAAGCGAAGATCTGGGGTTACGCCAGGTCTTTGGCGGTCAGGTCGTTGGCCAGGCGCTGTATGCCGCCAAGCAAACCGTTCCTGCGGAGCGTATCGTTCACTCCTTCCACAGCTATTTCCTGCGCCCTGGGGATAGCAGTAAACCGATTGTTTATGACGTAGAAACCCTGCGCGATGGCAATAGCTTCAGCGCGCGCCGCGTTAGCGCCATTCAAAATGGCAAACCTATTTTCTACATGACGGCCTCTTTCCAAAGCCCCGAGCAAGGTTTTGAACACCAAAACACCATGCCGGATGTCCCACCGCCGGAAGGATTGATGTCGGAGTCAGAAATTGCACAAAAGCTGTCGCATATGCTGCCGGAAAAAGTGCGCGAAAAGTTTATTGGCCCGAAGCCGATCGAAATGCGCCCGGTGAAATTCCACAACCCGCTGAAAGGCAGCGTAGAAGAGCCTTATCGCCACGTCTGGTTCCGAGCCAACGGCACCATGCCGGACGACCTGCGGATCCATCAGTATCTACTTGGCTACGCCTCTGACTTCCACTTCCTGTTGACGGCGCTACAGCCGCATGGCGTCGGTTTCCTCGAGCCGGGCATGCAGGTTGCCACCATTGACCATTCCATGTGGTTCCACCGCCCGTTCCGTATGGACGACTGGCTGCTGTATGCGGTAGAAAGCACCTCCGCCTCCGGTGCCCGTGGTTTTGTGCGCGGCCAGTTCTATACCCGAGAGGGTGTGCTGGTGGCAACGACCGTGCAAGAAGGCGTGATCCGCAAACGTGATGCTTAATTGAAAAAGGGGCGATGTCTCCATCGCCCCCTCTGTGTTTAATTCAACGTATTTTACTGGTTGTAAGCATTCTCGCCATGGCTGTTCACATCCAGTCCTTCACGTTCCTGCTCTTCTGGTACGCGTAGCCCTACCACAGCCCCAGCCACTTTAAAGGCGATAAACGCGGCCACGCTTGACCACACCAGCGTCACAACGACGCTCAGCAACTGGATCCACACCTGATGCCCCATGGTGACGCCAGCGGCGTAGCCCGTACCGCCCAGTGATGAGGCGGTAAAGACGCCGGTCAACAGACAGCCGACGATGCCGCACACCCCGTGCACACCAAACACATCGCAGGTGTCGTCCACTTTCAGCCATTTCTTCAGCGTAACCACACCCCACAGGCCAGCGATACCGCCTACCAGGCCGATAATCAGCGCACCACCAACACCCACGGTACCCGCCGCTGGCGTAATCGCAACCAGACCAGCGATACAGCCCGAGCAGGCTCCCAGCAGAGAAGGTTTACCACGCACGACCCACTCGGCAAAGGTCCAGGAGAGGATTGCTCCGGCGGTAGCTATCACCGTGTTGAGGAACGCCAGCGCCGCAATACCGTTGGCCGCACTGGCCGAACCGGCGTTGAAGCCAAACCAGCCGATATACAGGATCGAGGCTCCGGTAAACACCATCGGCAGGTTGTGTGGCTTGAAGGCCTCTTTGCCATAGCCGGCACGTTTACCCAACAGATAAGCCCCTACCAGACCAGCACTGGCGGCATTGATATGCACCACGGTACCGCCCGCAAAGTCCAATGCACCGTCGGTTGCCAGGAAGCCACCGCCCCAAACCATATGCGCAATCGGCAGGTAGGAAATCGTGAACCAGATGGCGGCAAAAATGACCACCGCAGAGAAGCGGATACGCTCGGCAAAGCCGCCGACCACCAACGCCACGGTAATACAGGCAAAGGAACACTGGAATGCCACGTGGATCATCTGGCTAAAGGTGCCGGTCAGGCTGTCTACGCCGATCCCTTTGAGCATCACCGTCTGGAAGCCGCCGAAGAAGGCGTTACCTTCGCTGAACGCCAGGCTGTAGCCATAAATGACCCACAGCACGCACACCAGGGCAAAGGTGACGGTCACCTGAGTCAACATTGAGAGGACGTTCTTCGAGCGCAGCAGGCCGCCGTAGAACAGCGCCACGCCCGGTAGAGTCATAAACAGCACCAGCGCGGTGCAAATCATCATAAAGGCGTTGTCCGCCTTGTCTGCCACCGCCGGAGCGGCCAGTGCCAAAGAAGGGACCAGGGTTACCAAACTCAGGCCCAACGTGGATAACAGTCTTTTCATTATCAATCCATCCCCATTCAGTTGACTGAGCCTGCGATCACAGAGCCGCTTCGTCGGTTTCGCCGGTACGAATTCGAATCACACGTTGCAATTCGGCAACGAAAATTTTGCCGTCACCGATCTTGCCGGTGTAGGCTGCCTTGCTAATCACATCAACCACTTCATCCAGTTGGTCATCGGCAATAGCGATATCAATTTTGACCTTCGGTAAGAAATTGACGCTGTACTCTGCCCCGCGATAGAGCTCGGCATGGCCCTTCTGGCGGCCAAATCCTTTGACTTCAGTTACGGTCAGCCCCTGAATACCTACAGAGGATAAGGCTTCACGCACGTCCTCTAATTTGAATGGTTTGATCACCACGGTAACCAGCTTCATATTGCCTCTCCACGATTAAGCCCAAAAACTTACCCCCGGTACGAGTCATATAAAGCAAAGGCTGTGCCATAAATTATTTTATATTTAAATTCAAATGATTATATGGAAACATCCACAATCAGAGGCCAGCTCTGGAGGAAAGCAGAGATCGCTGCCTGGGGATCGCGCACCCTTTTGGTGCATTACGCGTTGGGAAAGTGCAGCAGGAGGGAGTTGAATAGCGCTATTGCCTGTTGGTGGTGCGGGCTCCTGGAACGAAGCCCTTGCTTAAGGTTATGCGGGCTGAGTTTCATCGCGAGCCGTGGCAGCCAACTCTTCGCCCACCAGCTGTAGCTGATACATCTGGTAGTAGCGGCCCTGCTGTGCCAACAGTTGCTGATGGTTGCCCTGCTCCACGGCATGACCGCGATGCAGTACCAGAATAGAGTCGGCATCCACAATGGTTGAAAGGCGATGGGCGATCACCACCAGCGTCGTCTGCTCGCGGATCAACCGTAAGGCACGCTGGATCGCCTGCTCGGTGCCAGAGTCGATGTTTGCGGTCGCTTCATCCAGGATCAGGATCTGCGGTGCCTGGACCAGCACGCGCGCCAAGGCCAACAGTTGCTTCTGTCCTACGGACAGGTTATTCCCCTGCTCCCCCAGGCGCGTATGGATGCCCTGTGGGAAGCTACGTACCAGTTCCCCCAGTTGCACCGTTTCCAGCGCCTGCCAGACTGCCTCTTCACCGATAGAGCGACCAAGCGTGACGTTCGCCAGCACCGATTCCGCCATCACCACCGGATCTTGCTGCACCATGGCAATACCTTGGCGCAGGGTACGGTGCGAAAGCGTGGACAACGGGCGACCATCCAGACGAATTTCCCCTTCGCTCAGCGGGTAATAACCCATCAACAGGTTAGCCAAGGTGCTCTTTCCGCTGCCGGTATGCCCCACCAGGGCAACAAAACCCCGTGACGGCACCTGCAAAGAGATATGCTGCAGCACTTTTTTATCACTGCGGTAGGCAAAACTCAGGTCGCTGATATCGATACGGCCACTCGCCAACGGCCTATCGTCACTGCCATAGCTCTGCTGGCTGCGATCCATCAGCTCGAAAATACGCTCACCGGCCACCACGGCCTGCTGCAATATCGATTGCTGGGCAGTCAGCTCAATCAACGGTTCGTTCAACCGGCCAAGATAGTTGATGAAGGCATACAGCACCCCCACGCCAATCGCGCCCTCACCGCTGAAACCAAACAGCATCAACAGACCGCATAGTACCAGGGCAGAGAACAGGCTAAGCAGCGGCCGTAACAGGAAACCATCCAGCCGCAGTGTCTGCATCCGGGCGGTATAATGCGAGCGGCTGGCCGCACTCATGCGCTCACCAAAGCGGATCTGCTGGCGGAACTGCTGGATCACTCCCATGCCGCTGATCACTTCGTTGAAGCCGTCGTTGATATCCGCCAGGTAGCTACGCATCCGCCGCACGATTGGCGTGCTGTAGTATTGATAGATCCCCATCACCACCAGCACCGCCGGGAAGATGCAGATCGCCACCAGCGCCATGCGCCAGTCCAGGCTGAACATCGCCACCAGCATCGCCCCGATCAGCGCCGCACTTTTCAGTACCGTGGACACCACCATCACATACAGATCTTTGATCACTTCGGTATCGTTGGTGACTCGCGAGATCAATTGCCCGACAGGCTGGGTATCAAAGGCACTCAGCGGTTGGCGCAAGGCCGCGTCCATCACGTCGGTACGCAACCGCTGTACCACCCCAACCGCTACCCGATTAAACAGGATGGCCTGGAAATAGTGCAACGCCGCAGCGAGCAGTTCCAGCAGGATATAAGCCGCTGCCAGGGAGCTGACAATCATCAGCGGCAGCTGCCCTTTGGCAACATAGTTATCAATAAAGTAGCCGATCAGAATTGGCCCGGCGACTTCCGCCGCCGCCGCTACCCACAACATCAATACCGCCAACCCCAGAGGTTTACGATAAGGCGAGCCATAGGCCAGCAAACGTTTCAGCGTTGGCCATATAGTTTGTATTTTACTCATCGGCCAAACCCTCCTCGGTGCTATCAGGAGCCTCATCCAACGCCGCTTCCAGTTGCTGATAGCGATACATGTCGCGATACCAGCCAGGCTCTGTAGCCAATTGCCCATGCTGTCCGCGCTGTACCACCGAGCCGTGTTGCATTACCAGAATTTCGCTGGCTTCCGTCAGGGCCGAAAGGCGGTGTGCGCTGATGATCACCGTGCGGTTTTGCCCCCAACTGCGCAGATTATGCAGGATCTGGTGTTCGGTGCGCCCATCCACCGCCGAGAGGGCATCGTCGAGGATCAGAATTTCCGCCCCCAGCAGTAGCGCTCGCGCGATGGAAATACGCTGTTTCTGACCACCAGAAAGCATCACGCCGCGCTCACCCACCTCGGTCTCGTAACCCTGAGGTAAACGCAGAATATCTTCATGCACGCTGGCCAGGCGCGCTGCCTGTTCAATCTGTTCCTGAGTGGCCGCCGGGTTGCCCAAGGCAATATTATTGGCCACGCTATCGGAGAACAGGAACGGCGTCTGGCTAACGACCGACAGGCGTGAACGCCACTCGTCGAGCTTGATCTGGGTGAGCAGCAAGCCGTGATAGCTGATATGGCCGTCATCAATATCAAACTGGCGCTGGATCAACGAAAGCAGCGTCGATTTACCCGAACCTGTCGGCCCACACAGCCCCAGCATTTGTCCCGGCTGAAGCTGCAACGCCACGTCATGCAGCGCAGGTTTGTTGGTTTGCGGATAATGGAACGCATTGATTTCCACGCTTAGGCAGCCGCGCCCATCGGGTAGCTCAAGTTCACCATCCTTCACGGCCGGTGCCTCTTCCAGCAGGCTGCGGATACGGCTATAGGCGGCACTGCCGCGCTCGACGATGTTGAACATCCAGGCCAGTGCCAGCATCGGCCAAATCATCAGGCCAAGGTACATGACAAAGCTGGTCAGTTGGCCCAGCGTGAGGGAACCGTTAACCACCATCCAGCTACCGCCGCCGATCGCCAGCAGGTTGGCCGCACCGATAGCGATGTAAATCGTTGGATCAAAGCGCGCATCAACTCGCGCCACGTGCATATTCTTCGCGCCGGTTTGCGCTGCCACTTCGGCAAACTGGTTGGACTGATGATCCTCCAGGCCAAAAGCCTTGATCATACGGATGCTGGTCATGCTCTCCTGTGCCTGATCGTTAAGGCTGGAAAACGCGGCCTGCGCCGACTTGAAACGCTGGTGCAACTGATCGCCATAGTATTTGATGACGATCGCCATGATCGGCATCGGGATCAGGGAAAGCAGGGTCAATTGCCAACTGATCTGGGTACTCATCACAATCAGCACCGCCAGCCCCATGACCAAAGAGTCCACCAGCGTCAGCACGCCTTCACCGGCGGCAAACACTACGCGGTCAACATCATTGGTCGCTCTGGCCATCAGATCGCCGGTTCGGTGGCGCAAATAGAAAGCCGGGTTCTGACGGCTGAGTTGACGATAGAAGTTTTCCCGCAGTTCTACGGCCAGCTGGTAGGAAGCGCCAAACAACAGCACTCGCCACACATAGCGCAGCAGATAAACCACAATGGCGGTGCCAAGCATCAACCCCAGCCAGGCCATCAGCACCTTGTTGGACATCTGATCCTTGGTGACGCCATCGACAATGATGCCAACCAGCTTAGGCGGTAGCAGTTGCAGTATGGCAATGGCAATCAGTAGCACCACCGCCCCGAGGTAGCGACGCCACTCGCGGCGAAAATACCAGCCGATTTGAGCAAAGAGTCTCACGCAGTTTTATTCCAGACAGTATCCGACAAATTAGCGGCCGCAACCCTGCAACCTTAACATTCAACAGTAGAGTGACGATTTCACTCTGGCACGGGTAGCGCCGTGGTGTATTTGATTTTTTCCATCGCGAAGCTGGAAGTGACATCAATCAGTCCCGGCACGCCGGTCACCAGGCGCTTATAGAAATTGTCATAGCTTTTCATGTCCGCCACCTCGACCTGCATCAGGTAATCATACTCCCCCGCCATACGGTAAAACGCCAACACTTCCGGCATCTGCGCGGTGAGAGCGACAAATTTTTGATACCACTCGCTGCTGTGTTGCTGGGTTTTTATCAGCACAAACGCCGTCAGGCCAAGCCCAAGCTTTTCATTATCCAGCAGCGCGACGCGCGCGCGAATGTAACCTTCATCTTCCAGCCTTTTCAGCCGTTTCCAGCAGGGCGTTGAGGTCAGATTCACCGCTTCGGCCAGCACTTGCAGCGATTGCGTACAGTCCTGTTGCAGCATGCACAGCAGTTTACGGTCAGTTTTATCCAACATAAGGGGGGTTCATAGAAAATATTTCTCCCATTAGGCGATTAAACAGGAAAAATGGCAATCCTTTTTTCTCGCTGAACCGCTATGCTACACCTCAAACATCCCTGCTGAATTTCAAGCTACAGCTTGCAAAGCGGCAAGTTTAAGCCCCCTATTTTGAGGCCAGATCATGACAAACGCTTGGGTAAAATATGCTATTGGTGAAATAGAAGCGGATTTCCAACGCTCCGCCGATACGCACTTGATCCGCTTGAACTTGCCGGAATTTCCTGGCATCTATCTTTACCTGAAAGATGAAAGCACCCACCCCACCGGTAGTCTGAAACACCGCCTGGCGCGTTCACTGTTCCTTTATGGGCTCTGTAACGGCTGGATCAACCAGAACACGCCGATTATTGAAGCCTCTTCGGGGAGCACGGCGGTATCTGAAGCCTATTTTGCCCGCCTGCTCGGCCTGCCGTTTATCGCGGTGATGCCTTCCTGTACGGCTAAACGTAAGGTGGAGCAAATCGCCTTTTACGGAGGCCGCAGCCATTTTGTCGATCATGCGGCCCAGATTTATGCGGTGTCAGAGGAGTTGGCCAAAGAGCTGAACGGCCATTATATGGATCAGTTCACCTTTGCCGAACGCGCCACCGACTGGCGTGGTAACAACAACATCGCCGACAGCATTTTCCGCCAGATGGAGCGCGAACCGCACCCGGTTCCGAAACACATCGTGATGAGTGCTGGCACTGGCGGCACCTCAGCAACGCTGGGGCGCTATATTCGCTATCAAGGTCATGATACACAGCTCACCGTGGTCGATCCGGAAAACTCGGTGTTCTACGACTGCTTCCATCATGGCGATCGCACCATCATCGGTAGCTGTGGCAGCCGTATCGAAGGTATTGGCCGCCCACGCGCCGAACCGTCGTTTATCCCTTCGGTGATCGATAACATGCTGCGCGTGCCCGATGCCGCCAGTATCGCTACTATTTATTGGTTGGAAAATATTCTTGGCCGCAAGGTAGGAGCCTCCACCGGCACCAACGTCTGGGGAGCACTGCAACTGGCCAGACAGATGCGGGAAAAAGGCGAGCAAGGTGCCATCGTCACTCTGCTATGCGACAGCGGCGAGCGCTATCTGGATACCTATTACAGCAGCGACTGGGTCAGCAACCATATCGGCGATCTGACGCCTTATCGCACTCAGTTGACCAAGCTTTAAGTGAATAAATATCCCCAATGGATTTCAAGTTGTAGCTAGGCGGCAAGGACACTCATCCCCAGGAGCTTACTTTTGTAAGTGACTGGGGTGAGGGTACGCAGCCAACAACGCTACAACTTGAAAGACGAAGGGGGAAAAAAAAGCCGGGTAGTCATACCCGGCCGGCTGTAATGCTAATACCTCAGAATTCGGGGGAATAGGTGAGGTGTGGTGAACGCAGCCAATGATGTAAATAGTGAGCCACCGCCTGCTGTTCGCAGTGGCCGATAACCTGTAATTGGGGCAATGACGATTTCAACTGTGGCAAAGCATTGCCCATCACCACGCCATGCCCGACACCCGCCAGCATTTCCTTATCATTCATCGCATCGCCAAAGGCCATACAATCGGCCAACGTCAGCCCCAGATGGTGGCTCAACCTGTCCAATGCAGCGCCCTTGTTGCAGCCTTTTGGCAACACCTCGAGGCAATCATAGGCCGAGAAGCACAGGTCGGCACGGGTGCCAAAATGCTCACTCAACTGTGTCTGCAGTATGACCAGTTCTTCATGGGGGGCACAGAAACAGACCTTGCTGTTGCCAAACGCGGGCAGACGGCGCAAATCGGCGAGTTGGAAATGAAAGCCACTGAGATGATGTGCAGCCAGCATTTCCGGCACTGCGGTTTCGGTCAACCATCCCTCATCACGAAACACGTGCATGCTGGCAGAGGTACGCCAATGGGTATGCAACACCTCTTCGGCAATCTCCGCCGGTAAGTCGGTAGCATGCAGTTGCTGCCCTTGCTGGTCATAGACGCGAGTGCCGTTACCGGTGATCAGATAACCTTGTAAACCCAGTTGCGCCATGACCGGCTGGGCATCGAGGTAATGCCGCCCAGTGGCAAAGGTCACCACTATCTCCCTGTCGATAAGCTGCTTTAACACGCTCAGCGTTTCCGGCCCGACACGGTGATCGGGGGTCAGCAGGGTGCCATCCATATCGAAAGCGGCCAGGCGATACATAGGAACCTCGTAAATGTGAGCACAATGGCAATCACCGCAGTATGGGGTGGTATTTGCGGAAGTAATAGTGAACAATTGCCCCAAATGCTTCCTGATTTATCTTTCATCGCTTGCAACCCCTAGGATAACGCTATGCGCCTAGTTCATCGCCTCGGCCAGTATCAACGTTTGTACCACCAGCTAGGCAGCGCGCCGGTGGCGATCACCATCGGTGAATTAGCTGCGATCTTCTGTTGCAGCGAGCGACATGCACGCACCCTGGTGCAGCAGTTGCAGCAACAAGGTTGGCTAAGTTGGCACTCACAGGCCGGGAGGGGGAAACGCGCACAGTTGCAATGCCTGAAAACCCCCGATGAACTACGGGCCGCTCATCTTCAACGTTTACTGCAACTGGGCGATCACCAGGGAGCCCTGGAAATGGCGCAGTTGGCGCCACAGCATCTGCAAGAATTGCTGAGCCCCCACCTCGGCGGGCAATGGCAGGAAGGCAGCCCTACGCTGCGTATCCCTTATTACCGCACGTTGGAAAAGCTCGATCCGTTGACGCTAAGCGGCCGCGCGGAACAGCATCTGGTCGCCACCGTTTATGCCGGTTTGACACGCTTCAATACCGGTTGCCCAGAACCGCAGCCCGATCTGGCCCATCACTGGCAGGTTAGCGAAGACGGCCTGCGTTGGCAGTTCTTTCTGCGCAATCAGCTGCGATGGCATAACGGCGAGACCTTGACGGCCCAACAGCTATTGCAGACTCTCAATACCCTGCGCCAGCACCCTCGTAGCCAGCCATTATTGAGCAGCGTGGCGGCAATCAGCCTGCCGCATACGCTATGCGTCCAGTTCGATCTGCAAATACCCGACTATTGGCTGGCACACCGGCTGGCAGAACTGCCCTGCCTGATGACCCATCCAGAGTTACCGACCCTCGGCGCAGGTCCCTTTAAGCTGGCACTAAACGAGCCGCATATGGTGCGACTGGAACTGCATCCTTACTACCACCTGCAACATCCTTATCTGGAAAGCATCGAATACTGGATCACGCCAGAGTTGCCAACCCGCAGTACCGACACCAGTTGCCAGCACCCGGTACGCATCACCATCGGCCAGCAGGAAGAGCTGGCACAGGCACGGCCGGTACAACGCAGTATGAGCCAAGGGTGGTGCTACCTGGCAATTAACCAGCGCCGTGGCGTGCTGAGTGAGACCCAAGGGCAAAAGCTGCTGATGCTGATCCAGCGCTCCGGGCTGCTGGCCAGTTTGCCCATCCAGCAGGGCGTGATCATGCCAAGCCATGAAATGCTGCCGGGCTGGGCGATCCCTGAGCATGATGTCAGAGAGGATGTTGAGCTCCCCCCTCGGTTGACGCTGCTGTACCATCCACCGATCGAACTAGAAAGCGTGACTCAGGCTTTGCAACAATTGCTGGCGGAGCATGGCTGCCAATTAGCGATCCGCTATTATTCCGGCAAACGTTGGCAAAGTACCGAGCAGATAGCCCAAGCCGATCTGCTGCTGGCCGATAACCTGATTGGTGAAGCCCCGGAAGCGACGTTAGAAAGCTGGCTACGTCGCGATTTGCTGTGGCAAGGGATCTTGCGAGAAGAGGATTGGCAACACCAGCAGCGTATCCTGCAGCAGATCCAGCAGTGCCCTGTACCACTGCAACGCTACAGCCAGTTAAAAGCGTATTATCAACAGTTGATGGAAGCCGCCATCCTGACGCCACTATTCAACTATCAGTACCAGGTGAGCGCACCTCCTCGCATTCATGGCGTAATGCTCACCGCCTACGGCTGGTTTGATTTTTGCCAGGCGTGGCTGCCACCGCCGCTGGATGAGTAGGTTGCCCTACGCTGCAGGAAGCATTTCTGATAGCATCCCCGCAGTATGAGTATGTAGCCCTCAGGCCATCAGCGCTTAAGCCTGGTGGAAAGGGCATAAACCGGCCGCCCGAATGTGCATCGGGAATGGCTCCTAGCCAGAAGGTAGATTGTATGAAACGCGCAGTCGTCGTTTTTAGCGGTGGACAAGACTCCACGACCTGCTTGATCCAGGCATTGCAACAGTATGATGAAGTTCACTGCATCACGTTCGATTACGGCCAGCGCCATCGCGCCGAAATCGAGGTGGCCCAGGCCCTATGCCAAACCCTGGGGGCCAAGGCGCACAAGGTTTTGGACGTTGGGTTGCTCAATGAGCTGGCCATCAGCAGCCTGACTCGCGATAACATTCCAGTTCCCGCCTACGACAGCACGCAGACCGATGCCTTGCCAAGCACCTTTGTGCCGGGGCGCAACATCCTGTTCCTCACCCTGGCGGCGATTTATGCCTACCAGGTGGAAGCCGAAGCCGTGATCACCGGCGTGTGCGAGACGGATTTCTCGGGCTATCCGGATTGCCGCGACGAGTTTGTCAAGGCCCTGAATCAGGCCATCGTGCTGGGGATTGCACGTGATATTCGCTTTGAAACCCCACTGATGTGGCTCAACAAGGCCGAGACCTGGGCGCTGGCGGACTATTACCAGCAGTTGGAACGCATCCGCCATGAGACGCTCACCTGTTATAACGGCGTTCAAGGCGACGGTTGTGGTGAATGTGCGGCCTGCCATCTGCGCGCCAACGGGTTGCAACAGTATCAGCAGGACAAGGTCGGCGTGATGGCCAGCCTGAAGCGGAAAACCGGCTTGGTTTAAGCCAATTCATGGGCGGCTGCAATGCCGCTCAATAAGTCAGATTAAGCTATCGTTGGGTCCCCTCACCCCAACCCTCTCCCACAGGGAGAGGGAGCTGGTACGCCGCTGTCATCTAGGCAAGAGTCACCCCCGTCCATGAGTTGATACGGTGTTGTCATCCAGGCAAGAGCCATCCCTTCCATGAGTTGATACGGTGTTGCCATCCAGGCAAGAGCCATCCCTTCCATGAGTTGATACGGTGTTGCCATCCAGGCAAGAGTCACCCCTTCCATGAGTTGATACGGTGTTGTCATCCAGGCAAGAGCCATCCCGTCCATGAGTTGATACGGTGTTGTCATCCAGGCAAGAGCCATCCCGTCCATGAGATGATACGGTGTTGCCATCCAGGCAAGAGTCACCCCTTACATGAGTTGATACGGTGTTGTCATCAGGTACTGAGATATACCTGTAGCACCGACCCTTTCATTTACCGATGGGCAGGTCGTGAGAGAAATAACCACAGGCACGTTCGGTCCCCTCTCCTTGTGGGAGAGGGCTAGGGTGAGGGGCCATGACAAGCACGATGCTTAATCAGACCTCAGCATCTTTCTGCTGTAGTGCCACCAGGTGTTCACGCAGTTCACCTTCAATCGGCAGTGCCCGCTGGGTTTTCAAATCGATACAGACAAAGGTCAGCGTCGCGTCCGCGACCACTGCCCCTTCTGGTTCCAGCAATACCTGCTGACTCAGCACGCCGCTCTTGCCATTGAGTTGCAGCATCTGGCTATCGATACGCAACTTATCCCCCAATACGGCGGGCTTACGATAATTGATATTGATGTTCACCACGATAAACGCGATGTTGTTTTGCGTCATCCAGTGGAAAGCATCCAGATCCTCCAGCCACTCCCAGCGTGCTTCCTCCAGGAATTCCAGATACCGGGCATTATTAACGTGTTGATAGACATCAAGATGATAGCCACGAACTTTGATATAAGTCTGCATAGTGAAACAACCGCTCCTGCTCTGGTGATGGCGAATTAATACCGGCATACCCGTTCAGTGATATCCCTCCTTGCAGGCCGCACGCTTGTACCATCGGGCTTGGGCAAAGAGTTGGCGATGGATGACTGGTATGACCTGTAAAATGTAGCAGAGCAGCGCGGCTGCGAGAGCACTTTGCCACACAGCCGCGAGCGGGATCACATTTTCAGTCGATCACGATTTCTTTCCACCAAGGAGGGTCCGATCCCCGGCACCTCCTGTAGCTGGTCTATTTCGCTAAACGGCCCGTTCTGTTCGCGGTAGCGCACTATGGCCTCCGCCTTTTTCAGCCCTACGCCGTTCAACACGCTGGCTAGTGCCTCTGCATCTGCCTGGTTTATGCTGACCTTGGCTTCACTCTCGCTTTGCGCTTCAGGGCTGACCTTAGGCGACACCGCTGCGGCCTGTGGTTGCCCCTGAGAGGGTTTATCTGCGGCAATAGCCGAGTTCCCTATCAGGCCAAACAGCGCCGCCACCAAGAGTAGCTGGCGAATAACGGTAAAACGGACAATGGTTTTATTTTCGCTAAATTGCATGCTGTATCCTCCTTGTGTTTGACAGCTTGGTTACCTTGCCGCAGCGGCGGAGGATCGGCAAATGGCAGAGTTTAAATGTGGAAAAGGCCGCGAAAGCGGCCTTTGAGTCTTTCAAGCTGTTGCAAAAAAATGCGGTGCGAATCCCCGTCGTCTTTCAAGCTGCAGCGTTGTTACCTGCACTTGCTCACCCCAGTCACTGACGAAAAGTAAGCTCCTGGGGATGAACAAGCTTGTCGCCTAGCTGCAACTTGAAATCCATAGGGGACAAGTTACGGCTGTTGCTGCTCAGCGGCACCCATTTTGATCTTGGCTTCTTTGCGCAGGTTAGTCAGCAAGGTATCGAAGGTCACGCTAGCGCTTCCCTTCTCCATGTTGCTGACGAAGGTTTTCATTTCGTCTGCTGGCAGCGTGCCTGGCTTAACGCTATCGAGGGCGATCAACACCACGTTCCCTTGAGCATCCTGCGACATGCCGTAAACCACTTTACCGGTTTCCGGGTGCGGCAATGCGAATACGGCTTCCACCAGTTGGCTGTCTTCCGGGGCGCGTGCCATTTTCTGTACGCTGCCGAAGCTCAGACCAGCGGCTTTCATCGCCTCATCGCCTTTACCCTGCTTCAACTCAACCAGCAGTTTTTCACCCTGCAGCTTGGCTTCTTGCAGTGCCTTGTTGTGTTTGACCATCGCGGTTACGCGATCTTTCACCTTGTCGAAAGGTTCAATCCCTTCCGGCTGATGGGCCACAATACGAACAACAAACGCACGGTCACCGTCAACGGTGATGACGTCAGAGTTGCTGCCTGGTGCGCCGTTCTCGCCAATCAGCGAACCATCGAAGATAGCCTGCACGACCGGCTTGAAGTTCAACGCAGCAGGAACCGTGTCACGGGTAAACCATTCGGTGTCAGCCGCCTTGATACCCGCAGCTTCTTCTGCTGAGGCCAGGGACTCGTTATCGCTGGTCGCCGCCTCGCTGACTTTCTGCTGCAGCGCATAGTAGGCATCTACCGCTTTTTCCTGCTTGATCTGCTTGGCGAGAGCATCGTGCACTTCGCTCAATGGCTTCACCAGCGCTGGCTTGATATCGTCCAGGCGCACGATCAGGTAACCCACTGAAGACTTCACTACGCCAGAAAGTTGGCCTTTCTCGGTCAGGTTAGCCTGTTTCAGTTCGTCAGCCGTGGTGTTTGGCTCCATCCAGTCCATTTCGCCACCGGTACGGCGCGAGATGATGTCGGTGGACTTCTCTTTCGCCAAGGCAGAGAAATCGCCACCGTTTTTCAGCTCTTCCAATACCGCTTTGGCGTCCGCTTCGGTTTTCAGCTGGATCACGCTGTATTTTTTGCGTTCCGGCTGGCCAAAACTGCTCTGGTGCCCATCGTAATAGGCGCTGATATCCGCTTCGGTAACGGTCACTTTATCTTGCAATGCCGCAGCATCCAGCGGGATAAAGCTCACTTTCACCTTCTCTGGCGCGATGAAGCTGTTTTTGTTCTGCTCGAAGAAGGCCTTCAGCTCTTCGTCGGTGACGGTTTGCTTGGCCATCATGGCATTGAGATCGATCGTCGCCAGACGCACGGCGCGCTCTTGCAGTACCAGGGCAACCATCGACTGTGCTTCGCTTGGCGGAACGATATCGGAACCGCCGAAGCCCTGGATCATCTGCTGGTTGATTAAGCGCTGGCGTGTGTATTGCGCATATTGATCTGCGCTAAAGCCCGAGCGGGTAATCAGGTCGAGATATTTGACATTGTCGAACTTGCCGTCCGTCTGGAAATAGGCTTCCTGACGGATGGCATCTTTCACCTGATCGTCACTGGCACTCAGGCCCAGCGTCTTCGCGTACTGGTCCAGCAGCGACTTGTCGATCAGTTGAGACAACACCTGCTGGCGCATCTGCTGCATATAGCCTTCGTTGCCAGCCATGGCTGAGAAACGGTCGCCCAGTTCCTGCTGCATACGGCTACGTTCACTCTGGAAAGCCTGTTCCAGCTGGGCGCGTTCGATCACCTGGCCATTTACTTTCGCAGCGTAATCGCCGGCACTTCCCTGATAGCTGACTACTCCAGTCAAAAGAAATGACAAGATAATCAGCCCCAGGATGATTTTTAGCACGACGTGGTTAGCAGCCGCGCGTAAATTGTCCATCATAGTGTGACAACACTCCGCTGTGATGTGGATTAACAACCCTTGTGCAGGCGCGTTCCCTGCGACAAAAATAAAAAAAGCGCATCAACCTGATGCGCCTTATATCTTACCTTACCAATACCGCTGCGTCAGGTGATTGTTTACCGGCGACGCGATGCGATTAAACGCCGTAATCAGTTTACTGCGTCTTTCAGGGCTTTCCCTGCACGGAAAGCCGGAACTTTGGCTGCCGCAATTTTGATCTCTTTACCCGTTTGCGGGTTACGGCCGGTACGAGCTGAACGCTCACGCACGGTGAAAGAACCGAAACCAACCAGAGCCACGTCATCCCCTTCTTTCAAGGAATCGGTAACGGAAGCAATAATTGCGTCCAACGCACGCCCTGCTGCCGCTTTAGAAATATCAGCACCCGCGGCAATTTTGTCGATCAGTTGTGACTTATTCACTCTATCATCCCCTCTAGAATTCAAAACGTCGCACCGAAAAAATCACTACGGTTACGACAGCGCAGCTGTTATATCAATCCCGTCGGGCCTTGGCAAGCCACCAAACGGCGGCAAAACGCGAGCCGACAGGGATCTAACTTAGCGGCACAAAAAAATACTGGCAAGTCCGAATTGGCTTGCCAGCATAAGTTTTATCAATGGTTTTTGCTATACGTCACTATTTTACCGCTACCGGCTGTGCGCCGAAGGCCGGATTGACCAGTGCAATGTTCAAAACTTCATCGATTCGCTGTACCGGATGGATCTCCAGATCGGCAATGACGTTGTCCGGGATCTCTTCCAAATCGCGCTTGTTCTCGTAAGGGATCAGCACGGTTTTGATACCACCACGATGCGCCGCCAGCAGCTTCTCTTTCAGGCCACCAATCGGCAACACATGACCACGTAAGGTGATCTCACCGGTCATCGCCACATCGGCGCGCACCGGGTTGCCTGTCAGGCAGGAAACCAGCGCGGTACACATGGCAATACCGGCGCTTGGGCCGTCTTTCGGCGTCGCCCCTTCCGGCACGTGGACGTGGATATCACGTTTTTCATAGAAATCGGCGTTAATGCCCAACTTCTCTGCACGTGCACGTACCACGGTCAACGCAGCCTGGATCGACTCCTGCATCACCTCACCCAGAGAACCGGTGTAGGTCAGCTTGCCTTTGCCCGGTACGCAGGCGGTTTCAATGGTCAGCAGATCGCCGCCCACTTCCGTCCATGCCAGCCCGGTTACCTGGCCTACGCGGTTTTCGGTGTCTGCACGGCCATAGTCAACACGCTGAACGCCCAGGTAGTCCTTGAGGTTCTCACCGTTGATCTCGATGTGCTTGAGCTTCTTGTCCATCAGCAGCGACTTGACCGCTTTACGGCACAGCTTGGAAATTTCACGCTCCAGGCTACGTACCCCGGCTTCGCGGGTGTAATAACGGATAATGCCGATAATGGCGCTATCATCCACCGTCAATTCGCCTTTCTTCAACGCGTTGCGCTCAAGCTGCTTTGGCAACAGGTGCTGTTTGGCGATGTTCAGCTTTTCGTCTTCGGTGTAGCCGGAAAGACGGATCACTTCCATACGGTCCAGCAGTGGTGCCGGGATGTTCATTGAGTTCGAGGTCGCCACGAACATCACGTCGGACAGATCGTAATCCACTTCCAGATAGTGATCGTTAAACGCCACGTTCTGTTCTGGATCCAGCACTTCCAGCAGGGCTGAAGCCGGATCGCCACGCATGTCGGATGACATCTTGTCGATCTCGTCGAGCAGGAACAGCGGGTTTTTCACCCCAACCTTGGCCATTTTCTGGATCAGTTTACCCGGCATGGAGCCGATGTAAGTCCGGCGGTGACCGCGAATCTCCGCTTCGTCACGTACGCCGCCCAGCGCCATACGGACATATTGGCGGCCGGTCGCACGAGCGATCGACTGCCCCAACGAGGTTTTACCCACGCCAGGAGGCCCTACCAGGCACAGGATTGGGCCCTTGATTTTGCTGACGCGGCTCTGCACTGCAAGATACTCAAGGATGCGGTCTTTGACGCGCTCCAGGCCGTAGTGATCGGTATCAAGCACTTCCTGCGCCTTGAGCAGGTCTTTTTTCACCTTGCTGCGCGCATTCCACGGCACCTGGATCATCCAGTCGATATAGCCACGCACTACGGTTGCTTCCGCAGACATCGGCGACATCATTTTCAGCTTTTGCAGTTCCGCTTCGGTTTTCTCACGCGCTTCTTTCGGCATTTTGGCCGCTTCGATCTTGCGCTTCAACGCCTCGTGTTCATCCGGCGTGTCGTCCATCTCGCCCAGTTCTTTCTGAATCGCCTTCATCTGCTCATTCAGATAGTACTCGCGCTGGCTCTTTTCCATCTGTTTCTTGACGCGGTTACGAATGCGCTTCTCAACCTGCAGCAGGTCGATCTCCGACTCCATCATCGCCATCAGGTACTCAAGACGCTCGGTGATATCGAACATCTCCAGCACCGACTGCTTGTCGCTGAGCTTCAGCGGCATATGCGCGGCGATGGTATCTGCCAGGCGTGCAGCGTCGTCGATGCTGTTTAATGACGTCAGCACCTCCGGTGGAATTTTTTTGTTCAGTTTGATGTAGCCTTCAAACTGATTGATCGCCGTGCGCACCAGGACTTCCTGCTCACGCTCGTCGATAGCCGGTGATTCAAGATATTCAGCCTGGGCAGCGAAATGTTCACCGCTGTCGGAGAGCGTGGTAATACGCGCACGCTGCAAACCTTCGACCAGCACCTTGACCGTGCCGTCCGGCAGTTTCAGCATCTGTAAAATCGAGGCAACGGTACCGACCGAGAACAGATCGTTAATGCCAGGTTCATCCGTTGAGGCCTCTTTCTGCGCCACCAGCATGATCTTTTTATCGTGATCCATTGCGGCTTCGAGGCACCGAATCGATTTTTCCCGGCCAACAAACAACGGGATCACCATGTGCGGATAAACCACCACGTCGCGCAATGGCAACACGGGGATTTCAATGCGTTCGGAACGCTCAGGGTTCATAGAGCTCTCTCTTAGTTTAATTTCCGCCAGGATTTAGGGGGATCTCATGAGACGCCAGCATCAAACGTTTCACAAAATCTGGATTATGAGTATATGGGGATGAATCTCTGACATTCAACGGTAACAATGTAGAGAAAAAGAAAAGGGGGATAAAATCCCCCTTTTACGATTAACTTTCTGGTTTGACTGGCTAATTATTCGCCAGAAGCCTGCGCTTCCGGCTTGCCGTAAATCAATAACGGCTTGGATTGGCCAGCGATCACCGATTCGTCGATCACCACTTTATCTACGCTCTCGAGCGACGGCAGATCGTACATGGTGTCCAACAGCGCGCCTTCTACAATCGAACGCAAGCCACGGGCACCTGTCTTACGCGTCATGGCCTTCTTGGCGATGGCGTTCAGGGCTTCCTCGCGGAATTCCAGATCGACCCCTTCCAGATTGAACAACGCCTGATACTGCTTGGTCAGGGCGTTTTTCGGCTCTTTCAGGATCTGGATCAGCGCTTCTTCGCTCAGTTCGCTGAGGGTGGCAACCACTGGCAGACGACCGATGAATTCCGGGATCAGGCCAAATTTGATCAAGTCTTCCGGCTCTGCCTGCAACAGCAGTTCGCCTTCGGTGGCTTTTTCAGATTCACCCTTCACCGTGGCACCAAAACCGATACCGGAACCGGTGTTAACGCGCTGGCCAATCACCTTATCCAGGCCGGCAAACGCACCACCACAGATAAACAGGATCTTGGAGGTGTCCACCTGCAGGAACTCCTGCTGCGGATGTTTACGCCCACCCTGTGGTGGAACCGCCGCAATCGTGCCTTCGATCAGCTTCAGCAACGCCTGCTGCACGCCTTCGCCCGAAACGTCACGGGTGATGGACGGGTTGTCTGACTTACGTGAAATCTTGTCAATTTCATCGATATAGACGATACCGCGCTGGGCTTTCTGCACGTCGTAGTCGCATTTCTGCAACAGTTTCTGGATGATGTTTTCCACGTCCTCACCCACGTAACCGGCTTCGGTCAACGTCGTGGCATCGGCCATGGTGAAAGGCACATCCAGGAAACGTGCCAGCGTTTCTGCCAGCAAGGTTTTGCCGCTACCGGTTGGGCCGATCAGCAAAATATTGCTTTTGCCCAGTTCGATGCCATTGCTGGTATCGCCGTTACGCAGGCGTTTGTAGTGGTTGTAGACCGCCACAGCCAGAACTTTTTTCGCCTGCTCCTGACCGATAACATAATCGTCCAGGTGGTGACGTATTTCGTGCGGTGTCGGCAATGAGCTACGCTCGCGATGCGGCGCAACTTCTTTAATCTCTTCGCGAATAATGTCGTTACACAGATCAACACATTCATCGCAGATATACACTGACGGACCGGCAATCAGCTTACGCACTTCATGCTGGCTTTTGCCGCAGAAAGAGCAGTACAGCAACTTACCTGAACCGTCTTTGCGCTTATCTGTCATGAGTCAAACCTCTTCTTTTGTCTTTGTCCCGCACCATTACGCGGCGACAATGCGCCCAAACTTTATACCGGGAACGCCGATAACGCTGTTTAAAGCGAGCCAGGCCCGCTCTGAATACTATAGCCTATCGGCCCGCAAGCCGCGCTGTACCCATAACCTTTCAGGCAACTGGTACGCACTACAGCTTGCGACCCTTCGGGTATGGTTTTAGCTGCGGTGCGTCAGAATGCTGTCGACCAGACCGTATTCTACCGCGTCTTGCGCAGTCATGAAGCGGTCACGTTCGGTATCACGTTCGATCTGCTCCAGCGATTGGCCGGTATGCTGCGCCATCAACTCATTCATGCGAGCCTTCACCTTCAGGATCTCACGCGCATGGATTTCAATATCCGTTGCCTGGCCCTGGTAGCCACCCAGCGGCTGGTGGATCATCACTCTGGAGTTTGGCAGGCAGAAACGCTTGCCCTTGGTGCCTGCCGTCAGCAGGAACGACCCCATGGAACACGCCTGCCCCATACAGATGGTGCTGACGTCCGGCTTGATAAACTGCATGGTGTCATAGATTGACATGCCAGCCGTGATCACGCCGCCCGGTGAGTTGATATACAGGAAAATATCTTTTTCCGGGCTTTCTGCCTCGAGGAACAACATCTGCGCCACGATCAGATTAGCCATATGATCTTCAACCTGGCCGGTCAGGAAGATAATGCGCTCTTTCAGCAGGCGGGAATAAATATCGTAAGAACGCTCCCCGCGCGAAGTCTGCTCTACCACCATCGGCACCAGTGCCATGTTAGGTGCAAATTGGTCTCGTTCGCCACTGTATGACATTACCGTCTCCTAATAGAAATTGCCTTGGCGCCATTGTCTGTCGATTCTACTTGAGAACGGCCATCATGACTACGTTCAAGCCATCGACAGGCTCCACACTGATTTGACGGCGCTATCATTCCGCCTGGCGGATAAAGCGGCCCATACTGTTGTAGGAATTGGGGGTCACAGAGCGAATTTCAAGCCCGGTGAACAATTTCACCAGCATCCCTGTGTGGCAGGCAAGGTCACAACCACTGGCCTTCCGCTACCGCCATTCATCCTCGACCCAATAAATATAGTGCATATTGCCACAGTTAAGCCGAGATTAATCAGTCACGTGGCAAAAGAAAAGCCCGCAACCAAAGTTACGGGCCTTGTAAGGAACTCCCTGCTACGGCAATGGACCTGCCATCAGGTTGATCCTGGCATCAACCAGCATTACGCTTGTTGAGTCTGGTTCATCAGCTCGCTGAAGGTAGTGGCTTTTTCAGTCACTTTCGCTTTAGCCAGCAGGGCTTCTACCGCTTGTTCTTCCAGAGCAACGTTACGCATGTTGTTCATCAGCTCTTTGTTTTTGCTGTAGAACTCAACAACTTCGCTCGGATCTTCGTAGGCGGAAGCCATTTCTTCGATCAGGGTCTTAACGCGAGCTTCATCGGCTTTCAGATCGTTGGTGCTGATCACTTCGCCCAACAGCAGGCCGACCACAACGCGACGTTTGGCTTGCTCTTCGAACAGTTCGCGCGGCAGTTCCAACGCTTGCTTCTCGTTGCCACCAAAACGCTGTGCAGCCTGACGACGCAGAACGTCGACTTCGCCGTCGATCAGTGCCGCTGGCACGTCGATTTCGTTAGCGTTGACCAGACCGTCGATAGCCTGAGTCTTGATGCGGTTACGCACGGCGCCTTTCAGTTCGCGCTCCATGTTTTTACGCACTTCGGTACGCAGACCGGCGAGAGAACCATCAGCCACGCCGAAACGCTTGATGAACTCTTCGGTCAGCTCTGGCAGTTCGCGCTGTTCAACTTTCTTCAGCACGATAGCGAACTTGGCCGCTTTCCCTTTCAGGTTTTCTGCGTGGTAATCTTCTGGGAAGTTGACGTCGATGGTGAACTCTTCACCGGCTTTGTGACCCACCAGACCTTCTTCAAAGCCAGGGATCATGCGGCCCTGGCCCATAGCCAGAACGAAATCGACAGCTTTACCGCCTTCAAACTCTTCACCGTCGATAGAGCCGGTGAAATCAACGGTCACGCGGTCTTCAGCAGTGGCTGCGCCGTCGGCGTCTTTCCAGGTCGCCTGCTGCTTACGCAGGGTTTCCAGCATGGTATCAACATCGGCGTCGTTAACTTCAACCACAGGTTTTTCAACCTCGATGCTTTCCAGGCCTTTCAGCTCAACTTCTGGATAGACTTCGAATTCCACGGTGAAAGCGAAATCTTCGCCTTCTTTATACTCGCCCGGTACGTAGTTTGGCGCACCGGCCGGGTTGATTTTCTCTTTGATGATCGCGTCAACAAAGTTGCGCTGCATCAGATCGCCCAGCACGTCCTGACGGACGGAGGCGCCATAACGCTGTTCGACGATGTTCATCGGCACTTTGCCTTTACGGAAACCGTCGATACGTACGCTTTTAGCTGCGTTGATCAGCTCTTTCTTTACTGCCTGATTGATAACATCAGCGGGTACAGTAATAGAGAGACGGCGCCCAAGGCCTTGAGTGGTTTCTACTGAAACTTGCATCTTGTTACCTCAAAAAAATCACAGTGCTCGGTCAACTCCGTTCCAAGAACCAGGACGGCTACATTAAAAACCGAGTTCCCTGATGTCGAGAGCGTTCCGAAACCATTCCGGAAAAAATAGACGCGACATTATAGCGGCGCAAGCGTAGCTAGTCGAGGATGGCAAGGCGGCACTGGCGCGTTAAAAATCACACTTTTGCCGATTTTACGCCCAAATACCTGGCTGCCGTAGCCATCAAAGCTGCAAAAACCTTCGGCTTTGTCGTCATCAAAAACAGCAACGGCCCGCAGGCCGTTGCAAAATTCGTCAGTAGTAATACCTTAAATACGGGTAAAAGTTCCACTGATACCGTAAATTTTAGGTTTTAGGCTAATGTGCCAGCCCCGCGACAGGGGGGCGAAGCGGGAACCGTATCCTGCAACGCTTCCCATTCCTTCAGGGTATAAGTATGTAATGCCAGGGCGTGTACGCCATCTTCCAGTTCCTGCGCCAACACGCCATAAATGGCGCGATGCCGGGTCAGGAAACGTTCGCCGACAAAGCGATCACTCACCAACACCACCTTGAAATGACTTTCGGACCCAGCAGGAACATTATGTCGATAGCTCTCATCTGTCACGTCCAGATACGCGGGTTCAAACGCCGCCCTTAACTTTGCTTCTATTTGCTCGCGGATCATAGGATCTCCTTCCAACACCGGCAGACTACCAGGCTCTACTTTAATATTAGTCGGTTTTGCCCCCATCAGAACATGGCTTCTCGTAAATCCCATGACACAATGCTGAAAAATGCATCAAAAAAAGCCGGTCGGTTGAGGTTTATCCGATTGAGCCGCTCGAAAAAGCCTGTTTTTATCCTGGTTGAGGAAAAATTTACGTCATGGCCACCTTCAATACTTCCCCCCGTTGTTGGCAATGCTATGATGGCGGCAATTTATCGTTGACTCTAGCGCTTTGATTATCAAGCACCCACAACCCTGCCCGCGGGCTTGAACAGCACCGGGTATAAAACCACGATTGATGAGACAGTCATAATGTTAAAAAAACTTTGTCTTCCACTGCTGGCTGCACTGTTGCTGGCTGGCTGTGCTACCACCACCAATACGCTGAACGTGACTCCGAAGATCGTGTTGCCTCAGCAGGATCCAACCCTGCAAGGGATCACCATCAGCATTAACGGTGCCGATCAACGCCCAGATCAGGCGCTGGCCAAAGTGAACCGTGACGGCCAACTGATCACCCTGACCCCATCGCGCGATCTGCGCTTCCTGCTGCAAGAAGTGCTGGAAAAACAGATGGGCGCACGTGGCTATATGATTGGGCCATCGGGTGCGGTTGATTTGCAGATCGTGGTGAATACGCTGTTTGCCGACGTTTCCCAAGGAAACCTACGCTACAACATCACCACCAAAGCCGATATTTCAATCATCGCGCAGGCCAAAAACGGCAACAAGCAGGTGAAGAACTACCGTTCTACCTATAACGTACAGGGAGCCTTCACCGCCAGCAATGACAAAATCACCGATGCGGTCAACACCGTGCTGGGTGACGTCATCGCCGATATGGCTCAGGACACCAGCGTCAACGACTTTATCAAGCAAAACGCACGTTAATCAGGCAATGCGTTGCCTGTACCTCCAGGCAACGCAGACCAGGATCTCATGTCGAAACAGTATCTGAATATTTTTACCCAGCGTAATTCCGTCATCCTGTTGGTGTTGGGTTTTGCCTCGGGGCTGCCGTTGGCATTGACCTCCGGCACGCTGCAAGCCTGGATGACCGTCGAAGGGCTCGATCTGAAAACCATTGGCATCTTCTCGCTGGTAGGTCAGGCCTATGTGTTCAAGTTCCTCTGGTCACCGTTTATGGATCGCTACACACCCCCGTTCCTTGGGCGGCGGCGTGGCTGGTTGTTGATCAGCCAGTTACTGCTGGTAGCGGCCATCGTGGCAATGGGGTTTATGAATCCTTCACAGCATCTGTGGTGGCTGGCCTCGCTGGCGGTGGTGGTGGCATTCTGTTCCGCCTCACAGGATATTGTTTTTGACGCCTACAAGACCGATCTGCTGGCGGCCGAAGAACGCGGTGCCGGGGCAGCGGTGTCGGTGCTGGGTTATCGCCTGGCGATGCTGGTCTCCGGCGGGCTGGCCCTGTGGTTGGCCGATCGCTATTTCGGCTGGCAGGCGACTTACTGGTTAATGGCCGGGCTGATGCTAATTGGCGTAGTCGCTACCTTGATGGCCCCGGAACCGGACGACAGCATTCCTGCGCCGCGTACCCTGGAGCTGGCGGTCGTCGCTCCGCTGCGTGACTTCTTCGCCCGTAACAATGCCTGGCTGATCCTGTTGCTGATCGTGATGTATAAGATGGGTGACGCCTTTGCCGGGAGTTTGAGCACCACCTTTCTGATCCGCGGCGTCGGCTTCGATGCTGGCGAGGTCGGCCTGGTGAATAAAACGCTCGGTCTGTTTGCCACCATTGTCGGGGCCCTGTTCGGCGGCGTCCTGATGCAGCGTCTCAGCCTGTTCCGGGCGTTGATGCTGTTCGGCATTCTGCAGGCGGTGTCCAACATCGGTTACTGGCTGTTGGCGATCACCGATAAAAACATCCTCACGATGGGCAGTGCCATTTTCCTGGAAAACCTGTGTGGCGGCATGGGCACCGCAGCCTTTGTCGCCCTGCTGATGACTCTGTGCAACAAGTCCTTCTCCGCCACCCAGTTTGCCCTGCTCTCGGCACTCTCCGCCGTTGGCCGTGTTTACGTCGGGCCAATTGCCGGTTGGTTCGTGACCGCCCACGGCTGGCCACTGTTTTATCTGTTCTCCATCGCGGCTGCGGTTCCTGGCCTGCTGCTGCTGTTAATCTGCCGTCAGACGCTGGAGTACACGCAACGTACCGACAACTTTATGCCACGTACGGAGTTTCGTGCCGCCTATCGCTGGGCACTGCGTCTGCTGGGCGTCGGTTGCTCACTGCTAGGTATATGGCTGCTGCTGCTGATCGCCAACGCACTGGATTGGACCCACTGGCCCAACCTCGCCGTGCAGCTGCTGCAAACCGGTGCCATGCTGAGCCTGGTGGGGATTATCATGGGCAGCCTGTTGGACTACCTGGCGTTACGCAGAACACAATTAGCGTGATTTTTTGTCGGCCGATAAAATTCGGCCAACAAAAAAGCATCAGAAAAACGAACTTATTTCGTTAAAAATTTTATATTTTCGCCAAAGTTATTTTTTTACCCGAGTAAAACACTCAGAAATAGAATTTAATTCACCTGGATAAAACAAAAAATTCACATTAAATAAACCTTTTTGTGCCTATTCAAGCATCGCCCCCACTGACGGCATACCCTGACATCACCTTGATTTTCCATGACATAGCATCCTCCCGGAACGATTCAGCTCGCCAACATATTGTTGCCATTAGTAAATTGTCACCTAAGGTTACATGTGTGACCCCCTTAACAGAAAGTGTCAACAAGCCGCTGACACTCTCTTAAGTATGTTTACAGTACTGCAACCTTCCCGTAAAATGCCCGCACACATGAAACGACAATATAGAGCCTTGGTAATTGGGGTCGTTAGATGAGACTTAAGAAATACAATAAAAGTATTGGGATGTTATCCTTAATTGTCGCCGCCGTTATGCTAAGCGGTTGCGATATGGTGTTGATGGATCCCAAAGGAGCAATAGGTGTTGAGCAACGAAGACTGATCCTCACGGCAATCGGCTTGATGCTGATCGTTGTGGTACCAGTGATCTTCATGGCGTTTACCTTTGCCTGGAAGTATCGTGCTTCCAACAAAAGCGCCAAGTACAGTCCTAATTGGTCACACTCCAACAAGATTGAAGCGGTCGTCTGGACCATTCCAATCATTATCATCGCCATCCTTGGCACCATAACCTGGAAAACGACCCACGCGCTGGATCCATTCAAGCCGATTGTCACCGACAAAAAGCCAATGACCATCGAAGTGGTATCGTTAGACTGGAAGTGGCTGTTCATCTACCCAGAGCAGGGTATCGCGACCGTTAATGAGCTGGCTTTCCCGAAAGATGTTCCAGTCGAATTCAAAGTCACCTCTAACTCGGTAATGAACTCGTTCTTTATTCCTCAGTTAGGTGGGCAGATTTATGCGATGGCCGGGATGCAGACCAAACTGCACCTGATCGGCAACGAAGCAGGCAAATACGACGGTATTTCCAGCAGCTTCAGTGGCCGCGGGTTCTCCGGCATGAAATTCACCGCCATTGTCACCCCGACCGAAGGCGACTTCGATCAGTGGGTAGCCAAGGTGAAAGAATCGTCTAATACCCTTAACGCCACCAGCGATTTTAACAAACTGGCAGAGCCGAGTGAAAACAACCCGGTTGAGTACTTCTCCAGTGTCAAACCGAATTTGTTCAAAGAGACTATTGGCAAATTCATGGGTGATATGCACATGCACAAAGGCGCAGAAGCTTCCGCGCACCAGGGCATGGACATGAGCCAGGGTATGGACATGAGTGAACATGCTCACGCCGGAGCCGAGGAATAATCTGATGTTGGGAAAATTAACACTTGATGCGGTTCCGTTGCATGAACCGATCATCATGGTCACCGTTGCTGCAATCATCGTTGGCGGGCTGGCACTGCTGGCGCTGATCACGTATTTCGGCAAATGGAAGTGGCTGTGGAGCGAATGGCTGACCTCGGTCGACCATAAAAAAATCGGTATCATGTACATCATCGTGGCCATGGTTATGTTGCTGCGTGGTTTTGCTGATGCCATCATGATGCGTAGCCAGCAGGCGCTCGCGTCTGCCGGTGAGGCCGGATTCCTGCCGCCGCACCACTACGACCAGATCTTTACCGCGCACGGCGTCATCATGATCTTCTTCATGGCGATGCCTTTCGTGGTGGGTCTGATGAACGTGGTGGTACCGTTGCAAATCGGTGCGCGCGACGTTGCCTTCCCGTTCCTGAACTCCCTGAGCTTCTGGTTCTTCGTGGTTGGTGTGGTCCTGATCAACATCTCGCTGGGTGTCGGTGAATTCGCACAGACCGGCTGGTTGGCCTATCCGCCGCTATCAGGCAAGGAATACAGCCCTGGCGTCGGGGTCGATTACTGGATCTGGAGTCTACAGATTTCCGGTCTGGGTACCCTGTTGACCGGTGTGAACTTCTTCGCCACCATCCTGAAGATGCGTGCCCCTGGCATGCCAATGATGAAGATGCCAGTGTTCACCTGGGCAGCACTGTGTACTAACGTGCTGATCATCGTCTCCTTCCCAATTCTGACCGTCACCGTTGCATTGCTGACCCTGGATCGCTATCTGGGCACCCATTTCTTTACCAATGATATGGGCGGCAACATGATGATGTACATCAACCTGATTTGGGCCTGGGGTCACCCAGAGGTGTATATTCTGGTTCTGCCGGTGTTCGGTGTATTCTCTGAAGTCACCGCCACCTTCTCGAAGAAACGCCTGTTCGGCTATACCTCACTGGTATGGGCAACCATCGCGATCACCGTTCTGTCGTTTATCGTTTGGCTGCACCACTTCTTTACCATGGGGTCAGGCGCCAACGTTAACGCCTTCTTCGGCATTGCCACGATGATCATTTCCATCCCGACCGGGGTGAAAATCTTCAACTGGCTGTTCACCATGTACCAAGGCCGTATTCAGCTTAACTCCGCGATGCTGTGGACCGTGGGCTTCATCATCACCTTCTCCATCGGTGGGATGACCGGCGTGCTGCTGGCGGTACCGGGTGCCAACTTCGTGCTGCACAACAGCCTGTTCCTGATTGCCCACTTCCATAACGTGATTATCGGTGGTGTGGTGTTCGGTTGCTTCGCTGGCCTGACCTACTGGTTCCCTAAATCCTTCGGCTTCCGTCTGAATGAGACTTGGGGTATCCGCGCATTCTGGTTCTGGATCATCGGGTTCTTCGTCGCCTTTATGCCGCTGTACGCACTGGGCTTTATGGGGATGACCCGCCGTATCAGCCAGAATATCAATCCTGAGTTCCACCCTCTGCTGCTGGTTGCGGCTGGCGGTGCAGCGCTGATTGCCTGCGGTATCCTGTGCCAGGTGATTCAGGTTTACGTCAGTATCCGCGACCGCGAGCAGAACCGCGATCTAACCGGTGACCCGTGGGGTGCACGTACGCTGGAGTGGTCAACGTCTTCACCACCTCCGTTCTATAACTTCGCCGTAGTGCCAGAAATTCATGACCGTGATGCATTCTGGGACATGAAAGAAAAAGGCGAAGCCTATAAGAAACCCGCGAAGTACGAGCCGATTCATATGCCGAAGAATACCGGTGCCGGTGTGATTATTGCTGGCTTCAGCCTGGTATTTGGTTTCGCGATGATCTGGGATATCTGGTGGATGGCGATTGCCGGCTTCGTCGGCATGATCGTGACCTGGATCGTCAAGAGCTTCGATGAAGATGTTGATTACTATGTGCAGGTTGATGAGATCGAGCGCATTGAAAACCAACACTATGAACAAATCAGCAAAGCAGGCGTGAAACATGTCAACTGATACTCTGACCAACCATAGCGCAGCCCATGCCGAGCATGGGCACCACGACGCAGGAGAAACCAAGGTCTTCGGATTCTGGATCTACCTGATGAGCGACTGTATTTTGTTTGCGAGCTTGTTCGCAACCTATGCAGTACTGGTGAACGGGACCGCGGGCGGTCCCACTGGGAAAGATATCTTCGACCTGAATTTTGTACTGGTTGAAACTTTCCTGCTGCTGTTCAGCTCCATCACCTACGGTATGGCGATGATCGGCATGAACAAGGGCAAGGTAAGCAGCGTTAACACCTGGCTGTTCCTGACCTTCCTGTTTGGCGTCGGCTTCGTGGCGATGGAGATCTATGAATTCCATCACCTGATCGCCGAAGGTTACGGCCCAGACCGCAGTGCGTTCCTCTCCAGCTTCTTTGCGCTGGTAGGTACTCACGGTCTGCACGTGACCACCGGCCTGATCTGGATCATCATCATGATGATCCAGGTGAGCAAGCGTGGCCTGAACCCAACCAATAAAACCCGTCTGATGTGTCTGAGCCTGTTCTGGCACTTCCTGGACGTGGTCTGGATCTGCGTATTTACCGTTGTCTACCTGCTGGGGGTAATGTAATGAGCCATTCATCCCATGATACCTCTCACGGCGGCGCAAGCCACGGTAGCGTGAAGTCATATCTGACCGGCTTTATCCTGTCGGTCATCCTGACGGTGATCCCATTTGCGATGGTGATGAGCGGCAGCGCCTCTCACTCCACCATCCTGGCGGTTGTGGTCGGCATGGCGGTTATCCAGGTGATCGTTCACCTGGTTTACTTCCTGCATATGAACACCTCATCGGAAGAGCGCTGGAACCTGGTGGCATTGCTGTTCACTGCTATGATCATCGGTATCGTTGTTGTGGGTTCACTCTGGATTATGTACAACCTCAACATCAACATGATGGTCGATTAAGAGCAGAGCTGGACGTGATGATTAAGCAATACCTGCAAGTAACTAAACCAGGAATTATTTTCGGTAATTTAATTTCTGTCGTCGGGGGATTCCTGCTCGCTTCCAAAGGAAGCATCGACTATCCCCTGTTTCTCGCCACCCTGTTGGGAGTCTCGTTGGTGGTTGCCTCGGGCTGTGTATTTAACAACTACATTGACCGCGACATCGACAAGAAAATGGAGAGAACGAAGAACCGGGTGCTGGTAAAAGGCCTGATCGCGCCGAGTGTGAGCCTGGTTTACGCTACCTTGCTGGGTATTGCTGGTTTTGCACTGCTGTATATCGCAGCCAACCCGCTGGCCATGTGGCTGGCGGTGATGGGCTTTGTGGTTTATGTCGGCGTTTACAGCCTGTACATGAAACGCCACTCGGTATACGGCACGCTGATCGGCAGCCTGTCGGGAGCCGCGCCGCCGGTTATTGGCTACTGCGCGGTCACTAACGAGTTTGATGCTGGTGCGTTGATCCTGCTGGCCATCTTCAGCCTGTGGCAGATGCCGCATTCTTATGCGATTGCCATCTTCCGCTTTAAAGATTACCAGGCAGCCAATATTCCAGTACTGCCGGTGGTGAAAGGCATCTCCGTTGCCAAAAACCACATCACGCTCTACATCCTGGCGTTTATGATCGCCACGCTGATGCTGACCCTGGGTGGTTATGCCGGCTACAAATACCTGATCGTCGCAGCGGCGGTGAGCGTATGGTGGCTGGGCATGGCGTTACGCGGCTACAAAGCCGAAAATGACAGCGTCTGGGCGCGCAAACTGTTTGTGTTCTCAATCGTGGCCATTACTTCACTTAGCGTGATGATGTCGATCGATTTCAGTGCCAGTGCCACACCAGAAACCCTGTTAACCTACGTTTGGTAAACAGCGGTTATCTGCGAATGGGCCGCTTAGCGGCCCATTTTATTTGTTTCGGAGAAAAGCACGCCAACTGTAATATCTGTTAAACAACATTCGATTTACCCCCCCAGCCCTACGCACTAGAATGACGCAACTTTGCCGAGGCTATTCCAACTGGCCAAGTCCCCCGCTTAACCTGTTGGAATAGGTTCGATACCCTATGAATTTCAAGTTGCAGCTAGGCGACAAGCTTGCTCATCCCCAGGAGCTTACTTTTGTAAGTGACCTGGGGTGAGCAAGTGCAGGTAACAACGCTGCAACTTGAAAGGCGACGGGTTAACTGAGGTTTACATGAACGACAATATTATGACGCCCCTAGAACGCCGCGCGACCTGGGGCTTGGGTACCGTTTTCTCACTGCGCATGCTCGGCATGTTTATGGTGTTACCGGTACTGACCACCTATGGGATGGCGCTGCATGGTGCCAGTGAGGCACTGATTGGTCTGGCTATCGGTATTTATGGCCTGGCGCAGGCGGTATTTCAGATCCCTTTCGGCCTGGTTTCCGACCGCATTGGCCGTAAGCCGCTGATCGTCGGCGGGCTGCTGATCTTCGCCCTCGGCAGCGTGATCGCCGCCTTGAGCGATTCGATCTGGGGCATCATTCTTGGCCGTGCATTGCAGGGTTCCGGGGCGATTGCCGCTGCGGTGATGGCGCTGCTGTCGGATTTAACCCGCGAACAGAACCGTACCAAGGCGATGGCGTTTATCGGCATCAGCTTCGGCATCACCTTTGCTATCGCCATGGTAGTAGGCCCGATAGTGACCCATGCTTTCGGTTTGCAGGCGCTGTTCTGGATGATTGCCGTGCTGTCATTAGCCGGTATCGCCATCACCTTGCTGGTCGTGCCTTCTGCCGACGAACATGTGCTGAACCGGGAATCGAGCATCGTGCGGGGCAGTTTCAGCAAGGTGCTGAATAATTCGCGGCTGTTGAAACTCAACTTTGGCATTCTGTGCCTGCATATCTTGCTGATGTCCAGCTTCGTCGCCCTACCGCTGGCGATGGAAAAAGCCGGGCTGGCCGCTGCGGACCACTGGAAAGTCTATCTGGTCACCATGCTGGTTTCCTTTATCGCCGTAGTGCCGTTTATTATCTATGCGGAAAAATACCGCCGTATGAAGCAGGTCTTTATGGGCTGCGTAGCGGTGCTTTTTTGTGCCGAGGTAGTGCTGTGGTTTTCTGGTCAGCATCTATGGGGCATCATTGCCGGGGTGCAGTTGTTCTTTATGGCGTTTAACGTCATGGAAGCTATTCTGCCTTCGCTGATCAGTAAAGAGTCCCCGGCAGGTTATAAAGGCACGGCGATGGGGATTTACTCCACCAGCCAGTTTATTGGCGTGGCCATCGGCGGCAGTGTCGGCGGTTGGTTGTACGGCCTACAGGGAGCAGGATTGGTGTTTATCGCCGGAGCGGTACTTGCCGCCGTCTGGTTTGTGGTCAGCAGTACCATGAAAGAGCCGCCTTACGTCAGCAGCCTGCGTATCACGTTGTCTGAACTGGCGGTAAAAGATTCGGCGTTACAAAGCCGTTTGCTGGCTCAGCCGGGCGTAGCGGAGGCGGTCGTGGTTCCAGAGGAGCGCAGCGCTTACGTGAAGGTAGATACCAAACAGACCAATCGCGGCCAGTTGGAAGCCCTGATCGCTGCGCTTTAAGGATGCCCATCTACTTTGGCTTAATCGTCTGTTGTTCCCCCTCACCCCAACCCTCTCCCCAAAAAGGAGAGGGAGCTGGTACGGCATTATAGTCAGGCACACCACTCTGTCTGTGGCATGTACAGATGAATATTTGACGTGGGATTGCAGATTGGAACAGACGTAACGTTGTAGCACGATCGGTCCCCTCTCCCCAAAAAGGAGAGGAGCTGGTACGGCATTATAGTCAGGCACAACACTCTGTCTGTGGCATGTTCAGATGAATATTTGACGTGGGGTTGCAGACTGGATCAGACGTAACGTTGTGGCACGATCGGTCCCCTCTCCCCAAAAAGGAGAGGAGCTGGTACGGCATTATAGTCAGGCACAACACTCTGTCTGTGGCATGTACAGATGAATATTTGACGTGGGATTGCAGACTGGAACAGACGTAACGTTGTAGCACGATCGGTCCCCTCACCCCAAAAAGGAGAGGAGCTGGTACGGCATTATAGTCAGGCACAACACTCTGTCTGTGGCATGTTCAGTTGAATATTTGACGTGGGGTTGCAGACTGGAACAGACGTAACGTTGTAGCACGATCGGTCCCCTCTCCCCAAAAGGAGAGGGGCTGGTACGGCATTATAGTCAGGCACAACACTCTGTCTGTGGCATGTTCAGATGAATATTTGACGTGGGGTTGCAGACTGGAACAGACGTAACGTTGTGGCACGATCGGTCCCCTCTCCCTGTGGGAGAGGGTTAGGGTGAGGGGCTATCCCCCCAGATCGGCACTACTTAATCGCGGAAGTTTTTAAACTGGAACGGCTGCCCCAGATCGGCACCACGGATCAGCGCCATCACGCTTTGCAGATCGTCGCGGGCCTTACCGGTAACGCGGATTTCATCACCCTGGATCTGCGCCTGTACCTTCAGCTTGCTGTCTTTGATCAGCTTGACGATCTTCTTCGCCATTGAGCTTTCGATCCCCTGCTTGAGCTTGGCATCCACGCTATAGGTTTTGCCACTGTGGGTCAGCTCTTCCGGGATCTCCAGCGCGCCGCCTTCAATGCTGCGTTTCATCAGTTTTTCACGCAGGATATCCAGCAGTTGCTGCACCTGGAAGTCAGACTCGCTGGCGACCTTAATGCTTTCGTCTTTCTCGTTCAGCTCAAAGCTGGCCGGTACGTTACGGAAATCCCAACGGGTGCTGAGATCGCGGGTAGCGTTATCAACGGCGTTGCGAACTTCCTGCATATCAATTTCGGAAACGATGTCGAAAGATGGCATACTTCTCTTCCTCCTGAATGGGTGCTCTATGATTTCGATGCCGTGCATAATACCTGCTTTGCGGTTGCAGGCAAAATTCGGATATGCGCTTGAACAAGACGTTCAACAACAGAAAAGCCTATAATCAAAAGGATACACCAGTGGTCTTACCGGACACCAAGGAGATTTTATGAAAATAACCATTCTTGGTTGCGGTGCACTCGGACAACTGTGGCTGGCCAAACTCTATCAGCAGGGTCACGATGTACAGGGATGGCTACGGGTGCCCCAACCATTTTGTGCGGTCAACGTCATTGAAGCCGACGGCACATCGTTTAACCGTAATTTGCCCACCAACGATCCCGAGCACCTGCGGCAAAGTGAGTTGCTGCTGGTCACCCTGAAAGCCTGGCAGGTTTCCAGCGCGGTGACAGCATTGCTGCCCAAGTTACCCCCTCACTGTGCCATTTTACTGTTACATAACGGCATAGGGACTCAAGAAGAGCTGCCACCGCACAGCCAGCCGGTGTTACAGGGCATCACCACGCATGCCGCACGCCATGATGGTAACACCATTGTGCACGTCGCCAACGGTACCACCCATATCGGCCCAACGACCCAGCAAGCGACCCATCTCAGCCATCTGGCAGAGATACTGCATCAGGCCATGCCGGACGTTGCCTGGCATAATAATATTGCTTCGGCCAGTTGGCGCAAGCTGGCGGTCAACTGTGTCATCAACCCGCTAACCGTGCTGTATGACTGCCGCAATGGCGATCTGCAACGCTATCCTGAGCAGATAGAGCTTATCTGCCGTGAAGTGGCTAGCGTGATGGAGATGGAAGGTCACCACACCTCATGCGAAAGCCTGGTGTTCTATGTGATGCAGGTGATCCAGCTGACGGCGGACAACACGTCCTCAATGCTGCAGGATATCCGTTCTCAGCGGCACACCGAGATCGACTATATTACCGGTTATTTGCTGCGTCGCGGACGCAGCCACGGCATTTCCCTGCCAGAAAATACCCGGCTGTTTGAAATCATTAAACGCAAGGAAAATAGCTATGAGCGCATCGGCATTGGTCTGCCTGGCACCTGGTAGTGAAGAAACCGAAGCCGTAACCACCATCGACCTGCTGGTTCGCGCCGGAGTCAAAGTAACGACCGCCAGCGTAGCCAGTGACGGCAGCCTGACCATCGTCTGCTCACGCGGCGTGAAGCTGCTGGCAGACGCCCCCTTGGTGGCGATTGTTGATGACCACTTTGACGCCATCGTCTTACCTGGCGGTATCAAGGGTGCGGAATGTTTTCGCGATAGCCCGTTGCTGGTGGAAAAAGTCCGCCAGATGCATCTGCAAGGCAACATTGTCGCCGCCATCTGTGCGGCTCCGGCCTTGGTATTGCAGCATCACCAACTGTTCCCTATCGGTAATATGACCGGTTTCCCCGGCCTGAAGGAGCAGATCCCCGAAGGACAGTGGATGGAAAGACGCGTTGTTTTCGACCCACGCGTCAACCTGCTCACCAGTCAAGGGCCAGGCACCTCGATGGAGTTTGCCCTGAAACTGATCGATTTGCTGTTGGGGAAGGCCAAAGCGGCTGAGATAGCGGCACAGCTGGTACTGATCCCTGGCATGTACGACTTCCGCGATTGAATCAATATCGGCAGGCCGGTTGGCCTGCCAAGCCAATGACTTATTCGCTGATGGTAAAGGTCAGCGTTGAAAGCAACACGGATTCATCACATTTCGCCTTATCCACATAAGGCAGTTTATGTTCGGTTTCGACTACCCAATATCCCGCCTTCAGCGGGTAAACATTGACTTTGCCCTTACCGTCCGTCTGATTCAAAAAGGCTTTGGCATGACTATGAGTATGCCCGTGGTGCTGGTGTTGGTCGCCAAAACCGGCAAACGTCGCCGTCACATCGGCATTCTTTAACGGTTTCCCGTCATACAATACCTGTATTGGCAACGGCTGCCCTGGCTTGATAGTAGCCGGGTTGGCCAACGGGATAATTTCCAACTGCAACCCCTGTGGCTGGCTGATGACTGCGGTCTCTGTCGCCCCATCGATGTTCACAATGGTTTTGCCAAACATGGAAGCCCGCTCGCAGTACAGCGCGTCTGGCATTTCCGTCCTGCTCTGCTGTTGCCATCCCGCTTTATTTTTCGACCAATAGGTAGGTTTATAGATAGCGATAGCGGCATAGCTGCCCTTGGCTAACGGTTTTTCCGTCACGAACTGGTAATTCTCTTTACCAGGCTTCAGCATCAGATCCCCATTCTTTCCGATCAACTGTGCCGGTGAGAAAATGTGCAGGCGATCTTCAGGGATCGTTTCTGCGCTAGGGAACTCATCTCCATAACCTAGTTCTATCGTGCTCTGTCCACCCGCAGCGGGTAGCGCATTAACCCATAAAGAATGGGCCTGCGAATGGTTGATAAACCAAAAAGGCAATATCACCACCAACTTTTTTAACCGCATTAACCTGCTCCTTTCCCAATCAATAAAAGATACGTTATAACATAACAACAAATAAACCAAAGTGAGTCACTATGTCAAAGTTATTCGAGGGAAAAGAGAAAAAAGAGGATCAAACAGGAGAAGTGGATAAGGGTAGCAACACCAGAGAAACGGCATTGCTACCCTGCAACGCAGATTACGGGCGGTAGACTTTCACGTTAGCGTAGCCCTGCTCCAGCAGGTACAGCGCTTGCAAACGGCTCATCACTCCGCGCTCACAGTACAACAGATAGGTTTTGCTCTGATCGAGATCGGCAAACTGCGTGCCTAACTTGTAGAACGGCAGCAGTTTGACTTCCACCTGCGCCAGTTGCAGCGGCTTCTCTTCCTGCTCGTCCACCGAGCGGATATCCAGTATCACTTCGTCTGCGCTGAATTCAGCCACGGTTTCTACTTCGGCGACCTGCTGACTGGTTTCTTCTGCGATAGTGCGGATATCGACGTTACGCGCTTCGCGCACCACGCGATCGAGGATTTCGAAGTCAAAGTGCCCTTCTTCCTCTTCAATCCTGGCTTTGATTGCCTTGACCGTCGGGCTTTTTGAGATCACGCCACAATACTCCGGCATGGTCTTGGCGAAGTCTTCGGTGCCGATTTCACGCGCCACGTTGATGATGTGCTCTTTATCATGCGAGATCAGCGGGCGCAGGATCAGGGTATCGGAGGCGTTATCGATCAGGCGCAGGTTGGTCAGGGTCTGGCTGGAAACCTGGCCCAGCGCTTCGCCGGTCACCAAAGCCTGTACACCATAACGTTCAGCAACCTGGGAAGCGGCACGCACCATCATGCGTTTTAGCACCACGCCCATCTGGCCGTCATCGACCTTTTCCAGGATCTCACCGACCACCGGTTCAAAATCGATCGCCACAAAGCGTACCTTGTGTGAGCTGCCGAAGCGGTTCCACAGATAGTAGGCAACCTGCTTGACGCCAATTTCGTGCGCCGCACCACCCAGATTAAAGAAGCAATAATGTACGCGACAGCCACGGCGCATCAGCATATAGCTGGAAACACCAGAGTCAAAACCGCCGGAAATCAGTGACAGCACATCTTCCTGGGTGCCGATCGGGTAGCCGCCAATGCCTTCGCGGCGCGCCTTGACCAGCATCAGCTTATCGTCATCGATCTCCAGGTTTACCGTAACCTGAGGGCGAGAAAGTTTGACGCGTGCGCTTTCAATATGCTGGTTCAAACCGCCACCGACGTAGCGCTCTACGTCCTGGGAACTGAACTCATGCTTGCCACGGCGTTTCACCCGCACGCAGAAGGTCTTGCCTTCCAGTTGTTCGCGGTAGGTTTCCAGCGTCTGCTCAAAGATATGGTGGACATCGGTATAAGCGCGATCTTCCACCTCCAGGATATGGTGAATGCCGGGAATTCGCGTCAGGGCATCGGCAATCGCCGGGCGCTGATCTTCGTCTTTGGCACGCACCTCGATAAAATCCCAGTGACGGACAACCGCCAGAGTTTCATCATACTGCTTCAGGACGTTACGGATGTTGGTAGTCAGGATCTTGATAAAGCGCAAGCGCACAGATTGACTCTTGATGGTGATTTCCGGGAACAATTTAATGATAAACTTCATGGCGGTCTTTATAGTCTGATGAAAATTACGCAATACCCTGCCCTATGGGTTTCAGCGGCGGTGGTTAGCTGCCACTGCAAGGCTATTAGGTATACAATGGCGATAATATTGATAAAATCGCGGGCTGGCCGGGCTTTTATCAATCTTATCTGGGCGCGAAGTATATCACTATCTGCACGCGCGCCGTGCACAAAACCACATAGACGTGCCATGATTTGCTAATCAAGATCCGCTAGGATAGGCTCGGGTCTCACTGTTCACATGATGATGTAAAAAGAAAACTATGGCGAAAAAACCTGCACAATCAGACAGTAAAGAGCAAAGCATCAGCTTTGAGAATTCTCTGAACGAACTTGAGAGTATCGTAACCCGCCTGGAATCCGGCGATTTGCCGCTGGAAGATGCGCTCAATGAGTTTGAACGTGGCGTCCAATTGGCTCGCCAGGGCCAACAAAAGCTGCAACAGGCGGAGCAGCGCGTACAGATCCTGCTTAACGACCAAAGCGACGATGCTGCACTGGCCCCTTTTACCCCGGACGCTGAGTAATTACGATGTCTGAGTTCCACGATCAGTTACAGGCCTTCCATCAGCGCAGCGATCGCGCACTGCTTGGCTATATCGCTCCACTGCCGTTCAATGATGGCAAAATGGTTGAGGCGATGCGTCACGGCGCCTTACTGGGCGGTAAACGGCTACGACCTTTTCTGGTTTATGCCACCGGGCAAATGTTTGGCCTGAGCCTGGCAAATCTGGATGCCCCAGCAGCGGCGGTGGAGTGCATCCATGCCTATTCGCTGATCCACGACGATCTGCCAGCGATGGATGACGACGATCTGCGCCGTGGCCAGCCAACCTGCCATATCAAATTTGGGGAAGCCAACGCGATTCTGGCGGGCGATGCCCTGCAAACGCTGGCTTTCTCGATCCTGGCTGACGCCGATATGCCCGATGTAGCCCTGCGCGATCGGCTGGCAATGATTTCCGAACTGGCCAAAGCCAGCGGCGTGGCCGGCATGTGCGGCGGCCAATCGCTGGATCTGGAAGCCGAAGGTAAGCAGATCGATCTACAGGCACTAGAACAGATCCACCGCCATAAAACCGGCGCGCTGATCCGTGCTGCGGTTCGTTTGGGGGCATTGGCCGCCGGCGAGCCGGGCCGTGCCGCACTCCCTGAGCTTGATCGTTACGCGGCCGCCATTGGCCTGGCGTTTCAGGTACAGGACGACATTCTTGACGTCGTGGGCGAAACCGAAAAAATCGGTAAACGCCAAGGCTCCGACCAACAGCTTGGCAAGAGTACCTACCCGGCCCTGCTTGGGCTTGACAGCGCCAAGTTAAAAGCGTGGGATCTCTATCAGGAAGCCTTGGCCGCATTAGACTCGTTGACCACACAATCTTATAACACCGCACCATTACGTGCCTTGGCCAACTTCATTATTGAACGCGACAATTAACTCCTCTGATATGAGTACTGAATGAGTCTTGATATAGCCAAATACCCGACCTTGGCCTTAGCGGAAAGTCCTGAAGAGCTCCGCTCGTTGCCAAAAGAAAGCCTGCCGAAGTTATGTGATGAACTGCGGCAATACCTGCTGGACAGCGTCAGCCGCTCCAGTGGTCACTTTGCGTCTGGGCTGGGTACCGTCGAGCTGACGGTGGCACTGCATTACGTCTACAACACTCCTTTCGATCATCTGGTTTGGGACGTTGGCCATCAGGCTTATCCACACAAGATCCTGACCGGCCGGCGTGATCGCATCTCGACCATCCGCCAGAAAAACGGCCTGCACCCGTTCCCGTGGCGCGCCGAAAGTGAATATGACGTGCTGTCCGTTGGCCACTCTTCAACCTCGATCAGCGCGGGTCTTGGCATGGCCGTGGCCGCCGCGCGTGAGGGCAAAAACCGCCGCACCGTCTGCGTGATTGGCGACGGTGCCATCACCGCTGGCATGGCGTTCGAAGCCATGAACCATGCGGGCGACATCACCCCGGATATGCTGGTGGTGCTGAACGATAACGAAATGTCGATCTCCGAAAACGTCGGAGCGTTGAATAATCATCTGGCGCAGTTGCTGTCTGGCAAGCTCTACTCCACGCTGCGCGAAGGCGGCAAGAAGGTGCTCTCCGGCGTACCGCCGATCAAAGAACTGCTCAAGCGTACCGAAGAACACCTCAAAGGCATGGTCGTCCCCGGCACGCTGTTTGAAGAGTTGGGCTTTAACTACATTGGCCCGGTAGACGGGCACGACGTGCAGGGATTGGCCACTACGCTAAAAAACATGCGTGACCTGAAAGGCCCACAGTTACTGCATATCATGACCAAGAAAGGCCGTGGTTATGCTCCGGCAGAAAAGGATCCGATCAGCTTCCACGCGGTGCCGAAATTCGATCCGGCGAGCGGCACCCTGCCAAAAAGTGCTGGCGGCCTGCCAACCTATTCCAAGATCTTTGGTGAATGGCTGTGTGAAACGGCGGCCAAAGACAGCCAACTGATGGCGATCACCCCAGCCATGCGCGAAGGTTCCGGCATGGTGCAGTTCTCACGCGACTATCCGCAGCAATATTTCGACGTGGCGATCGCCGAGCAACATGCGGTAACTTTCGCCGCCGGGTTGGCAATCGGCGGTTACAAGCCGGTGGTGGCGATCTACTCCACTTTCCTGCAGCGCGCCTACGATCAGGTGATCCACGACGTGGCGATCCAGGAACTGCCGGTGATGTTTGCCATCGATCGTGGCGGAATTGTCGGTGCCGATGGCCAGACCCACCAGGGCGCATTTGATATTTCGTTCCTGCGCTGCATCCCGAACATGGTGATCATGACGCCGAGCGACGAAAACGAATGCCGCCAGATGCTGTACACCGGTTATCACCATAACGCTGGCCCAAGTGCGGTACGCTACCCACGGGGCAACGGTACGGGGGCAACGCTGGAACCTCTGGCCGCACTGCCGCTCGGTAAGGGCATAGTGCGCCGCGAAGGGGAAAAGATTGCCATCCTCAACTTTGGTACCCTGTTGGCGGAAGCCGCTCAGGTCGCCGAGGCGATGAACGCGACGCTGGTAGACATGCGCTTTGTCAAACCACTGGACGAACAACTGGTGCTGGAAATGGCCGCCAGCCACGAAGTGCTGGTGACGCTGGAAGAGAACGCCATCATGGGGGGCGCTGGCAGCGGGGTTAACGAACTGCTGATGGCCAAACGCCGCGTGGTGCCCGTACTGAATATTGGCCTGCCGGATTGCTTTATCCCACAGGGCGGTCAGGAAGAGATCCGCAGCGATCTGGGCCTGGATGCGGCCGGTATTCAACGCCAGATCGAAACCTGGTTGGCATAGTCTAGCCAAGGGCGCCGCATCATGTGGTCAGTTTTGAATAGCTGCACGGCGTAGCCAAAAACGCAAAAACCCGACTGGTGAGGTCGGGTTTTTGCGTTTCGGCCAACGACTCTGGCCGGGGTAGAACTATCCCTAACTAACCAAGCCAGTATAAGACAAAAGATTGAGAGGTGCAAATTCGTACAGCTTATCGCTCGTTTTTTACACACCTCTCCGATATAATCGGGAGGTTAGTCATAGTGATAGTTAAACTTTGGCCATCCGCAGCGTGGGATCAACGTTTTCAAGTCCTGGCTGAAATAACAGATGGTGCTGATTTCAGTGCTCTGGCCGGAGTGGCACTATCCCTAACTAACACTTGGGATAAACCGTTGTGACAGGCAGCGTATGAGTAAACAGCGGCGTTCTCACTCCACTTGATGGAGAAACGGATGAAAACTTTGATTGATAAAGTTCTCATCGTTCTTAAAGCGCTGGTTGCGCTGCTGGAACTGATTCGCCGGCTCATCGATTGATGACAGTGAAAACGTAGCTAAGGTCGGGGGTTGCCGCCTCCGACCTTTAACAACGGCTATCGAGCGCTACCAAAGTGATCGTAGCCACTCCACGGCAGTTCAACCTCTTGCTGATCGCGGTAGAACTTCATCCCTTCAGACTGCGGGCCGATCTGGCCAATACAGGTGTAATCCGCGCCTAAATGGCTTAATGCCACTTCCAACGCCCCCCGATTGATCTCTGGCACGGTGAAGCAAAGCTCATAATCTTCACCACCGGTCAGCGCCCAGCGCAACGCCTGCTCCGCATCGGTATTGTAGTTCAGCGTCTGCGATATCGGCAGCTCATCGAGTTCAATGCGAGCACCGCATTCGGAGGCGTTCAACACGTGCCTCAGGTCTGAAATCAGGCCATCGGAGAGATCAATTGCCGAGCTGGCCAAATCACGCAGCGCCTGGCCTTGCAGCACACGCGGATACGGGCGCAGATGGCGTGCCAACAGATATTCATGCGAAGCCCGATCGCTCACTTGCAAACGATCCTGCAGGATTGCCAGCCCGGCGGCGCTGTCACCCAGCGTACCGGTCACGTAAATCCAGTCACCAATGCGCGCGCCGCTGCGGGTTAGCGCCCGCCCGACAGGAATATGGCCATGGATCGTCAGCGTCATACTCAGCGGGCCACGGGTGGTGTCGCCGCCAATCAGCTGCATGCCGTAGTAATTCATCTGTTCGAACAGGCTATCGCTGAACGCCTTGAGCCACTCTTCGTTCACTTCCGGCAACGTCAACGCCAGCGAAAGCCACGCGGGATCGGCGCCCATTGCCGCCAGGTCGCTCAGGTTAACCGCCAGGGCTTTATAGCCGAGATCGGCGGGATCGATATCCGCCAGGAAGTGAATACCCGAAACCAGGGTATCGGTACTGATGGCTAAAAGCTGCTTTTCCGGCACTGTAAGCAGTGCGCAGTCATCGCCAATGCCGAGCTGTACGTCGCGGCGCACACTTTTGAACCGGTCAAAATAGCGGGCAATGAGATCAAATTCGCCACATGCCATAATTCGTCTTCCAAAGAAGTAAGGCCGGTTTCCCGGCCTTATATTTTATTTTTTCCTACGGATGCTGGGGGCCGCTTTATCCAGCACGCCATTGACAAACTTGTGGCTATCTTCCGCGCCGAAGGTTTTCGCCAGTTCGATCGCTTCGTTGATGGCCACTTTGTAAGGGACATCTTCACGCATTTTCAGCTCGAACAGCGCAATGCGCAGTACGGCTCTTTCCACCTGGCCCAATTCTTCGAGCTGGCGCGACAGGAAGGGGGCCATCAGGCCATCCAGCATACCTGCGTTGACTGCCACACCGGACAGCAGCTCACGAAAATAGGCGACGTCAACATCTTTGACATCCTGCTCCGTCAGGAACTGGTGTTCAACATCGGCAATGTCATTTTTAGACAACTGCCAAGAGTAAATCGCTTGAACAGCGCACTCACGAGCGCGACGACGAGCAGCAGGTTTCACGGAATTCCCCTTAAACTAAATTCAGGCTTTAATAGCTTTGATTACATTAATCATTTCAAGTGCGGTCAGGGCGGCTTCTGCGCCTTTGTTGCCCGCTTTGGTGCCGGCACGCTCGATCGCTTGTTCGATGCTTTCGGTAGTCAGCACGCCAAAGGCAACCGGGATCTCGGTATTCATCGAGACTTGGCCCAGACCGGAGCTGGCTTCGCCCGCCACATATTCGAAGTGCGCGGTGCCCCCACGGATCACCGTACCCAGAGCAATCACCGCATCATATTTGCCGGTATTAGCCAGCACGCGTGCGGTTAATGGCAGCTCGTAAGCGCCTGGAACCCAAACAACGGTGATGTTGTCATCAGCAACCTGGCCGATACGTTTCAGTGCATCAATGGCACCTTGCAGCAGGCTGTCGTTGATGAAATTGTTAAAACGTGCAATTGCGATCGCCACACGGGCATTTGGAGTAGCAACAACACCTTCGATAACTTTCATGGGCTTTCCTTAAAAATAGGTTCAATACCCCGCAGGGGGGCGGATTCTATCATATTCTTTGTCCGCCTGCGCGGCGCTTTTGTAAAACGCGGCTGCACCGGCAGACAAAGGTTACATTCTCTATTTGGCGGTTAGCCGCAGGCGCAGATCGGGGCCAATCTGGCGCACCTCGCTAAAGGCAAATTCAGGCACGTCGGCCAACTGCGTCAACCCCGGTAATTGGCATAGCCCGCGAGCATTATCACCCAATAATTTGGGCGCGATGTACAAGATGAGCTCATCCACCAGCCCAGCCTGCAGCAGCGCACCGGCAAGCTGCGCGCCAGCCTCGACCCAGATGCTGTTCACCTGACGCTTGGCCAATTGCATCATCATCACCACCAGATCGATACCGCCGCCGTGCAGCGGGAAGGATAATTGCTCCACACCTGCTGGCCAAATCCGATCGTCTGGCTGCTGGCGTGCCAACCAGGTCATCCCCGGTTGCTGCACGACCCGGTGCTGCGGCGTAACCCGGTTCTGGCTGTCCAGAATAATCCGTAGCGGTTGACGCAGATTGTCACGCGGATAGATCTTTTGGGTTTCACTGCTCAGTTCATCCCAACGCACCGTCAGCGCGGGGTCATCAGCCAACACGGTCGCGCTGGTGCTGAGGATAGCCGAGCTAGCCGCCCGCAACTCCTGTACATCCCGCCGGGCCTGCGGTGAGGTGATCCACTGGCTTTCCCCAGAGGCCATCGCCGTACGACCATCCAGTGAAGCCCCCAGCTTGAGCTGCACATAGGGAAACCCGGTGCGCATACGCTTGAGGAACCCCAGATTGACCGCTTCCGCCTCGGCCAGCATTACGCCGTGGCGCACTTCAATGCCCGCCTGTTGCAGCTTGTATAGCCCACGCCCGGCAACCTGCGGATTGGGATCTTGCATGGCAGCCACCACGCGGCTGACTCCCGCGGCGATCAACGCATCTGCACAAGGTGGCGTACGGCCATGGTGGCTACAAGGTTCCAGCGTGACATAGGCCGTGGCCCCCCGCGCCTTTTCCCCCGCCATGCGCAAAGCGTGTACTTCCGCATGAGGCTCACCGGCCCGCAAATGAAAGCCTTCACCCACGATGCTGCCATCGCGCACGATAACGCAGCCCACGTTCGGGTTCGGCGTGGTGGTGAAACGCCCCAGACGTGCCAACTCAAAGGCGCGCGCCATATAGAATTCGTCGTTTTGCATGCGGATCCCGTTAATCCTGCAGTTTGGCGATCTCTTCGCCGAATTCGCGAATGTCTTCAAAACTGCGATACACCGAAGCAAAGCGGATATACGCGACCTTATCCAGCTTCTTTAACGCATCCATTACCAGATTGCCGACCATTTTGGTGGGCACTTCACGCTCGCCGGTAGCACGCAGCTGGGATTTGATATGGTTGATGGCGTTTTCTACGTCGTCGGAGCTGACCGGGCGCTTTTCCAGCGCTTTCAGCATGCCACGGCGCAGTTTATCTTCGTTGAACGGTTCGCGAACCTCATCACTTTTGATCACCCGTGGCATCACCAGTTCGGCCACTTCAAAAGTGGTAAAACGTTCATTACAGACCAGACATTGGCGACGACGGCGCACCTGCGATCCATCACCCACCAGGCGGGAATCAATCACTTTGGTATCAACGGCAGCGCAGAAAGGGCAATGCATAACTCGTCCTGATAAGCGTTTACATAGTTGCACACAGTTTACCCCGAACTACCGCCACAACAAAGACCGCCGGACATTTGTTGCGAATTGCATCCACGATTGCGCAATAAAGCAGCCATACTTAGTGGTAGACATGACTTTGGCCAGCGATCGGGCTAAGCTGGGAGCCAGTGTTATTGAAGAGGAAATTGCCGTTATGACAATCCGTTATCGCCAGGTTTGTCTGCTCACCGCCATGATCCTGCTGGCCGGTTGCGCACAGAACCGCGAAGTGCCGAAACTCACCAACCAGGTGGTTGAGCTCAAGCAGGTGCTGGGGGAGTTGACCGAGCAGGCTACCTCCCTGGAGCGCCAAAACCGGCTTAACCAAAGCTCTAGCAGCGGCGTCTACCTGCTGCCCGCCGCCAATAATGCCGCCAGATTACAAAGCAGCGTGGGTGAACTGAGCCTATCGCTCAACTATGTGAAGAGCGAAGCCAACGGCAGCCAGGCAATACTGTATGTGCGCACGCTCTCAGGCCAATATCTGCCCGGTTTTACCGCTACGTTGGAGTGGGGCCAACTGGATGCCGCAACCGGTATGCCACTAAGTGCGCAAGCGCAGTCGCAACAAATTCAGAGCGCCAGTTCGCTGCTGCCAAAAACCGAGCAAATCTTTGAACTGCGCCTGAGTGGCGTAACGCCATCGCAATTGGGCTATCTCCGTGTGCATAGCGTAGAGCCCATCACTCAACGTTGATGCGGTAAATCACCCAATCCCCGTCGTTCACGGGGATTGGGTCAGTAAGGTTAGCCCAAACGCTGCAACTTCGCCGGTAACCCCTGCCGTACCGCCGCCCCGCTGACCCAGTCCAGCCAGCTGTTGCCTACTTCGCGAGTCGGATCGGCCAGCCCTAAATCGTTGAGGTTGATCCCTGCGGCAATGCGTGGATCTGCCGCCAATGCCTGCCCATCCAGTGAATGAACCCGTGCCCCCATCTCACGATGCCCGTAGCCGTGTTCAATGGCAATCACGCCCGGCATGACCCCGTCGAGCAAGCTGATTTGCGCTTCCACACTGCCGCCAGGCGTCTGCAACCTGACCCGGTCGCCATGTTGTAACCCATTGCGCTCGGCATCTAGCGGATTGAGCGCGACCAGATTAACCGCCTTCACGGCCCGCAAACGTTCGATAGGAGCGGTTGAGCTGCTCATCAGATGCGACTTGAACGACATCAGGCGGAACGGCCATGCCTCGCTCGGATAGTGTTGCGCCACGTCGGAACCGTCGGCAAAACGAGGTGGATAATAGGTTGGGCAGCCGCTATAGCGCTCCCCAGTCATGGCATGACGATGGCGTGCCACCTCCTCATTCCAGATATTCAGCCCTTGCTTCCACTGTGGGCCGGTCGCCTCCCCTTGCCAAGCCTGCTCATGAGGCGCGAAACGGCCACCACGCGCCAGCATATAGCCCACCCGCAGCCGCTCATCCGCTTTCAATACCTGATTCAGCGCCGGTTGCAGACGATCGACACCGGTCAGGCGCAGCTCACTCTCCGTCGCCTCAGGCAGCGGCTCGCCAGCAAACACCACGTTGGCCGCAGCGCGCAGGTAATAATCCTCGGCACAATGCAGCCCGCAAAGATCCCCTTGCGCATCCTGTAACGCCCCTTCGCCGAAGCCCGGCAACCCCATGGCCTTCGAGAGCGCAATAACAAAGCTCTCCAGCGCGATCGGCTGTCCGTCCGCCGTCTTGGCCGTGCGCGCAGGCACTATCGGCCAACGCGCGGTACTTGCCTTGACCATGACGCCAGACCAAGGGGAGGTAAAACCCCAGCTTTCAAAGTTGTGCGTATCCGGCACGATATAGTCCGCCAACGCGCTGGTTTCGTTAATAAAGGCGTCGACGGAAATAAACAGCGGCAGGTGCTGCGGATCCTTCAGCCTGCTCTCCACCACCTCGCGCAATCCGGCCACACCGTAGAGCGGGTTGCCCATGTGATTGATCCAGGCTTTCAGCCGATAAGGGTATCCCATCAACGCCGGAGCCAGCTGCTCGGTAAACTGACCAGCCACAAAGGGATACCACGGCCCACGAGCCGGATAAGGATTGACGCCTTGTTCCACCTTGCGACGATATTCGTCTGACTTTTCGTACGCCTGCTTACTGCGCGACAGTACCAATCCTTTCGGCTTCACCATGTCAGGGAAAGTGGCAAGATTGTAGCGTGGCCCTTCGGCAAACTCCTTGAACTTGCCGCCGCCCACCGAAACACCCCCCTTGAGATTAAGGTTACCGATCAGCGCATTGAGCATCATCACCGCCCAACTGCTGTAGAAACCGTTGCCGCTCATCATGCCACCATGGGAGATCACTGCCGCCTGCCGCTGATAAGAAGTAAACTCCTTGGCCAACGCCGCAATGGTTTCAGCGCTAACGCCACACTGGGCGCTGTATTCGGCCAGCGTAAAACGTTGCGCCGCCAGTTGCAGACAACGGAAGCTGGAGCGCACCCGTACCTGTGAGCCATCGGCCAGTTGAACCTGCTGCTCAACCAGCAACTGCCCACGCATGGCCTCGGTGGCAGGCAGTGGTTCGTCTCGCTGGGCGTCCCACACCAGGGCAGGGCTTTCTTCATCACCGCCAGCCTCAGCTATCAAATGTGACTTACGCAGGAACTGGCCACACAAAGGATGATCGTCATCGATCACCACCAAATGGGTAGCATTCGACCAGCTTTTTTCACCGGCCGCCTGCATGGCCGCCTCGCCAGGTAACGCCAGATAATCGGCGTTATAACGCTCCTTATCGATAATCCAGCGGATCATGCCCATCGCCAGCGCGGAGTCCGTCCCCGGCAATACCGGCACCCAGCGGTTATGATCGTTGACCAGCGTGGTGGTTAACGGCAATGCTGGGGCCACCACCACGTAGCGGAACTCATCGCGCAGGCGGGCATTGGCTAACTGACGCCCCTGCCGTTTGAACGGATTACCGGACTGTGCGGGTGACGTCCCCAGAAACAGTGCAAAGCGCAGATGATCCCAGTCAGGTTTCACATGGGCGTTTTTGTCCAGATCGCCCATCAGCGCCCCGGAACCCGCCCGGTAGGCCAGCCCACAGTAAGCGCCGTGATGGCCGAAGTTGCGCGTGCCAAAGGCGTTTTGCGCAAAACGTTTGATAAAGCTGTCTCGCCCCTCATCACCAGCGTTGGTGACCAGCAGTTGGTTAGCCTTCGGCCCGAGCGCTGGCTGTGCCGGATCGAGCGGCGTTTGCAGATCGCGGATGGTCCGTAATCCCTCCACTGGCCCTTCACCAAACAGATCGCCGCCTTCAACCACTTCCTTGATCAACTGTTCAAAACTGATGCGCTGCCACTGCCCGCCACCGCGCGGCCCTACCCGTTTCATCGGCTCCAGCACCCGGTACGGGCTGGTCAGCCCTTCCAACAGGGTAGCACCGCGAGCACAGGCGGTTGAGCGTTGTTCCAGACCAGCATCCCCGCCTAGCCGGTTTAGCGCATCACTCACCGGCAAACGATAGGGAAAATGGTGATCGTGTGACAGCGGGTGATAAGGATTACCCGCCACGCGCAGTATCTGATTGCTGTCACGATCGACCCGCACCCGCAGGCCGCACAGCGTCCAGCAGCCAAAACATTGCGTCATGGAAACGGCCTGCTGCGGATTGGCCTGCCAGCCTTCGGGATGCTGGCGGCCTTCTGGCGGTAACGCATTGGCGCTGATCCGGTCTAGCGTCAGCTTCCCACTGCTGCCATCGCGCAGGCCGGTAAACACCTTCTGCACCATTTCGCTGTAGCTGGCAGCAAACACGGCCAGCCCACCCAAAGCGAGCCCGCCCTTCAACCACTGACGACGCGTTGACTTAGCCATAGCGTTTTTTCTCCATCAACCCATGCTGTAATTCACGAACCCCGATGATTAATGCCAGCCACAGCCCGAAGGTACCGAGGATAGCCAATAGCCCCTCGCTGCCGAGCGGTAAAACATAGGGGTTGAGCAATATATTGAACTTGGGCAGCGTCTGGGTTTGCATCAGCAGCATCCAGCGCACGCCCCAACAGAGCAGCAACGCTGCCACGCATTGTGCTAACAGACCTGCCGTCCCTAGCGCCCGATGACGCAATCGCCAAGCCGAAACCATCAATAGCAGGATAGCTACGGCAAATGCGCTACCAGCCAATGACCAAGCGCTCCCCTGAGCGGGTAACTGGCGCAGCGCAGCGGCGGAGTCACTACCATCCAACCACCAGCCCAGGCTGGAGAGGCACAGTAACAATAGGGAAAGCCCCTGATAGCGAGCCAAACGAGGCTGCCACTGAGGCTCATGGCGTAACCAATAGGCCAGCATTGGCGGAACGGCCTGCATAGCGGTGAGCAGCAATAGCCAAGGTAACCACAGGCTGTACCACAGCGGTTGTGAACGCAGCACAGACACTTCCCGGCCGGTATAGAGCAGGATGCTGACTGCTGAAAGCAGCGTGGCCAATGCCACCCAACGCAGCCATTTCTCTTCTTGCCAAGCGGGCCAAATCTGTAACCAACGCGCCCAGAACGGCAGGGCTTTTGCCCTCAGTTGGCAACGCAGCAGCAAAATGAAATAGGCCACGACCAGCAAGGTAAACAGTGGTAAAAACACCGAGCCAAGAGACATCCACGACCAAGGTGCGAAATGGGCATAGAAGTGCCAGATTCGAGCGGGTTGATGTAAATCTGCACTCAGGGCCAACGGAGCCACAGTGCCGCTCACCACCGCCAGCGAAACGGCAGCCAACTCCAGCCGAGATGCCTCAGGTGCCAAACGCCAGCGTAACCAGGCCGCAATGGCAATGCTGCTACATGCCAGACCGATGAAAAAGAAATACTGTACCGCCCAGGGCAACCAGGCGATCTCCTGCGGGCGAGCCATCACTTCGCGGATCATGAGTGTACCTCCTGCCACAGCGCCGGTTGTCCCCGGACATGGCTGACAAAAGCCTCATCCAGCCCCAGATAAAACACCTGTGGGTGCGTCCCCTGCTCGGGTTTCAGCACCTTTAGCTCCCCTCGATGCTGTTCCAGCGTGCGCCTCAAGGTGCCTTGTTCATCGTTAAGATCGCCGATCATGCGCGCACCGCCGACACAGGATTCAACGCAGGCAGGCAACAGCCCGGCATCCAGGCGGTGGACGCAGAAGGTGCATTTATCCGCGGTTTGGGTTTCATGGTTGATAAAGCGCGCCTCATAGGGGCAGGCTTGCACACAGTAGGCGCAGCCGACACAGCGGGTATTATCAATCACCACAATGCCGTCCTGACGCTGGAAGGTCGCCTGAACCGGGCAGACCGGCACGCAAGGCGGGTTATCGCAGTGATTGCACAGGCGCGGTAGCAGCACGTTGGTGGGGATACGCTGGCTATCCGTGACGACCTGATACTGCAGTACACTGGTGCGAAACTGCCCCTGCGGCAGCTGATTCTCTACCGCACAGCTAACCGTGCAGGCCTGGCAGCCAATACAGCGGCGCAGATCGATCAGCATCGCCATGCGCCTTTTGCTGTCGCCTTCCCGCCGTTCGGGTTGCAGTTGCCAGCCGGAATGCGCCAGCGGCACCAGTGCGGCTCCTGCGGTCAGGACACCGATGCGTTGTAAAAATTGCCGTTTTCCACTATCCATTGATTTCTCCCAAAAAGTATCAACCGGGGAGCTGATACAAAGGAGTGTAGAAGTGGCGCATGACCGCCCATATTGTGGTTTACCACATTCCCTACGGCGGCTTGATCCAGGACAATTATGGTGGGCGATCGAGATCATAAAAATGGAGATGATGTGAAAAAAGCACTACTGATGATCTTGCTATGCAGCTGGCTGTGCCCGGCCTGGGCGGGCCAGCGGACCATCGCTGTACTGGCATTACGCGGTGATACACATGCTCTGGCCCAATGGCAGCCGTTAATTAACCATCTCAATCGCCAGTTCCCAGACGAAAGCTTTCAACTGTTGCCGCTCAACCTGGCCGATATGGGGAAAGCCGTCAACAACGGCCAGGTCGATTTTCTGCTCACCAACCCGGCGCAGTATATTCAGTTGGACAATAGTTACCCGTTACGCTGGCTGGTGTCCTTACGCTCCAACAAAAATCTGCAGAATGCCTCAAACAACGTGATAGGTAGCGTGATCCTGGTACGCCGCGATAGCACAGTGACCAAGGCTAATCAGCTCACCGGTAAAAAAGTGGGCGCGGTCTCCCCTGACGCCTTCGGCGGCTATCTGCTGGGTTATAAGGAACTGCTGGCCGCCGGCATACATCCGGAAAAAGATCTGCAACTGCACTTCAGCGGTTATCCCGTGGATGCCCTGCTTTATCTGCTGCGCGATCGGGCGCTGGACGCAGCCATAGTGCCGGTCTGCCTGTTGGAAGAGATGGAGGAAGAAGGATTACTAAAGGCCAGTGATTACCGTGCCCTGCTGGCCAAGCCCAACGCACAACCCTGCCTGACCAGCAGCGTACTTTACCCCAATTGGTCGTTTGCCGCCTTGAACCACGTGCCCGATCCCCTGGTCGACGAACTGACCCGCCAACTGTTGCAAATGAATACCCCAGGTCTTCCTAACTGGGGCGCTCCCGCTTCATCCCGCCAGGTAGACCAACTGCTGCGTGATCTGGATCGCCACCCAGCACAGCGTTCACTCTGGCAAGAGATACACAGTTGGGCACTGCAACATCTGCTCCTGCTTGGCGTGCTCGCCGGGGGCATGCTACTGCTCGGCGCAAATCATCTGTGGATCGGCCATCTGGTACGCCAACGTGGGCGCGAGCTTGAGCAAATGCATCTGACGCTGCGGGCCAGAGAAGCGGCGCTAGCCCGGGCGCAACGCCTCAGCACTCTGGGTGAGATGGCTTCCGGTTTCGCTCACGAACTTAACCAGCCGCTGGCGGCAATACGTCACTATGCCGAAGGCTGCCGTATCCGCCTTGAGCGCAGCGATCCGCAACACGAGCTGTTGCCGATCCTCGAACAGATTGGCCAACAGGCGCAACGAGGGGCAGAAACCATCGTCAATCTGCGCCAATGGGTCAGTAAAACGCCGCACCATGAAAGCACGCAATGGCTGATGCTGCGCCCCCTGGTGGAAAACGTCATCAAGCTGATGCGCATCGAACAGCATTACCCTCGGTGCCGCTTGGTCATCATCATCGCCCCGAAAAGCCAGTTGTATAGCCAGACCACGCTATTGGAGCAGGTGCTCACCAACTTGTTAAGCAACAGCCTGCAGGCCGGCTCCCAGCAGATCACCCTACGGCTGGAAACCGATGGCGTTCGGCAAACGCTGATACTGGAAGACGATGGCGGCGGCCTCAGCGCCGAACAGTTAGCACAACCATTCGTGCCTTTTCGCAGCACTAAATCGGAAGGGCTTGGCCTGGGGCTGGTGATCTGCCAGCGGCTGTTAAGGAGCCAGCAGGGTGAGCTGACGTTGGAAAATTATTCGATATCGCCACAACGGCAGGGGCTACGGATTATCCTGATCTTCCCCGGGTTCAAGAAGGAAACACGCTATGGCGCTGATACATCTGGTCGATGACGATCTGGCGGTCACCGACGCCAGCCGCTTTTTACTCGAAGGGCTGGGTTATCAGGTACAGATCTGGAACGACAGCCAAAGGTTTATAGACCAAGTCGCCCCTTACCAATGCGGCGTCGTGATGCTGGATATTCGCATGCCGGGGATCGATGGGCAGCAAATCCATCAGCGGCTACGCGAGCGGGAAAGCACGCTGGCAGTGGTGATCGTTACCGGCCATGGTGATATCGCCATGGCGGTAGCAGAGATGAAGTTGGGAGCGTTGGATTTCCTGCAAAAACCGATTGCCACAGCACCGCTGATCGAGGCGCTGGAACGGGGGTTCGCCCATTCTCAACGTCAGGTGGAACGCTACCAGTTGCAGCAGCGTTTCAGTACGCTGACCTCGCGCGAACGAGATATCGCCAGCGCCGTTGCCGCCGGAATGACCAACAAGGCCATCGCCGATCGTTACTTCGTCGCCGTACGCACCGTCGAGGTACACCGCTCCAAAGTGATGGAGAAGATGCAGGCCACCAGCCTGGCGGAATTGGTGAGTTCGCTAAACCTGTTGGCCGCGCAGGAGCAAAAAAAATGCCGGTCAGAGTAAACTGACCGGCATCAGGTTCAGGCGGTACACGGCTTATTCAGCCGTGTACCGGGCAATCACGGCAGGATCGAAGGCTGATCGGCGCCCTCTTTCTCCACTTTCTGCTGCAGCATGTGTTCGCGTTTCATACCCAGTTTCAACGCCAGCGCAGAGGCGACGTAGATAGAGGATATGGTACCGATAGACACACCGATCAGCATGGTCAGTGAGAAGCCCTGCAGCATCGCGCCACCGAAGATGTACAGCATCAGAACCACCATCAGCGTAGTGGCGGAGGTCATGATGGTACGGCTCAGCGTCTGCGTCAGCGAGACGTTCATGATTTCATAAGGCGTACCGCGGCGGATCTTGCGGAAGTTCTCACGAATACGGTCAGAGACCACGATACTGTCGTTCAGCGAGTAACCGATCACCGACATCAAGGATGCCACGATGGTCAGGTCAATCTCGATATGGAACAGCGACAGCACACCCATGGTGATGACCACGTCGTGCGCCAGGGCGATAACGGCCCCCGCGGCCAAACGCCATTCAAAACGGAAGCCCACGTAAATCAGGATACAGATCAACGCCACCAGCAGCGCCATACCGCCGGTTTGTGCCAGTTCTGCCCCTACGCTCGGGCCAACGAATTCAATACGCTTGACGGACGCATTCTTATCGACTGATTCGTTGATCACGCCAATAACTTTGTTACCCAGCTCCTGACCTGCGGTACCGACCGCCGGTGGCATACGCACCATTACGTCACGGCTGCTGCCAAAGTTCTGGATAATCGGGTCCTGGAACCCGGCTTTTTCCAACGTATCGCGCATCAGGTCCAGATTCGCGGGTTGTTCCAGGGTAATTTCAATCACCGTACCACCGGTGAAATCCAGACCCCAGTTAAACCCACGCACCGACATAATGGCGATCGACGCGATCAACAGCACCAATGAGATGCCGAAGGCCACGTAATCCCAGCGCATAAAGTCATAGACTTTACGGCCATAGTTGAGTTGTTCAACAGTATAATCCTGTGCCACAACGCACTCCTCAGATAGACAGCTTGTTAATGCGCTTGCCGCCGTAAAGCAGGTTGACGATGGCACGGGTACCGACAATCGCGGTGAACATGGACGTCGCCACACCGATTGCGGTGGTAATTGCAAAGCCCTTGATCGAACCGGTACCGACTGCGTACAGAATGATGGCGGTGATCAACGTCGTGACGTTGGCATCAACGATACTGGAGAACGCGCCTTTATAGCCCTCATGGATCGCCTGCTGAATGGAGCGTCCATTCTTCAGTTCCTCCTTGATACGTTCGTTTATCAGTACGTTGGCGTCAACCGCCACCGCCAGCGTCAGCACGATCCCGGCAATCCCCGGCATGGTCAGCGTCGCCCCTGGTAACAGAGACATCACGCCAACGATCAGCACCAGGTTAGCCATCAGCGCCGTTGAGGCGATCAGGCCAAACTTGCGATACCAGACCACCATAAAGACGATCGAAGCCACCAGGCCCCACAGGCAAGCTTCCAGGCCCTGGGTGATGTTCTGCTGCCCCAGGGTTGGGCCGATGGTCCGCTCTTCCACGATCTGGATAGGCGCAATCAACGCACCGGCACGTAGCAACAGCGACAGCTGACGCGCTTCGTTCGGGTTGCTGATACCGGTGATACGGAAGCTGTTGCCCAGACGTGACTGAATGTTCGCCACGTTGATGACTTCTTCCTGCTTCACCAGCACCGAACGGCCATTGGCATCTTTCTTGCCGCTGTCTTTATACTCCACAAACAGCGTTGCCATTGGCTTGCCAATGCTGTCTTTGGTGAAGTTGGACATGGCAGTACCACCAGCGCTGTCCAGCGAGATATTTACCTGTGGCTGGTTGTACTCATCGGTGCTGGAGGTGGAGTCAGTAATGTGGTCACCGGTCAGGATCACGCGCTTGTACAGCACAACCGGTTGACCTTCACGGGTGTATTTCACTTCGGAGTCACCCGGCACACGACCATTGGCCGCAGCGGTCGCATCCGCGTTGGTATTTACCAGACGGAATTCCAACGTAGCGGTCGCACCCAAAATTTCTTTGGCACGCGCCGTATCCTGGATACCCGGCAATTCAACAACGATACGATCGGCACCCTGGCGCTGTACCAACGGTTCGGCAACGCCGAGCTGGTTAACACGATTACGCAGGATGGTGATGTTCTGCTGCACCGCATACTCACGCGCTTCGCTCAGGCGAGCGTCGGTCATCGTGGCTTTCAGAGTGTTGCTGCCGTTGGCAGAAAGCACCAGATCGCGCTGACGTGGCGTCATGTAGCTGATGGCCTGGTCGCGAGCGGCGTCGTCACGGAAGCGGACTTCCACGCCGTTGTTGTCCAACTTGCGGATTGCAGCGTATGGAATGCCCTTTTCACGCAGTTCGCTGCGCAGGGTATCCATAGTTTGTTCTTGCAACTTACTCAGCGCAGTGTCCATGTCGACTTCCATCAGGAAGTGCACGCCACCACGTAAATCCAGACCCAGCTTCATCGGCTCGGCGTTGAGCATCGCCAGCCAGGCAGGCGTTGCCGGGGCGAGGTTCAATGCGATGACATATTTGTCACCCAGTTCCGCCATCAAGGCTTCACGAGCGCGCAGCTGAACGTCAGGATCTTTAAAGCGAGCCAGGATGGCGCCGTTTTCCAGCGCAATCGACTTGCTCGCAATATTGTCTTTTTCTAATGCAGTACGGACTTGGTCCAGCGTAGTTTCACTGGCGGCGACTCCGCGCACACCAGTGATTTGTACGGCCGGATCCTCTCCGTAAATGTTGGGAAGCGCATATAGCAGTCCGACGAGGATCACCACGATCAGCATCAGATACTTCCACAGAGGATAACGGTTTAGCACGGCAGTTCCCTTAGGGAAAACAAAATTACAGGGCCTTCATAGTACCTTTCGGCAGAACGGCCGCCACGAAATCACGCTTGATCATCACTTCCGTGGTGTCATTCAGCGCGATGGCAATAATACCGGTATCTGCCACTTTAGTGACACGGCCAATCAGACCACCGGTGGTCAACACTTCATCACCCTTGCCGATAGAGTCCATCAGTTTTTTGTGCTCTTTAGCGCGTTTCTGCTGTGGGCGCAGGATCATGAAATAGAAGATCAGACCAAACACCACCAGCATAATGATCAGAGAGTACGGGCTACCCTGAGATGGAGCCCCTGCTGCTGCCACTGCATCGGAAATGAAAAAGCTCATTAAAATTCCCTCATTAAATTTTCAATTAGTAATTCAAGCGTTTAAAGGTGGTATCGGTTTACCGATCCGACCATAAAAATCCGCCACAAACAGCTCTAATTTACCCTCTTCAATGGCCTGGCGTAAACCCGCCATCAAACGTTGGTAATAGCGCAAGTTATGGATGGTGTTCAATCGAGCACCGAGAATTTCGTTGCAGCGATCGAGATGATGCAAATAGGCACGACTATAATGGCGGCAAGTATAGCAGTCGCATTCACTATCCAGCGTGGAGGTATCATCCTTGTGCTTGGCATTACGGATTTTTACCACACCGTCAGTCACGAACAAATGGCCGTTTCGAGCATTACGCGTTGGCATCACGCAGTCGAACATGTCGATGCCGCGACGCACGCCTTCAACCAGATCTTCCGGCTTGCCGACCCCCATCAGATAGCGTGGCTTATCCTCTGGAATTTGTGGGCAAACGTGCTCAAGAATGCGATGCATATCCTCTTTTGGCTCACCGACCGCCAAACCGCCCACAGCGTAACCATCAAAACCGATATCCACCAGCCCTTTTACCGATACATCACGTAAATCTTCGTAAACACCGCCTTGGATAATGCCGAATAACGCATTGTTGTTATTCAGTTCATCAAAACGCTGGCGGCTGCGCTGCGCCCAACGCAGAGACATTTCCATCGAACGCTTGGCATAGTCCCAATCCGCCGGGTAAGGCGTGCATTCGTCGAAAATCATCACGATGTCAGACCCCAGGTCGTACTGGATCTCCATCGATTTTTCCGGGCTGAGGAACACTTTATCGCCGTTGATCGGGTTACGGAAATAAACGCCTTCCTCTTTAATCTTGCGCATCGCCCCCAGGCTGAACACCTGGAAGCCACCGGAGTCGGTCAGGATCGGCCCGTGCCACTGCATAAAGTCATGCAGATCGCCGTGCAGTTTCATGATCTCCTGCCCTGGGCGCAGCCACAGGTGGAAAGTGTTACCCAACAGGATCTGCGCACCGGTGTCTTTCACTTCTTCCGGCGTCATGCCTTTGACCGTGCCATAGGTCCCCACCGGCATAAAGGCCGGGGTTTCCACTACGCCGCGCTCAAAGACCAGGCGGCCACGACGAGCACGGCCATCGGTTGTCTGCAATTCGTACTTCACAAAACCTCCAGCGTCAGAGATACAGTCTGACGTGATTAAAACAGGGCCACGCATTGTGCGTAACCCGGGAATTTATTCCCCGACGGATTCGCTTTCCGCCAGTGGATTACGGCTGATAAACATGGCATCGCCGTAGCTGAAGAAACGGTACTGCTCGGCCACCGCCTGATGATAGGCATTCATGGTGTTTTTATAGCCGGCAAACGCCGAGACCAACATGATCAGGGTGGATTCGGGCAGGTGGAAGTTGGTCACCAGCGCATCGATCACCTGATAGTGATACCCCGGATAGATAAAGATGCTGGTATCGCCGAAGAAGGGCGCGATCAGCGCATCCTGGCAAGCATTGGCCGCGCTTTCCAGCGAGCGTACCGAAGTGGTGCCCACGGCAACCACCCTCTTACCTCGCGCCTTGCAGGCTAATACCGCATCCACCACATCCTGCGGCACTTCGGCGTATTCCGCATGCATCACATGCTCTTCAATGGTTTCCACCCGCACCGGCTGGAAGGTGCCAGCGCCAACGTGCAAGGTGACAAACGCCATCTCAATGCCCTTGGCGCGCAACGCAGCCAACAGCGGCTCATCAAAATGCAGGCCCGCCGTCGGGGCCGCTACGGCACCCGGCTTTTCGCTGTAGACGGTCTGATACAGCTCGCGGTCGGCGTCTTCATCCGGACGATCGATATACGGCGGCAGCGGCATATGGCCCACCGCGTTGAGGATGGTGAACACGTCGCGATCGTCGTTAAAGCGTAGTTCAAACAGCGTGTCATGGCGCGCGACCATGGTGGCGGCAATGCTTTCGTCATCACCCAGCAGCAGCTCGGTGCCCGGCTTGGGGGATTTGGAAGCACGCACATGGGCCAGTACCCGATGATCGTCCAACACCCGCTCTACCAGCACTTCTAACTTGCCGCCGCTGACCTTGCGGCCAAACAGGCGCGCAGGGATCACGCGGGTATTGTTGAATACCAGCAGGTCGCCCGCTTCCAGGTTATCCAGCAGATCGGTGAACACGCCGTGCGTCAGACCTCCGCTTGGCCCATCCAGTTGCAGCAAACGGCAACCGCTGCGCTCAGGTTGTGGATAGCGGGCAATCAAAGACTCGGGGAGCTCAAAAGAAAAATCGGCGACGCGCATGGGTATTCACTTCTTCAGCTAGCTAATTGGGAAAAAACAGGCGGTACAGTCTAAAGCCGCGGGCGACAAGCAGCAAGGAATAAGGAGGAATTGCATGACTTGGGTTATAGTTGGCGGATGAATTTTCTCGCTCATCTCCATTTGGCCCAGCTTGCGGAAAGCTCGCTGCTTGGCAACCTGCTCGCCGATTTCGTGCGCGGCAACCCCGCAGGTGATTACGATCCGGCGGTAGTGGCTGGCATCATGATGCATCGGCGCGTCGATGTTTTGACCGATATCCAACCGGAAGTCAAAGCCTGCCGCGACTATTTCAGCCCACAATTCCGCCGCGTCGCCCCCATTACGCTCGACGTGGTCTGGGATCACTTTCTGGCTCGCCACTGGCAACAGCTTGAGCCAACCTGCAGCTTGCACACCTTCACCCAGCAAGCTCGCAGCGTGATTGTGCCGCACCTGCCGCAAACGCCGCCGCGTTTCCAGAACCTGAACAGCTATCTTTGGCCCGAACGCTGGCTGGAGCGTTACGCCGAGCTGCCGTTTATCGGCGATGTATTGGCAGGCATGGCTAGCCGCCGTCCACGGCTGGCCGCATTGGCTGGCTCTTTTGCCGACGTGGAACGCCAGTATCATCAGCTTGAAACACAGTTCTGGCAGTTTTATCCCCGCATGATGGAACAGGCCAGAAACAAGTCATTGTGATAGCCGGATAAAAAACCCTATTACTCATACAGTTAACGGAATGTGGCTTTTTGTCCTTGCCCTTTTGTACGAAAAGGTTATTTTGAAAGACTGCTGAATTTATTCTCTCGGTTTGATAGGTGGAAGCTATCTCATTGATTGGTCTTTCACCCTTCCCTCACCGAGTGGCGGCCCCTATACTGGCCCCTGCTTTTACATCAACCCATTGAACTACTATTACAGGAGTAATTATGGTCCTGGTAACTCGTCAAGCCCCTGACTTCACCGCTGCAGCCGTTTTAGGCAATGGCGAAATCGTAGAAAACTTCAACCTGAAGAAGCACCTGAACGGCAAACCAGCCGTCCTGTTCTTCTGGCCGATGGACTTCACCTTCGTATGTCCTTCTGAGCTGATCGCGTTCGATCACCGCTATGAAGAGTTCCAGAAGCGCGGCGTTGAAGTTGTAGGCGTTTCCTTCGACTCAGAATTCGTCCATAACGCATGGCGTAAAACCCCTGTCGACAAAGGCGGCATCGGTGAAGTGAAATACGCAATGGTTGCTGACGTTAAGCGCGAAATTCAGAAAGCTTACGGCATCGAACACCCAGAAGCGGGCGTTGCCCTGCGTGGTTCTTTCCTGATCGACAAGAACGGCGTTGTTCGTTCCCAGATCGTGAACGACCTGCCAATCGGCCGTAACATCGACGAAATGATCCGTACCGTTGACGCGCTGCAATTCCACGAAGAGCACGGCGAAGTGTGCCCAGCTCAGTGGGAAAAAGGCAAAGCAGGTATGGGCGCATCTCCGGACGGCGTAGCTAAATACCTGTCTGAGAACGCTTCCAAGCTGTAATTTCAGCCTGTAAGTGTCAGAACCGGTCAGCCCTGCTGGCCGGTTTTTTTATGCCCAAAATCGGTGCAATCGCCTGCAGCAAGTGCAATATTCCTCTGTTTCGCTTCACAATTTTCACTCCTCCTGCCGCCGTATTCCCCATCCATAGCTACTATTCTTTAGTTGGCCTGCGCTTTGCAGTTCCTTCAATACAGATAAAAAAACAGGGATCAAACAGGAGTCGTTATGTTTTTGCAAAAATGGAGTCAACCGCTGACCTTGGCAGCCTTGCTGGTCAGCAGCCAGCTGTATGCCGCCTCAAACCCGGCGGTGGAAGCGCAAAATGGCATGGTGGTCACCTCGCAGCATCTGGCCTCACAGGTCGGCGTAGATATTCTCAAGATGGGGGGCAACGCGGTGGATGCGGCGGTCGCGGTCGGCTATGCCCAGGCGGTGGTTAACCCCTGCTGCGGCAACATCGGCGGCGGCGGTTTCATGACCCTGCACCTAGCCGATGGCACCGATACCTTTATCAACTTCCGTGAAACCGCTCCGGCGGCGGCTAGTGCCGATATGTATCTGGATGCGCAAGGCAAAGTGAAAAAAGACGCCAGCCTGTACGGTTACCTGGCCGCTGGCGTGCCGGGAACGGTGCTGGGTATGGAGACTGCGCGTAAAAAGTACGGCAAGCTGAGCCGCGAACAGGTGATGGAACCGGCCATCAGGCTGGCCCGTGAGGGCTTTATCCTGACGCGGGCCGATACCGATATTCTCGACACCACCGTCGCACGCTTCAAGCAAGACCCGGAGTCGGCCAAAATCTTCCTGCGTAAAGACGGTTCTGCGCTGCAACCGGGCGATCGCCTGGTGCAAACCGACCTGGCTAACACGCTGGAAGCCATCGCCAAAGAAGGCCCTTCCGCATTCTATCAGGGCAAAATCCCGCAGGCGGTTGAAGCCGCCGCCAGACAGGGGGGAGGCATCCTCACCGCCGCCGACTTCGCCAACTACAAAGTGACCGAGGCTACCCCGATAACCTGTAGCTATCGCGGTTATAAATTCGTCTCTGCGCCACCACCTAGCTCCGGGGGCGTGACGCTGTGCGAGATCCTCAATATCGTTGAGGGTTACGATCTGAAAAGCATGGGCTTTAACTCAGCGGCGGCGATCCACACCATGAGCGAGGCGATGCGCCATGCCTATATGGACCGCAACACCTATCTCGGCGACCCCGAGTTTATCAAGAATCCAATCGATCGGCTGGTGAGCAAAAGCTACGCCGATGAGATCCGCAAGAAAATCATCGCCAATCAGGCTACGCCTTCCGTCAATGTACAACCGGGGATGGAGCCGCACGAAAAGCCGGAAACCACCCATTACTCGATTGTCGATCATGAAGGGAATGCCGTATCAACCACCTATACCGTCAACGGCCGTTTTGGTGCCGTGGTGATCGCACCGGGTACCGGCTTCTTCCTCAACGATGAAATGGATGATTTTACCGTCAAGGTCGGTGAGAAGAACCTCTATGGTCTGGTGCAGGGAACGGCCAACGCCATCGCTCCCGGTAAGCGCCCACTATCCTCAATGAGCCCTACGCTGGTGACCAAAGACAACAAAATCTTTATGGTGCTCGGCTCGCCAGGCGGTTCACGCATCATTACCATCACGCTGCAAACCGCACTGAACGTGATCGATCATGGCATGGCGCCACAGGAAGCGGTGGATGCCCCGAGGATCCATCATCAATGGTTGCCGGATGAAGTCTATTACGAGCAGCGCGGTGTCTCTGCCGATACGCTGAAAATCCTCAAACAGATGGGTTACAAGATGGTTGAGCAAACCCCTTGGGGCGCTGCAGAGCTGATTATGGTGGGATTGCCGGGCGCGGCGGGTGTCAGCCCGGCCAACTCGGGTAATGATTCTGCCGTTTCCGGCCGGGTGCGTGAGGGCTACCTGTACGGAGCCAATGACGTACGCCGTCCGGCTGGATCTGCAGTGGGATATTGATACCCCCCTCACCCCAACCCTCTCCCACAGGGAGAGGGAGCGGTTAGCCCCTGCTCTTTTGGAAGTAAAGAGGTAATCTCAGCAGACTCCATCGCCCCCAAATGCGAGGCACGTCACAGAGTTTTCAGACCCACTCGATCGGTTCCCTCTCCCTGTGGGAGAGGGTCAGGGGTATTACACCTTTAACCTTCACTTGGCTTTAGCTACGTAGCCGCCACACGCTGGCCGACTCGGCTGCCAACTGCAACCGCAGGCCACCTTCCTGCGTAATCAGTTCGCCGTCCCCTTCCACAAGCTGCCATTTCCCCTCTCGCAACAGCGGGCTATAAGGCAGTTCGACTTCTCCGCTATCGCTGCGCTGCAATGCCACCAGTACCTGCTCCCGCTGGTAAGTACGCACAAACACCAGCGTCTCCCCCTGCGCATACAACACCTGGCAGCCGCCGCGGCGTAACGCCTTGCTCTGCTTACGCAGTGCCGTCAGGCGGCTGAACAAGGCCAACAGTGGCCGATCCCATTGGCCTTCATCCCAAGGGAACGTCTTGCGGCAGAAGGGATCGTTGCCGCCATCCAGGCCAATCTCATCACCGTAATACAGGCAAGGCACGCCAATCCACGCCAGCAGCCACACCGCCGCCATCTGCATACGGCGCGGATTGTTATCCAGCAAGGTCAGGAAACGCGCCGTATCGTGGCTATCCAACTGATTGAACTGGATGAGTTGGCGGTTATGGGGCAATCCGGCCCGGTAACCATCCATCCACTGAGCACAGTCTGCCGCATCCAGCTGCACCGGATGATAAGCCACGTCGACACCGGCCAGAAACGCCCTAACCGGCAAGGCAAAGCCCATATAATTCATGGCGGCGTCTTCAACCCCGGCATGCAGCCAGCGGCGCGCATCGCCAAAATGTTCGCCCAGTACATAGGCATCCGGGTTCTCTTGCTTGATGGCCTGATACATTCCGGACAGGTGATGCAGGTTCCCCGCTGCACCGCCGTTTTCCCCCAGCATATGCACCACGTCCAACCGCCAGCCGTCGATGCTGTACGGTGGACGTAACCAATGACGCACCACGCTGTCTTCTGCCCGATAAATAGCATCGACCACCTGTGGTTCAGCGAAGTTAAGCTTGGGCAGATTGGTATTACCCTTCCAGCTCAGTACGTTACCGTCCGGGTAGAAATTAAACCAGCCGCGATACGGAGAATCGGGATGATGGCACGCGCCCCCCTCTGCCTGTTGATAACGATCGAACCACGGATGGGAGTCGCCGGTGTGGTTAAATACCCCGTCCAGCACCAGTTTCATCCCCACCTTGTGAGTGCTTACTCGCAAACGCTGCAATGCGTCGTTGCCGCCGAAGTAAGGATCGACCTGATAATAATCTTCGGTATCGTACTTATGAACGCTGGGTGAGGTGAAAATCGGGTTCAGATACAGGGCGGTGACGCCGAGCCGCTGCAAATAGGGCAACTTCTCGCTGATGCCGTCCAGATCGCCACCATAAAAGGTCGAGGCAGCATGCTCATCTGCCAACGGGTGTTGCCAGTCACGACGTATCACATCGCATCCGGCTGCATGATGGTGATAACTGCCATTCTGGATGCCATGCTCCGCGCCGCTGCTGGCAAAACGATCGGGGAAAATCTGATAAAACACCTGATCGGCTACCCAGCCTGGGCTACTATCTGGTTCATCCACGGCAAACTGAGCCAGTTGCCCCGGCGGGGTCAGCGACCAGCCCTGTGGGCCAAACCACTGCTGACGGTCGGCCCACAACAGTTTAAAGCAGTAGCGCCGTACCGGTTCCCCTTCGTGCAGCGTCAGGCTGGCCTGATAGCGCCAAAGCCCTTCTACCGCCTTCGGCTTCATGATCAGCAACCACTCTTCATTGTCCGGCTCGACGCGTAAAAAGACCTGTTCTGGCAACTCATCACTTTGTAACCATAAAGCGATCTCCAGACGCTGTCCCTTATTCACCACGAAAGGTGGAACCGGCTGATGCCAGGCATTAAGCATGAATTTTCTCCTGATGTAGCAAACCCAATCGACGACGAATGCAATGCCACGCACCATGCCACGTTGAACGCCTTTCTCCCTCATCTTTCAGCCATAAACTCGGGGATGAGCCGAGGGGTGGAGAGGCTGATTTACAATGTAAAAGTGGGTAAACAGACACATATCTCGCCCAATAGCCTTTATGCTAACGGGTTTTAGATTTATTGGATGTTTTTTACGTACTTTGGAGGGAGCGAGCATGCAACAACAAATAAGGCAATGGCTGGAAAGCATTGGGCTGGAATTCACCGACATGATGTCACTGGCGATGGTACTTGGACTGATCGTACTGATTTCAGTGGTTATCCATCTGGTGCTGCACCGCGTGGTGCTGACCGCTATCCAGCGCCGCGGCCAGCACTCACAGCATCTCTGGCAACAGGCCATCACCCAACATAAACTCTTCCAGCGCGCCGCCCTACTGCTGCAAGGGGTGATCATCAACGTGCAGGCGGTGCTGTGGCTGCATAATGGCAGCCAGACCCAGGCAATTATCGTCACTGCGGCGCAGGTGTGGATCCTGTTATTTTCCCTGCTGACGTTGTTCTCACTGCTCGACACGCTATTGGCTCTGATGCGCCAAAGCCCGCTTGCCAGCCAACTCCCACTGCGTGGCATCTTCCAGGGCGTGAAACTGGTCGCCGCCATCTTTATTGGCATCATGATCATCTCACTGCTGATGGGCCGCTCACCGCTGCTGTTACTCAGCGGTTTGGGGGCCATGACGGCCGTCTTGATGTTGGTGTTTAAAGATCCCATTCTCGGCCTGGTCGCCGGGATCCAACTTTCCGCCAACGATATGCTGAAAATTGGCGATTGGCTGGAGATGCCCAAATACGGTGCCGACGGCGCAGTGACCGATATCGGCCTGACCACGGTCAAGGTCAGAAACTGGGACAACACCGTCACCACCATTCCCACCTACGCGCTGATCTCCGATTCGTTCAAGAACTGGCGTTCGATGTCTGAGTCCGGTGGCCGCCGCATCAAACGCAGCATCAATATCGACACCACCAGCGTCCACTTCCTGACGTCAGAGGAGCAGGAGCGCCTCAACCGCAACCCACTGTTGCAACGCTATCTGAACGATAAAACCCAGGAGTTGGGTAAGTACAATCAGCAGAGCGAGGTGGATCTCAGTTCGCCGCTTAACGGCCGCCGCCTGACTAACGTCGGTACTTTGCGCGCCTATCTGGTAGCCTATTTACGTTCGCACCCGGGGATCCACCAGAATATGACGCTGATGGTACGCCAGCTGGCTCCAACGCCGGAAGGGTTACCACTGGAGATTTACGCCTTTACCAACACCACGGTGTGGGCAGAGTACGAAGGAATTCAATCGGATATCTTCGATCATCTGCTGGCGGCGATCGGTGAATTTGATCTGCGCATCCACCAGACGCCAAGCGGCAACGACATGCGCAGCATGTTGGCAAACCTGCAGCCCGCCCCCAACAATCCCTGACCTAACCTGACGAAATTATTTCTGTTGGTAATTATCTTCCATCGATTGCCAACAGATATCTCCGCAGGCTTCCTTTCTGCCGTCGAATGGCTATTAATAACCCACACGCCATTTTATCGTTCGGAGCAGGTACCTTGTTAAAATCGTCAAAACATCGTCTGATCACCCTATTGGCCACGCTGATGTTTGCTGGCTACCTGCACAGCGCCACGCTGGACGAAAGCCAGATGAGCCGCACATTGCAACCGGCGCTCAGCACCTTGAGCAGCAGTATGATGGATATTCGTGAAGTGCTGGCGCGCTGTTTCGAAGAAGGGAAGGAAGAACGGTTATGCGAAAGCAATCTGGTGATGGAGGCCAGGGCCGCCGGAGGGGACGATCTCGAGGAACACAGTTAAAAAATACCGGTTCGAGGTTGGAGTCTGATTGCTGACAAAGTAGCAATATAAGGGCGCAGTTATGCTGCGCCCCCTAAATTAGTCTCGTTCAGTCCTGTTGCGTCCGCGCGAGCTGCTTTTTCTGGCGGTTCACCTTGATGTAGTAGCCCAGCAACAGCACCGCGACCCACACCAGCCCGGCATACAGGGAAATACGCGTCGTCGGGAAGTAACCGATCAGGCCGATGATAAACACCAGGAAGATGATGGCAACCACTGAGGTGAATACCCCACCGCGCAGTGGGAACGCCAGCTTGCTGACCTGGTCTTTGCTCAAGCTGCGGCGGAAAGCGATCTGCGAGAACAGGATCATGATCCACACCCACACGGTGGCAAAGGTCGCCAGTGAGGCAATCACCAGGAACACGCTTTCCGGCATGATGTAGTTGAGATACACGGCGATCAGCATCGCCGCCATCATCACCACCACCGTCACCCACGGAATACCGCGTTTGGAGATTTTGCTGAATACCTGCGGGGCGTGCCCCTGCTCCGCCAGACCATGCATCATACGGCCAACGCCGAACACGTCGCTGTTAATCGCCGACAGTGACGCAGTGATCACCACGAAGTTAAGGATACCCGCCGCAATGGTGATCCCCATATGCTGGAAGGTCAGCACAAACGGGCTACCGTTGGTTCCCACCTGGTTCCACGGATAGATAGACATGATGACGAACAGCGTCCCGACGTAGAACACCAGAATACGCCAAGGCACCGAGTTGATGGCCTTAGGGATCGACACTTTGGGATCTTTCGCTTCGCCGGCGGTGATACCGATAATTTCAATCCCACCATAGGCGAACATCACCAGTTGTAGTGACAGGATCATGCCGATAAAACCGTTACTGAAGAAGCCGCCGTTGACCCACAGATTGTGTATCCCTGTCGGTTGCCCCCCGTTGCCAATGCCCCAGACAATGATGCCGATACCGGCCACGATCATGATGATAATGGTCGCTACCTTGAAGAACGAGAACCAGAACTCCAGTTCACCGAACACCTTCACGCTCATCAGGTTGATGGCACCGATAATCAGCACCACACTCAACACCCAGATCCAATGCGGCACTTCCGGGAACCAGACGCCCATGTAGATGCCGAAGGCCGTCACGTCGGCAATGGCAACGATCAGGATCTCAAAGCAGTAGGTCCAGCCGGTAATGTAACCTGCCATCGGGCCGAGATAATCCTGGGCATAGCGCGAGAACGAGCTAGCCTGCGGATTATTCACCGACATTTCGCCCAGCGCGCGCATGATGATAAAAGCAATGATACCGCCGATCAGGTAAGCCAACAGGACGCTGGGGCCAGCCATTCTGATGGCCTCTGCGGAGCCGTAAAACAGGCCGGTACCAATGGCCGATCCCAGAGCCATGAAACGGATGTGGCGCGTGCTGAGACCACGCTTTAGCTTATTGGCTGGTGCTGCAGTGGGTGACTGTTGTTCCATGAAAATGACCCGTCTTTTTTAAACGTAAAAAAGCCACGGACAAGTCCGTGGCCTAAAATTCAGACCGTAGGTTTAAGGGTGAGCAATCATTTGGCTGCGTGCAAAAACCCGATCATAAATCGCGACCAGTACCAGCATCAGCAGCGAAGGTGGCAACCATGCCAGCCCCTGCGCCGCCAGCGGCAGGTGATTGGTCCACTCTGGCATAAAATGCTGGAAGTTGGACGCTTTCACTGCATCAAGGATACCAAACAACAGGCTGACTAACATCACCGGCGCAACAATACGTGATGCACTGTTCCACCAACGCAGGGTGAAGCTCAGCATCACCAGCACGATGCAAGGCGGATAGATCGCGGTCAGCACCGGGATCGAAATCTGGATCAGGTGGCTCAGGCCGAGGTTGGAAACCACCATCGAGAACAGGCCGAGAATGAATACCAGCGTTTTGTAAGAGAACGGCAAGTATTGCTCAAAGAACTCCGCACAGGCGCAGGTCAGGCCCACCGCGGTCACCATACAGGCGATGAAGATCAGCGCAGCCAGGAAGAAGCTGCCCAGGCCGCCGAAGGTATTTTGCACATAGGCGTGCAGCACTACCGCGCCATTGGTGGCATCCGGCGTCAACACGCCGCTGCCAGAGCCCAGCTTGAACAGGCTCAGGTAGACCAGCGTCAGACCAACACCGGCGATCAAACCAGCCAGGATGGTATAACGGGTCAGCAGACCTGCGTCTTTCACCCCACGAGAACGTGCGGCGTTAACGATCACGATACCGAACACCATGGCGCCCAGCGTATCCATCGTCAGATAGCCGTTAACAAAACCGGCAGAGAACGGCACGGTTTGGTAGGCATCCACCGCCGGGATGGGTGCCCCTGCTGGCCAGATCAGCGCGGCAATACCCAGTACGGCCAGTGCCACGATCTTCAACGGTGCCAGAATATGGCCCACGGTATCAAGCAGGCGGCCCGGATAGAGCGAGATGCCGATCACCAGCGCAAAATAGACCAGGCTATAGATGAATAGCGGCAAGGGACCGTCACCGGTCAACGGCGCAATGCCGACTTCAAAGGAAACGGTCGCGGTACGCGGGGTGGCAAACAGTGGGCCAACGGCCAGATAGCACACCGTCGCCAACAGCAGACCAGCGCTACGGCCAATGGGTGAGCTTAATGCATCAACGCCGCCGCCAACGCGAGCCAGGGCAATCACGGTCAGCACCGGTAGACCCACTGCGGTGATCAGGAACCCAATAGCCGCAATCCAGACGTGTTCGCCAGACTGCAAACCCACCATCGGCGGAAAGATGATGTTCCCTGCGCCGACGAATAAGGCAAAGGTCATAAAACCCAAAGCCAGGATATCTTTTGATGTTAAACGATGACTCATAATCTGTTGTGCTGCCTGTTGAAATAAAAAATTACCGATAAAAGGATGGTGGTCAAAGTGCCCCACTTCGGTTGCCGGCCTGCTCTCTCATCGTGAAATTCATAGGCAACAGACAGCGCACAATAGCAGCGTCTTACCTTGAGAAAGGCGAATACTCATGATGACGAGCAGATTTTTAGACGTTTTTTCCCCGCTGAATCCATGGTCGCAATCACCGAAGAATGCTGGGGAAAATGGAGGTTTAGTCCGGCAATAGGGGGCTAGTTAAACGTTTATAGTGCCAAAAGGCAATACGCAGGATAAAAAGCAGAGCGATCGTCCAGATAATATTGCTCATCCAGTCGAACATAGGGGTTATCAATAAATATGCACTACATGATTTGTATTATTTTTGAGCACATCACTCACGAAAATTGAAATAACTAGTTACATGATGCGTGAAAACGCCATTAATCAGCTATAAAACGCGTGGTATGCGCTCAAAAATCATCCCTACTCCAGCCCCAGCAGCGTACGGGTTTTACGCAGCGTTGCCGGTGGCAACGGCAGATAACCGTCGAGATTAACCAGATCCTGCCCCTGCACAGAGAGCACACGGTCGAGGAACGCCGCCGTCAAGGGTTCCAGCGGCTGATTCGGGGCTTTATTGATGTAGATATACAGATAGCGCGCCAATGGATAGCTTCCGTTGCGCACGTTGGTTTCGCTGGGTTCAACATAACGATCGCCAGTTTCTGCCAGGGGCAGCAACCGCACTCCGCTGGCACGAAAACCAATGCTGGCATAGCCGATACCGTTTAACGAACCGGCCACCGCCTGTACCACCGAGGCCGAACCCGGCAGTTCATTCACCCGCGCCATAAAGTCACCGCCACATAACGCACGCAGCTTGAAATATCCATAGGTGCCCGAAGCGGAGTTGCGGCCAAAGCGTTGCAAAGCGCGTTGCTGCCAGCCGCCCTGTAACCCCATTTCTCCCCAGCGGTTAATCGGCGTGTTTTCCCCGCAACGGCGGGTAGCAGAAAAGATTTGATCCAGCTGTTGCAGATTCAAGCCACGCAGCGGATTGTCCTGATGCACCAGCACCACCAGCGCATCGACCGCAACCGGCACCGCCAGCGGCGCATAGCCGTAGCGGTGCTCAAATGCCGAGACCTCCGCCGCCTTCATTGGCCGGCTCATTGGGCCAAGCTGCGCCGCTCCTGCCGCCAATGCGGTGGGTGCCGTCGAGGAACCGGCAGCCTGCAGTTGCAGGTTAACGTTGGGATAGTGTCGGCTGAAATCCTGCCCCCACAGCGCCATCAGGTTGGCCAGGGTATCGGAGCCTACGCTAGACAGGTTGCCGGAAAGCATGCCATCCGGAGCAGCCACGGCCCCGCGGCCAACCGACAACAACAGGCAAAGCAGCAAAGCTTGGGTAAATCGATTCATGGTAGGGCTACCTGCTAATTTTTCACCGCATTCTCTGCTAAAGCCGCGGGAACAATCAACCGGTTAGGCAAGGTAAAGATAAAACGGGTGCCAATGCCTGGCTCGCTGAGGATCTCCAGCCGTGAATCATGATGGCTGAGCGCATGCTTCACAATGGCCAACCCGAGCCCACTGCCGCCGGTCTGGCGCGAACGTGCCTTATCTACGCGATAGAAACGCTCGGTCAGGCGCGGGATATGTTCGGCACCAATGCCCGGCCCGTTATCGCTGACCTGGAACTGAGCCCCCTGCGGCGTCTGCTGCCAGCTCACTTCGATATTGGTGCCCGCCGGAGTATGGTTGACGGCGTTGTACACCAGATTGGAAACCGCGCTGCGCAGTTGATCCTCGTTACCGAACACCTGCAGATTTTCATTCACCCGGAAATTGATCTGGTGATTACCAGCGCTGAGCGACTGCGCCTCACGCTGCAATACCCGCAGCATTAACGGAATATCCACCTTCTCGTTCATATCCACGTTTGGTGCAGCCTCGATCCTGGAGAGTGTAAGCAACTGCTTCACCAGGCCATCCATGCGTTTGGTCTGCTCTTGCATGGTGCCCAAGGCTTTGCCACGCAGCGAACCATCCAGCTCTTCGTCACTCATCATCTCCAGGTAGCCTTGCAACACCGTTAGCGGCGTACGCAGCTCATGGCTGACGTTGGCGAAGAAGTTGCGTCTGGCCCCTTCCAGTTGGCGCATCTGGGTCACATCACGGGCCACCATCAGCAGTTGGCCTTCGGAATAGGGCATGATACGGAATTCAACAAAGTGCTCGTTATTCAGCTGTAGCGTCAGCGGTCTGGTGAATTCTTGCTGTTGCAGATAATGGCTGAATTCCGGGTAGCGCAGCAGGTTGAGAATGTGTTGGCCGTTATCTTCCGGCCAACGAAAGCCCAGCAGATGTTGTGCCAGGCCGTTACACCAGAAGATATTGCCCTCCACGGTGGTCATCACCACCGCATCCGGCAAGGATTCTGCCCCGCTGCGAAAGCGTTTGATCAACAGCGCCAGCTCACGGCGGCGACGGCGATTACGCTGCTGCATCTGATACAGGCCATAGAACAGCGGCTCCCAGCTCCAGCGGCCCGGCGGCGGCGTCATACTGCGGTCCACCCACAGCCAGTGGGAAAGTTTGAGTTGGTTATAGAAGTTCCAGGCCAGCGCGGCCAGCACCGAAACCAACAGCAGCCAGGGCAGATAACCGAAAACAAGCCCCAGCAATAAGGCGGGCAGGCAAAAAAGGGCCAGCTCCAGCGCCAGCCTCTTCCACGATAAACGTTCTAGCACGGTAACCTCTCCAGCGCGGTGCGATCAGTAGCGCGTCGAGAACCGATAACCGGTGCCGCGAACGGTTTGAACCATCTTGTCATGACCACTGGTCTCCAGCGCCTTACGCAGCCGGCGGATATGCACATCAACGGTGCGGTCTTCCACATAAACGTTAGTGCCCCAGACGTGATTAAGCAACTGTTCGCGGCTATAAACCCGTTCAGGATGAGTCATAAAGAAGTGCAGCAGTTTGAACTCGGTCGGCCCCATCTCCAGCGCCTGCTCATTAGCCATCACCCGGTGCGAGGAAGGATCCAGGCTTAGCCCCTGCATTTCAATCACTTCTTCTACTGCCATTGGTGAAATACGGCGCATCACCGCCTTGATACGTGCCACCAGTTCCTTGGGGGAGAAAGGCTTGGTGATGTAATCATCCGCACCAACCTCCAGACCACGTACCCGATCTTCTTCTTCACCACGCGCGGTCAGCATCATCACCGGGATATCCCGGGTCATCGCCTCGCGCTTCATATGCTTGATAAACTGGATACCGGACCCTCCCGGTAACATCCAGTCCAGTAACACCAAATCAGGGAACGGCTCAGACAGGCGCGTGACGGCACTGTCATAATCCTCGGCTTCCAACGGTTGGTAACCATTCTGCTCCAACACAAAGCACACCATCTCACGGATCGGCGCTTCGTCTTCCACCACCAGTATGCGTCTTGCCATCGTCAATCCTGCCAATGTGTTAGCGATCTCAGTTGATTGCGGTCGCCATTATGCGTCAGTTTTGTGACACTTTTATGAAAAAAAAGCCCGGTTGATCGCAGTAAGCATAGCGATTATTTCTGGCGTTAAAGAAATATCATCATGCTTGAGTTACGATAAGGCCCATTTATGCCCTTATCATCCTGTTAGCGATGGAAGACCTATGCGCCTGATCCACACCTCCGACTGGCATTTGGGCCAGTACTTTTTCACCAAAAGCCGCGCCGCCGAGCATCAGGCCTTCTTGGGCTGGCTGATCGAACAGGTGGAACAGCAGCGGGTGGATGCGCTGATCGTCGCAGGCGATCTGTTCGATACCGGCTCCCCGCCAAGCTACGCCCGCGAACTGTACAACCGCTTTGTGGTGGAGCTGCAACGTACCGGCTGCCAACTGGTGGTGCTGGGCGGCAACCACGACTCCGTGGCCACGCTGAATGAATCGCGTGAGCTACTCTCCTGCCTGAACACCACCGTGGTTGCCAACGCGCAAAGCGAGCTTGAGCAGCAAATCGTGGTGCTCAACCAGCTTGATGGCCAACCAGGGGCGGTGCTCTGCGCGATCCCGTTCCTGCGCCCACGGGATTTGCTCACCAGCCGCGCTGGTGAGTCTGGCAACCAAAAGCAGCAAGCTCTGCAAGAGGCCATCGCCGAACATTACCAAAACCTGTATCAGGCGGCCTGTACGCGCCGCGATGCGTTGGGTTTGCCACTGCCGATCGTCGCCACAGGCCATTTAACCACCGTGGGCGTCACCACTTCGGATTCGGTACGGGATATCTATATCGGCACGCTGGACGCCTTTCCAGCCCAGGCGTTCCCCCCTGCCGATTACATTGCGTTGGGGCATATCCATCGCGCGCAGAACGTCGCCAAGTCTGAGCATATCCGCTACAGCGGCTCCCCAATTCCTCTGAGTTTCGACGAGTTAGGCAAGACCAAAAGCGTGTTTATGGTCGATTTTGCCGACGGAGCGCTACAACAGATCACGCCGCTGGAGATCCCAACCTTCCAGCCCATGCAGCTGATAAAAGGTGATTTGCAGCAAATCGAGGCTCAATTACAGCAGTTTGCCGATTATCAGGGCGAACTCCCGGTTTGGTTGGATATCGAAGTAACCACTCAGGATTACCTCAGCGATATTCAGCGCCGCATCCAACAGTTGGCGGAAGATTTACCGGTTGAAGTGGTGCTGCTGCGGCGCAGTAAAGAGCAACGTAGCCAGACCATTGCCCAGCAGGATAAAGAAACCTTGAATGAATTAAGCGTCGGCGAAGTCTTCGAGCGCCGGTTGGCGTTGGAAGCCGAGATGGCCGAGCCGCGCCAACAGCAGATGCGGCAGATGTTCCAGCAGGTGGTAGAAACCTTGCACCAGTATGAGGAGCCATCAGCATGAAGATCCTGAGCCTAAGGCTGAAAAACCTCAACTCGCTACAGGGCGAGTGGAAAATCGACTTCACGGCGGAACCCTTCGCCAGCAACGGCCTGTTTGCCATCACCGGCCCCACAGGAGCAGGTAAAACCACCCTGCTGGATGCCATCTGCCTGGCACTTTATCACCAGACGCCGCGCCTGGAAGTCAGCGCCAGCCAGAACGAATTGATGACCCGCCACACCGCCGAATCGCTGGCAGAAGTGGAGTTTGAGGTCAAAGGCGTCGGCTATCGCGCCTTCTGGAGCCAACGCCGGGCGAAAAACGATCCGGACGGCAACCTGCAGGCTCCCAAGGTAGAGCTGGCACTGCGGGCAGACGGCAAAATCCTGGCGGATAAAATTTCCGATAAAAAAGAACTGATTGCCGCAATCACCGGGCTGGATTTTGGCCGCTTCACCAAATCGATGATGCTGTCGCAGGGCCAGTTCGCCGCCTTCCTGAACGCCAAGGCCAACGAGCGTGCCGAACTGCTGGAAGAACTGACCGGCACCGAAATTTATGGGCAGTTGTCGGCACAGGTCTTCGAACAGCACAAACAGGCGAAAAGCGATCTGGACGCTTTACATCACCGCGCCAGCGGGATTGAACTGCTCAATGATGAGCAGCGCCAGGTGCTGGAAAACCAACTCGGGGAACTCGGGGCTGAAGAGCAGCTTCTTAGCCAACAGGCGCAGCAGCAACAGCATCAGTTGAGCTGGCTACAACGCTGGCAAACCATCCAGCAACAGACTCAGGACTATCAGCACCAGCTGGCTGGCGTGCAGCAGGAGTTTCAACTGGCCGAACCGCAGTTGCAGCAGCTAGCTCGTAGTGAGCCCGCTGAGAAACTGCGCCCGTTGTTAAATGAACGCAATCGCTGCCAGCAAGATCAGTTGGCGTTGCAACGGCAGATCGAACAGTTGGCACAGCAGCAACAGCGGCAATTAGCCGAACTAATGCCGTTACAGCAGCAGTTGGAGCAGGCACAAAAGGCCAGACAAACCCAGACAGAACATCAACAACAGCAACAAACGCTGATGGATGACAAGGTGTTACCGCTCGATCACCAGATCGCCCAGTTGCAGAACCAGTTAGCAGAAGCACGCAAGCAGCATGCCGAGAGCCAACGGCAGAGCGAAGAACTGCGGCGTACGCTGGAACAGCTAACCGAAAGACGCAGCCAACTGGCTACCCTGGCGGGCCAGTATCAAACCAGGCAGCTTGAACTCACGGCGGCGCTGGATAGCCAACTCCAGCAACATGCCACGTTAGAGGCGCAATCCCCGCTGGAGAAACTGCGTCACCGCCAGGCCGAACTGAGTGGCTTGCGCCCGGTTCGCCAGCAGTTGTCGAAACTGGCCTTACTGTTCCAGCAGAACCAGCAGCGCCTTGAGCAACAACGGCTCGAATTCACTACCCGCCAAAAACAGCTGACCGAAGTGGAAACCCAGCTCGATGCGGTACGCCAGCAGTATAAACAGCAAAAAGCGCACCTGACAGACGTTGAGAAGACGCTCGAACTGGAAAAGCGCATCGTCAGTCTGGAAGCCGAACGGGCGCGGCTGCAAACCGATGCTCCCTGCCCGCTGTGCGGCTCCACGCACCATCCAGCGATCGAGCAATATCAAGCCGTCAAACCATCGGAAACGGAACGGCGCGTCGCTCAATTGCGCAGCCAAACCGAAGAGCTGCACACTCAAGGGACAGAACTGCGCGCACGCAGTGAAAGCCTGAAAGAGCAGCAGCAACGGCAGCAAACGCAGTTGAACCAGGAACTTGAGCAGCAGGAAAACCATCTGCAAAGCTGGCAGACCCTCAGCGCCCCCTTGGCCTTCGACTTTACGCTGCAAGACAGCGCCCGGTTAACCGTCTGGCTGGAGGCTTGCGAGAGTGAAGAGCAGGCCGCTCAGCAGCTTCTGTTGCAACACGAACGGCTCGCCAAGGCCGTACAGCTTGCGAAGGATGCCCTGAATGCCCTGCAAACCGAACAGCAGAGTTCGCAACAGGAAACGGCGCGGCTGAATGAGCGCTTTGAGCTGCTGCAGAAAAGTCAGCAGGAAACTCAACGCCAATTGGCACAATGGCAACAGCAGTGCCTGACGAATGAAACTCAGCTGCTGGCACAGCGTAACGAACGTATCGCGCTGTTTGGTGAGCGAACGGTGGCGGAAGCCCGCGAGCAGTTGCGCACGGCACAAAACGCCGCAGAGAACGCCTTGCAGCAGGCTACGGAGCAATTGCACAAAGCCCAGGAGCAGCACGATCGCCTGGCCGGCCAGTGGGTCGGTTTGCAGCAACAACAGCAGCAGCAAATCGAACGGGGGCAAAAAGCCGAACACCAATGGCAGCGGGCCTTGGCCAGCAGTACCTTCGACGATGAGGCCGCATTCAACGCCGCGCTGCTGGATGACGACGAACGCCTGCGCTTACAGCAGCACAAAGAGCAGTTGCAGGAGCGTCAGGTTCAGGCCACCACATTACTGGCACAGGCCGTACAAGCGCTGGAACAGCATCGTCTGGATCGCCCAGCGGACCTGGATGAAACCCAGGCCAATATCGAGCAACTCACCACCGCGCTCAGCGGGCTGGCGGAACGGCTGAAAACGCTACAGCTGCGCCAGGGCGAGGTGCGCAACCAACTGAGCAGTGATGCCGAGCGCCGCCGCAATCAACAGTCCCTGTTCGAACAGATCGCCCAAAGCCAGCAGCAGTACGACGACTGGAGCCTGCTCAACCAGCTTATCGGCTCCAAAGAGGGCGACAAGTTCCGCAAATTCGCCCAGGGCTTGACCCTCGATCATCTGGTTTACCTGGCCAACAACCAGCTTGGCCGTCTGCACGGGCGCTATCTGTTGCAGCGCAAAACCAGTGATGCACTGGAGCTGCAGGTGGTAGATACCTGGCAGGCCGATGCCCTGCGCGATACACGTACCCTTTCTGGCGGTGAAAGCTTTCTGGTGAGTCTGGCGCTAGCGCTGGCCTTGTCCGATCTGGTCAGCCACAAGACCAGCATCGATTCGCTGTTCCTGGACGAGGGCTTCGGCACGCTGGACGCCGAGACGCTGGACACCGCGCTAGACGCCTTGGACAGCCTTAACGCCACCGGCAAAACTATCGGCGTGATCAGCCACGTGGAGGCAATGAAGGAGCGCATCCCGGTGCAGATTAAGGTGAAAAAGGTCAATGGGCTGGGTGTCAGCCGATTGGATACTCAGTTTCGCATCGAATGACCGCGACAGGGGCTTACGTCAAGAGATAACTACGGCCAGAAGTGTGATCGTGGCTACAGTACAAGCTGAAAAGCATTGAGCCAGAGCCGACAACGGTTATCATGATAATGATTACAGGATTGTCACTGTGCATACAGGCAAAACCTGACTTTCGGGATCATTCCTGAACGTCGGGTTTTTTTGTTTTCAGCGGGCCGGGAATAGCCATGAAAATCGCTAAAATACTCAATAATAACGTAGTGATTACGCTGAATGACCATCAGGAAGAAACGGTGGTTATGGGGCGTGGCATTGGCTTTCAAAAGAAAGCCGGGGAAAGTGTGGATGAAAGCCTGATCGAAAAGGTGTTCACCCTCAACAGTGGCGAAATGAGCGAACGCTACAAAGAACTGCTGGCGGAGATCCCGCTGGCGTGTGTGACCACCGCAGACAAGATCATCACCCTCGCCCGCGAGCGGCTGCCGGGGAAACTGCATAACATTGTCTACATCACGCTGACCGACCATATCCATTTTGCGCTGCAACGCCACGCGCAAGGGCTGGATATCAAGAACGCGCTGCTGTGGGAGATCAAGAAACTCTATCCAAACGAGTTTGCCATCGGGCTTGAGGCGTTAACCATCATCGCCAAGCGCCTGGAAACCACGCTGCCGGAAGACGAGGCCGGGTTTATTGCCTTGCACCTGGTCAACGCGCAGCTCAATGACGAAATGCACAACACCCTGCATATCACCCGCGTGATGCAGGAGATCCTCAATATCGTCAAATACCATTTCCGTTTTGACTACAACGAGGAAGCGCTCAGCTACCATCGCTTTGTCACCCACCTGAAATTCTTTGCCCAGCGGCTGTTAGGCAACAACTACGTCAACAGCGAGGACGATTCGCTGTATCAGGTGGTAAAGGAGAAATACCGCGAGTCATTCGCCTGTGCAGGCAAGATCAACCAGCACATCGAGAAAAGCTACCAGCACCAACTGACCAGCGAAGAAATGATGTTTCTGACCATCCATATCGAGCGGGTACGTAGCGAAAGCGAAAAAGACTACGCGCCAAAGGATTAGGGTTCTCAACGTAGGGGGGCTGCAAACTGCCCCCTACGGAGTAAGGCGCTTGAGGTTTGTTACACCTGAGGCCAGAGCCAGGCCGCGCCGCGCACGCCACTGGAATCACCGTGTATTGCCTTACGGATCGGCGTTTCGCACTCGCCGCCAAATACCCAAGGTTTCACCAGTGACGGCACCGTTTGATACAGCCGCTCCACGTTGCTCATGCCGCCGCCCAGGACGATCACATCGGGATCAAAGAGATTGATCACGTGCGCCAGGGACTTCGCCAACCGCATTTCATAACGCTGAATAGCCAACTCTGCCACCGCATCCTGTTGTGCAGCCAGCGCCATAATTTCGTGGCCTTTCAGTGCTCGACCACTCAATCGTGCATAGTCGGTAGCGAAACCAGTCCCGGAGATAAAGGTTTCAATACAGCCAGGCTTGCCACAGTAACAGGGCACCTCGGCGCGAAAACGCAGTTCGTCCTCATCCAGCCACGGCAACGGGTTATGGCCCCACTCGCCGGCTATACCGTTGCCCCCAGCATGTACCTGGCCATTAATCGCTACCCCAGCCCCACATCCAGTACCAATAATCACCGCAAATACGGTTGGTTTTCCGGCTGCGGCCCCATCGGTGGCTTCCGATACCGCCAGACAGTTGGCGTCGTTCGCCAGACGCACCTCGCGTTGCAACATGGCGGAAAGATCTTTATCCAACGGCTGGCCATTCAGCCAGGTAGAGTTGGCATTTTTTACCAGGCCGGTAAAGGGCGACAGCGTCCCAGGGATCCCCACGCCCACCGAGCCTTGCTGGCCGGTTTTTTCCTCCGCCAGCGTCACCAACCCGCAGATAGCGTCCAGCGTCAGCTGATAATCATGACGAGGCGTGGCAATACGATGGCGGAACAGCTCCGCGCCGTCGTTGGCTAACGCAATCACTTCAATTTTGGTGCCACCCAGATCGATACCAATACGCAAAATTTCTCTCCCCAATTCAGCACGACAACGAACTTGCCGCCCAGTGTAGCGCATAGCCCGGCTCACGCCACGCTCACCGAATGTGACGCCAATGGCAATTCCCCTATCTGGTTGTGTGAAACGCGGCAGCGGACGCAAATCAGTGGGAATGAGGCGATTTTTCAGCGTCAATTCGTTATTATGCCGCCCTGCTTTTGATGAATCTGCGTGCCAAATGCACGCCCAGCCTGGGATAACATTATGCTGTGGTTTAAGAATTTGATGGTTTACCGTTTGAGCCGCGACGTTGCGCTAACTGCGGATGAAATGGAAAAACAGCTCAGCGCCTTTGCCTTCACCCCATGTGGCAGCCAGGACATGGCGAAAACCGGCTGGGTTTCCCCAATGGGCTCTCATAGCGACGCACTGACGCACGCGGTTAACGGCCAGATCATGATCTGCGCCCGTAAAGAAGAGAAGATCCTGCCCTCTCCGGTACTGAAACAAGAGCTACAGGCCAAGATCGAAAAGCTGGAAGGCGAACAGCACCGCAAGCTGAAAAAAACCGAGAAAGACTCCCTGAAGGATGAAGTGCTGCACAGCCTGCTGCCACGCGCTTTCAGCCGTTTTAACCAGACCTATATGTGGATCGATACCGTTAACGATCTGATTATGGTCGATGCCGCCAGCGCCAAGCGTGCCGAAGATATGCTGGCGCTGCTGCGCAAGAGTCTGGGTTCTCTGCCGGTGGTACCTTTGACCATGGAAAGCCCGATCGAGCTGACGCTGACCGAATGGGTCCGCTCCGGCGAACTGCCAGCCGGTTTTATCATTCAGGATGAGGCCGAACTGAAGGCCATTCTGGAAGAAGGTGGGGTGATCCGCTGTAAGAAGCAGAACCTGATCAGCGACGAGATTGCCGTGCATATCGAGGCTGGCAAGCTGGTAACCAAGCTGGCGGTAGACTGGCAGGAACGCATTCAACTGGTGCTGGCCGACGACGGCTCACTCAAGCGCCTGAAGTTTGCCGACACCCTGCGCGATCAGAACGACGATATCGATCGTGAAGATTTTGCCCAGCGTTTCGACGCCGACTTCATCCTGATGACCAGCGAACTGGCGGCCTTGATCAGCAACACCATCGAAGCCTTGGGGGGCGAGGCTCAACGCTAAAACAGAAGGGGCGCAACAGGTTGCGCCCTCTGGGGAGGGCCGGGGAAAATCCCCCCCGGCCAAACTGCACTGAATTATTTACTTAAGTAACGACACAGATAGGCTGTCGCATCGGCAACCTGAACGTTGAATTCACTCTGCGCAGGCACAAAGAACTTCTCGCCTGGCGTAAACACCTGCCAATCCGGTGCGCCCGGTAACAGCACTTTCAATGCCCCGGTGATCACCGTCATCTCTTCCGGCTGCGCGGTACCAAAGGTGTATTCACCTTCTTCCATCACCCCGACGCTGGTACGACCGATGCTGCTACTATCGTAACCGATAGACTTCACTTTCCCGGCAAAATACTCGTTCACTTTCAGCATAGACTGGCACCTGCGTAATCATCTTTGAGGGATCTCCATATTGGGGGATGAAACCGGGTCTGTCACTGGTTTTTGATGCGAAATGCGATCGTTACACACGGCAAAACATGAGCGGGATCAAACAATGAGTTCAGTGGCCAACTTAGTCACCCTGAGTAGCAGCCACCATGCGCTACACCGTAGGCTATTCTCCCAGGTTTTCATCCTCGTAACGCCGCTTGGCGTCTAGCGCTTCCCGCTCGGTTTCGTGCTCGCTGATCAGCGTATCGGGTTTGGGGTGATCGGCCCGCAGCTCGTACCAACGAACCTGCTTGCCCGCTTCGCCCTTGTCTACGGCCTTGATACGCGCCGTTCTCGGGTAGGGAGGTTTACTCGGCATAGTGATCTCCTGTGCGATTACCTGCGGTTAAGTATAGACAACCCCCCTGAAATACCAGTTATTGGCGCGACCCCAAATCCCGGTCCTGCTGTTCACCGGCCAGCAACTGTGTCAGTTCAACACAGGATTGGATCTGGCCATCACGCACGGTGAAATGGGCTAACACCCTAATTTGGCTCTGGCTACCATCACGTTTTTCAATATTCACCAAATGATGGGTGAAGACATTTTCCCCGGCGGCGGCGATGGCGAGGATCTGAAGCTGCATGCTGCAGGTGATCTGTTTAAGCAAGGCCATATGCTGGATAAACTGCGGGTAATCTAGCGTATGACCATCCACCGTCTGGTGATAGTGGCGGCTGAACAGATTGGCAATCAGCTCAGGCTGGTGTTCAGGATTAGCTACAATTTGCTGTAAAGCCGTAAGGACAAGAGTTTGGTGAATCATGCTGTTCTCTCCGGTGTGATAGAGTCCAAAGAGCATAATGGCAATCAGCAATGGCATAATAACCGTATCAAGATATTCAATAACGCTAATCGGCCAACCTGATGAAACTGTACAGCGAACGTTTGTTGCACGCTAAAAAACACCTGACGCCTTGGCATCAGCATCAACAGGGGCAGGTCTATCTGTTGACCCACGGCATGATGATGTTAGAAACCGCAGGGCAGCGGTGGGCAATGACTGCCGGTAACCTTGGCTGGCTTCCGCCCCACTGCCCTCATCAGGCACTGGCCTGCGGCAAGGTGATCGGCTGGATCCTTTATTTACCCGAGACCAGCTGCAACACACTGGCGGCAACGCCACGCCTGACCGCCGCCAACGCCTTAAGTTCTGCGCTGGTTGAACGCATTGCACAGTTTTCTGCGCCGTTCGACATGGCGCAACAACGTTTGGTGGAGGTTCTGCTCGATGAGATGCGAAGCGAGGAGGCCGAACCGCTGCAACTACCGCTGCCACAAGATGCCCGGTTGCTGAGAATTGCCTATGGCTTATTGAACGATCCCGCCAATGATCGCCAACAAGGTGAATGGGCGGCATGGGCGGGCTTAAGCCCCCGCACCCTTAGCCGACGCTTTATGCAGGAAACCGGCATGAGTTTTTCCCGCTGGCGTCAACAAGCCAGGGTGATCCGTTCGTTGGAGGCGCTATCGGCCGGTATGCCCGTTGCTAACGTAGCCAACGAATGTGGCTATGATAACGTCAGCGCCTATATTGCCGCCTTTCGTCAGCGATTTGGCATAACGCCAGGGCTTTATTTTACTTAGTTAATCGGCTGCGGCTAAGCGGGCGCAGCATGCGGCGCCCCCACAGCACATAGCAGGTTGGTTGGGATTGGTCAGTGATATCGTGGCACAAGATGTGACCTGAGAAAATTACTTTACCGCCTCGCCTTGCAAGACCGCCAAGATTTGCTCGACTACCTGCTGGGGGTTAGCTGTACCGTCCATAACATGGTGCGCGGCCTCCTGATAGAGCGCCTCACGTACCGCCAACACTTCCAGCATTTCTTCGGCGATGGGCTGACCAGTGAGCGTTGGGCGCTGGCCCTCTTCCGGAAACTCTACCAGCCGTTGCGCCAATACGCTGGCTGGGGCACGCAGGTAAATCACCGTGCCATGCTGACGCATAAAGCGCCGGTTCTCTTCGGCCAGGATCGCCCCGCCGCCGGTGGCAACTATGGTTGACGATTGGGTTACCGCTTGCAGGGCCTGGGTTTCACGCTGGCGAAAACCCGGCCAACCAACCTGTGCGACCATTTCCGCTACGCTCATTTGCGTGGTTTGCTGCATAAACAGATCGGTATCGATAAACCGATAGCCCAGCGCCTGCGCCAATGCACTACCGACCGTGGTTTTACCTGCTCCGCGAGCTCCTACCATAAAAATGGCTTGTGTCATTACGGGTTGTCCCTTTTGCGGTGACTGAATGCATTGGATTGCCTGCGGATCTGTCCGCAGGTCGATCGAGCGTTAACATTATGATTGCATCATACCGCCCTGAATCTGTATTTCAATCTTTACGATAGTGTAAACTCCATGGCACAGCGGCTATTGACAGCCAACCCTTGCCCCATCTCTTGCGCCAGAAGGTGCTGTAAATACGCATCCAGCCGTGCGACGGGAATAATGCGAAAACCTAGGCGCTGATAATAAGGCGCATTCCATGCCACTTGTAAGAAAGTGGTTAGCGTTAACCGTTGCATGCCTTGGCACAAGGCCAGCCCGGCAATCTCTTCGATCAGGCGCTTGCCCACGCCTTGCCGCTGCCAATCGGCCGCAACCGAAAGCTCGGCGATATGCCAGCTGTGCGGAAATGGCTGCACCGCGATAAAACCGGCGATCTGCTCAGTTGGGCTAGCCATCACCCACTCCCGCTGCTGGGCAATAAAACCGACGTGCTGCTGCGGGCTCATCACCTCACCTTCGGCAATAAACTGCAACTCTGGCTGCTGGCGAAACAGCTGGGCGGCGGAACGTTCAACCGCGACCAACTGCGCAATATCCTGCCGTTGCGCCAAGCGTAGCTTCAGGCTCATGTCTGGCTCCTGGTTAGCGGCCGGCTATTTAAACAGATTTTGCCGCAGGCAGAAATCACCAATAGCGCCATAAAGTGCTATATGATAATGACTCTCATTTAAATATTCAATAATCAGCGCAAAGGTGGTTTCAGACCTCCTGGACGATATCCGCAGAAAAAAACCAAAAGCAGTCGCCACGCTGTAGCCTGGCAGGCTAAATTGGTATCACAACACCGGGGGATAACCATGGCTCAACAGATTGTTACGCTGACAGACTACCCACACTTTGCCGACGTCTGTGCCGCTTGGGCATTCGGCCAATGGGGCTCACAACGGGGCGGCACGCTGGAACGTACCCGCCAACGCTTTGCTTTGTGCAGCAAACCCAGCGAAGATTTCCTGACGCTGCTGCTGATTGATGGCGAACGCCCGCTGGGGATGGCCAGCCTGTGGCCAAGTGACGACCATCATCGCATGGATCTCTCCCCCTGGCTGGCCGGTGTCTTTGTGCACCCGGATCATCGGCGGCAGGGCATTGCCCAACGCCTGGAGCAGGCGATCGTCAGCACGGCACAGCAGCGCGGCCATCCTGTTCTGCATCTGATCACCGATCACAGCGAGGCATTGTATGCCGGTTGGGGCTGGCAGACGATTGAACGCCGCCAGCAATATGGCGACGAAGTGGTGGTGATGGAAAAACGGCTGTGATCGGTAATCAAATGCAACCGGGTATCATAAAATAAGAACCAAAAAGGCTGCGATAATAATCAGTCAATAAGCCAGGTCAGCTTTATTGGTCAGATTATTATCCGCAGCCGTCTATACCCGTCGCCTTTCAAGCTACAGCGTTGTTACCGGCACTAACTCACCCCAGTCACTTACTAAAAGCAAGCTCCTGGGAATGAGTAATTTTGTCGCCTAGCTGCAGCTTGAAATTCATAGGGTAATTTATATTGGCCAACTGATTGGCCGCTCAGCTATTTATCGTGGATGAATTAACGATAAACTTCCGCAGTACCGCGCCAGTCGCTGGAATCCCCGGGGTTATCCAGACCAATGATGCGATAATGCGTTGCACCGTCTTGAGTCGCTTTTTGTTTCAAGGCTTGGATAGCGTCGTCGGGTGAGCCGCTGATACCGGAAACCGACACCACACCGATGCTCTGCATGCTGCTGGCTTGGGCGCTATCAACCTGTTTGGCACCCATGGTTGCGGCCATGGTAGAGAATGAAGCGGTGGCGATCAGTGCTGCTGCGATACATGGTAATAGTTTCATGATTGACTCCGTTATTTTCATCTGAACTCGTTCTCAGTGAGGTTAATTATGAGTTAACCATTGAAAACAGACGTCATCCAATGTAAAGAAGCTCAATCATTGTGAGCAAAATAAGGAGAAAATGAGAGTGGGTATTTCCTGGTAGCGCATAACTTTATTTATAGCGCAAATTTTATGCTCTATTCAAAAAGATTAACAACCTTATTTAGCCTACTGAGCTAAACCAGTTTATTTTAAAGCAATTTTTCCTCGCCGTAACATCCGCCCAACGGATAATCGGGCCAAAGCAGGCTCAATTATCCGACAGGTATTCCACTATCAACTGGCTGGGCCCCTTCAGCGCAATGGTTCTGGCAAAGTCAGCACCCACAGTTCGCTCAAGGAACCTGGCTGTTCCAATGGCCGCAATTCAATCGTCGTGTTTACCGGTTTACCTGCCAAACTCAGCTTCCCTTGCTGATCCAGTTGGTAGTCGCCAATCTTTTTCCCTTCAGGCTCGGCGTTGACCAGTTTGGCCTGCAAACCAAAGTCGTTGTCGTTAATCACCGCCAGTGTGCGGTTGTCGATCAGCGCCAATCCTTCCACCTTTTCCTGCTGCCAGCCCAGCTTACGCAGATCGACCACTTCACGTTTCTGTGCCAGCTTCACCCCAAGCTTGGCCAGTTCGCTGGCATCAGCAAATTCCAACGCCTTACCCTGGCCGTCGAACGACGTCAGATCGCTGGCCTGGCTGAGATCAACCAGATAGATCTTGTTCATCATCTGCTTGTCTTTGTCACTACCCTGTTCAATCAGCAGGAGGTGTTGATTATCGACCGCCACGATATCGCCAATCTTGGCATCTTTGGCTTTCTGGTAGTGGGCAATATCGATTGGATAACCATACATGGCCGTTTTGCCACTGGCAGGGTCAAAGCTGACCAGACGGGTAAACTGCGCCTGGTTTTTGCTCTTGCCATCGATATCCAGCGTGCTCTGCACCGCCGCCAGGATCCGCCCATCCGGTAAACGGGTTACGCCTTCAAAACCCCGGTTCGGTTGACGCCATTTAATGATGTTTGGCAGGCCGCTGGCAACCGCCTGCTCCCCCGCTAACGGCGTTGGACCATATTTCGCCAGAATTTTACCCTGACCATCGATATGGATCAGGAAGGGGCCATATTCGTCACTCAGCCAATAGCCTCCTTTACCGTCTGGCGTGATCCCTTCGGTATCCAACCCGCGTTTGTCACTCGGCAACAGCTTGAGCGTATCTGTCAATGCCACTTCATTGGTTGAGCCAATCAGATTGCCGGGCAGCGGCAAGCCACTGATAGGGCCGTTATCATCGTGCAGAGGACGGGCTTGGGTGGCAATGGCCTTACCGCCACCAATACGGATTTCCATCAATAGGGGAACAAAAGCCGGGTTGGCGAATATCTTGGCCTCCTGTTTGCCGACCGCTGGCGCATCGGCGTTCGGGCCACGATCGGTCACGGTGGTCAACAGTAGATCCCCCCCTTCCTGACCATTAAATACCAGCCCGGAGCCAATCCCTACCGGTAGCCCATTGGGAAACCGGCTGGCAAAAGCGCCGGAATACCCCACACGATCGCCATCAGGAAAGCTGACGTTGTAACGAGCAACGCCAATATCGGCAGCATGGGACAACAGCGGTAATACAGAGGCCAACAACACGCCAAGCGGTTTGATTCTCATAGCATTAACTCTTTGTAAGGGAAAGTAACAGCCTGAAAGCCTAACCACCAACGGTGACACTTTTATGACGGCCAAGTCTAAAAATAGCCGATAACAAATAGGAATCAACAATCACCCCATCCTTATTGAGCGATAAAAACCAATTGTAAAATAAGAATTTACCTATCGGCAAAACAAAATAGAGAATTAATCCTATGCAAAATAGGAAAATTACCTACCACTGAGATAAAAAAACAACAAAAATTAGGATTATTTCTTAAAATCTTCGCTTTCACATAGACAAAATAAAAAGTTAGGGCTTTAATATCGGCCGTAATCGAAGGTGCGCGCACGAAAAATTACGCTATAGACCACTACAATATTAAAAAGGTGCTCTATAGTTTTAGTGCTAACGTCCGTTAGTTTGTTCCCCCAGCAGGATGGTATTTATGTCAAAGCGACTTTTTGCCGAATTTTTCGGTACTTTTTGGTTGGTGTTCGGTGGTTGTGGCAGCGCAGTGCTGGCCGCAGCGTTTCCACAATTAGGTATTGGTTTTGCTGGTGTTGCTTTAGCGTTCGGCCTTACCGTGGTAACCATGGCCTATGCTGTCGGCCATATTTCTGGTGGGCACTTTAACCCAGCGGTCACTATGGGATTATTTGCAGGCGGCCGTTTCCCTGCCAAAGACGTTATTCCCTACGTGGTTGCACAGGTAATTGGTGGTATTGCTGCCGCCGCGGTGCTTTATTTAGTCGCCAGCGGTAAAACCGGTTTTGATGCAACTGCCAGCGGTTTTGCTTCTAACGGCTACGGTGAGCATTCACCGGGTGGCTATTCTTTGCAGGCCGCCATCGTTATTGAATTAGTGTTGACCGCATTCTTCCTGATTGTGATCCATGGTGCGACAGATAAACGCGCACCGGCAGGCTTTGCGCCTTTGGCCATCGGCCTGGCGTTGACGCTGATCCACCTGATCAGTATTCCTGTTACCAATACCTCAGTTAACCCGGCACGTAGTACCGCCGTGGCAATCTTCCAGGGAACCTGGGCGTTGCAACAGCTGTGGGTATTCTGGCTGGTGCCGTTGATCGGCGGTGTTATCGGTGGTTTGATCTACCGTTGCCTGTTGGAAGACAAGAAGTAAGCATGGATTTTCAGGGCAGCCCGCAGCGGCTGCCCTGAAATATTATCCTTTCACGGCTTCAAACATCATGATGTCACTGGTAAATGAGCCGTCGTCCTGAATGGCAAAATGTTGGTGAACATCTTCTGCCACCCCCTGCTGTAATGCACGGATCGCCGTGACAAAATGTTCAGGCGTACGCATCCGGGCCACCCAACTGCTGAACTCCAAATCCAGGCGATCGGCCGTTACCTTCCGCACCAGCAACCCAGACTCGGTAAACATACTCAGCCACTCACCCGGAGCATAGTTGCGCACGTGCGAAGTATCCCGCAGCACTTCGACCGTTTGCAGATAGATATCCAATAAAGGATGCCCCGGGGAAACCACATCCATAAAGATGGCTCGCCCGCCTGGTTTCAACACCCGTTTAACTTCACGCAGTGCTCGCCCCACATCGTGCCAATGGTGCGCCGAGTAACGGCTGATCACCACGTCAAAGCTGGCATCATCAAAGGGTAAGGACTCCGCCACGCCCTGCTGCACCTGAATATTCGTCAATCCCTTTTCCTGTGCCGCGTTGCCGACCACCGTCAGCATCTGCGCCGACAGATCGTACGCCACCACCTGCCCGACATGGGCCGCAGCGGTAAAGCTGGCGTGCCCTGCCCCACACCCCAGATCGAGCAAGCGGGCATCGGAACTGCCTGCCAACAGCTTGGCCAGGCGTTGCAGGTCTTTCCCTTGCGCATGTACCGCACTGGTCAGGTAGGCATTGGCCTGTTCGCCAAACTGGCGGTCGACCGCATTTTTATGGCTGTTGCTGATGCTCATAGCTGCTCCCATTATTATCTGGCTTATGCCGGTGCCGAGATGGCTGGTAATGACTATAATCAAGCAGCTATACGGGTACAATATGAGCAGTTATCCTAGTATAAACAGGTACCACCCTAATGGAATCAGACGCAATTTCCAGCCAGAAAGCCCTTGGTGCCTTTTTACGTGCGCACCGCGAGCGGATCACGCCAGAAATGCTGGGCCTGCCCACCGCCACACGTCGCCGCACCAGTGGTTTACGCCGTGAAGAGCTGGCACAAATCAGCGGCATCAGCGCCACCTGGTATACCTGGATAGAACAGGGGCGCGAGGTGTCGATTTCCCCCTATACGCTGGCACGCATCGCCACCGCGTTACGGCTGGGCCATGCCGAGCGGCACTACCTTTTCACCCTGGCACATATCACCGATCCTGAAAAAGAACAGCCGCAGGAAACGGTTAATGCCGCCGTGCTGAAAAGCGTGCACCAAATGACCGTGCCCTGCTATCTGCTCGATCTCACCTGGAATATGATGGCCTGGAACCCACAGGCGGAGGAGCTGTTTTGCGATTGGCTAAAGCAGGCAAAAACCCCCAATCTGCTGCACTTCATGTTTTTTCACCCTCAGGCGAAGGTGCTGGTCAGTGACTGGGAAAATCGGGCTCGACGAGTGGTAGCCGAGTTTCGTGCCGAAACCAGCCATCATCAGGGAACGGAAGAGATACGCGCCTTTGTGCGCAATATGACCCACAACAGCGAAGCTTTTCATCATTGGTGGAAGCAGCAGGACGTCATGGCCCGTGAAGGCGGCGAACGCACCTTCAGCCACCCACAGCAAGGGGAACGGCATTTTCAACAGGTGACCTTCTACCCGGCGGAGCACAGCGGGTTGAAGTTGGTTATGTTAATGCCGTTATGCTAGCCCGGTGACTGCTTGCTCCCCGCCGCAAACGGCGTTAGGGGGTTTGGTCACTGTCAATCTTCGCCAGAACCTGGCGGTAGGCTTTGACTTTCTGGCGTTTCTTCAGCCAGGTGGTGATGGAAACGACAAAAATGGCACCGGACATGGCCAATACGCCAGTGGGATGACCATAAAACACCATCATGGCAAAGTAAGCGGCTGAAACAATCGCCACCCATTTCGCCGAATTGCCGACGGCATTTTTCTCTAGACTCAGCCGGCGGAGTGCTTCTTCTTCACTGATTCCCATACGCGCTCCTTGTGAAATTAACATTCCATTATATGTGGAAATACCGCTGCATTTTCAATCGCTTTCTCAGTAAAGAAGCGTAAATTTCAATACGTTGCCCGTAGAGCAAAGAGAGGGACCGGGAGTGGGGGAGAAATTTTATTGGAACAGGGCGCAGCTTGGCAGCTGCGCCACACCGATCACTTGCCTGAGGTCAGCGCACTGTAGCTAGTCATCAGGTTACGATAATCTGGAATATGGTTGGCAAACAGCGTCCCCAAGCCTTCGATGTCATTACGCCAGTCACGGTGCAATTCGCAAGCCACCCCGAACCAGGTCATTAACTGCGCCCCTTCGGCTTCCATGCGGCTCCATGCGGATTGCCGCGTCAACTCGTTAAAGGTGCCGGAGGCATCGGTCACCACAAAGACCTCAAAGCCTTCAGCCAGTGCCGACAGTGCCGGGAACGCCACGCAGACCTCCGTCACTACGCCAGCAATAATCAGCTGTTTGCGGCCAGTGGCTTTAACCGCCTTAACGAAATCTTCATTGTCCCAGGCGTTAATCTGACCAGGGCGTGCGATATAAGGTGCATCTGGGAACTGGGCCTTTAACTCGGGCACCAAAGGACCATTGGGGCCAGTTTCAAAACTGGTGGTCAGGATTGTCGGCAGATTGAAGTATTTCGCCAGGTCACCCAGAGCCAATACGTTATTCTTGAAACGATCGGGATCGATATCGCGTACCAGTGATAGCAACCCAGCTTGATGATCCACCAACAGCACGGCGGCCTGGTCTTTATCGAGACGCTTGTAATTTGCAGTCATGTTACAACTCCTTCCTAAGGGTAAGATCGGCCCGACGAATAGGGCCACGATACAGAGGTTGTCTTTAAGTAGGTGCCCGATACGGAGAACGTTTTCCGTATCGGGACACCGAGGTTACTGATTGCTGCCTGCGGTAGTCAGCGGCATCGCGCCAAACTGACCGCTGTTGAAATCACGGAAAGCCTGCTGGATCTCCGCCTCGCTGTTCATCACAAAGGGGCCGTAACCGACGATGGGTTCATCGATAGGCTCGCCGCTCAGCACCAGCAGGCTGACATCATTGTTGGCCTCAATCGTGATGGCATCGCCAGCGCGATCCAGCAGCACCATTTGCGTTTCCCGCACAATCTGCTCGCCGTTGACCAGAATCGCCCCATGCAGCATTACCACGGCCAGCGTATGCCCTTCCTCCACCTGCAAGGTAGTGGTATGCCCGGCGTTCAGCTTCATATCCCACACGTTGATCGGGCTGAAGGTACGCGCTGGGCCAGCATGACCGCCATAGTTCCCGGCTATCACCCTGACCTGCCCGGCGTTATCCGCCAGGGGCACGACGGGGATATCCTGGTTCAGCAAAGTCTGGTAACCCGGTGCCGCCATTTTGTCTTTGGCAGGCAGGTTGACCCACAGTTGCACCATTTCTATGGTGCCCCCTTTATGCGCAAAGTCTTTGGAATGAAACTCTTCGTGCAAAATGCCCGAGGCCGCCGTCATCCACTGCACATCGCCAGGGCCGATCACCCCACCGCTGCCGGTGGAATCACGATGCTCTACTTCGCCCTGATAGACGATAGTGACCGTTTCAAACCCGCGATGAGGATGCTGCCCTACGCCACGGCGACCACTGGCCGCACGGAACTTGGTTGGCGCAGCATGATCCAGCAGCAGGAACGGGCTCATCTCTGCCCCCAGCTCGTTATACGAGAACAGGGAATTCACCAGAAAACCGTTGCCGACCCAGTGAGCTTCCGGGCTGTTATAAACACCAAGGATCTTTTTCATCTTAAACTCCTGTTGCAGGCCACGCGGCCTTACGTTGATGACAGAAGTTTAATCCAAGGCGATTTGCCGCAGTAGTCGGCAAGATATACACTCAGTGTTCTATCAATAGAACGATAAGGGCACCGATGCAGACAGACCTGAACGATCTGTATTTCTTTGCCAGCGTGGTGGACCATCAGGGCTTTGCCCCCGCTGGGCGTGCGCTTGGCATTCCCAAATCGAAACTCAGCCGCCGCGTGGCGCAGTTGGAAGAACGACTCGGTGTACGCCTGATCCAGCGTTCAACCCGGCGTTTCTCGGTGACCGATTTGGGGCAAAGCTATTACGTGCACTGCAAGGCGATGCTGGTTGAGGCCGAAGCGGCACAGCAGGCGATCGAACAGACCCGGGCGGAGCCTTGCGGCACGGTACGCATGTCTTGCCCGGTGGCGATGTTGCATACGCGTATCGGTAGCATGGTGGCCCGGTTTATGGCGGATTATCCGCGGGTGACGGTGCATCTGGAAGCAACCAACCGCCGGGTCGATGTGGTGGGTGAAGGGTTGGATCTGGCGGTTCGCGTCAGGCCACCGCCGTTAGAAGACAGCGACCTGGTATTGAAAATCCTGGCTCAGCGCCGCTGGTGCATCGCAGCCAGCCCGGCATTGGTACGTACCATAGGGGCTATCGATTCACCCGTTGGACTACAGAATTACCCAACGCTCGATCTTGGCCCGGCCAGAACGCAGCATCAATGGCAACTCAGCGGCCCGCAAGGGCAGACATTCCAGTGGGAGCATCAACCCAGACTGGTCACCGATGATATGCTGATGCTGCGTACCGCGGCAATTGCCGGGGCCGGTATCGTTCAACTACCGACCATGATGATGCACGACGAGATCCTGCGGGGCGACCTGCTACAGCTGTTGCCCGGCTGGCAACCTCAGGGCGGCGTGATCCACATTGTCTATCCTTCACGCCGTGGCATGCTGCCAGCGGTTCGGCTGCTGATCGATTTTCTGGCTCAGCAGTTCGCCACCCTGGAGGAAACATGATCAGGCGGTGATTTCGATTGCATTGCCGTCTGGATCGCGCAGGGCCTTCTCTGTGGCAGACAGGCCCAATGGTAAGCGACCATTGACCTTTTCAGAGGAAGGGCCAGACCAATTCATCCGATCGGTGATAGTGAATTCTAGCCCCATGCCAGCGGGTTATTTTTTACTGGATGCAGCCCCCAAAGGGATCAGGAAATAAAGGATTTGCCCTGTTTCAGCACCAGATCGCAGGCTTTCTGCTTCACCTTCTCGGTAATTTGCGAGGTGCCAAGGCTATTGAGATCCAACGTGTTGCCCTTGCCGGTATTCAACAGGCCCCCCAGCCCTTGCTGATAATCTTCGCTCTTGGCATTGGCCGCGCTGGTGATGCCCAGTTTATTCAGCAGTTGGTCCTTCACCGCTTCGCTGCCGTTCGCCGACAGCACGTTATTCTGCACACAGTACTGCAATATCCCTGCCGCGTTGGTCATGCTGGAGGAACTCAGCGCTTTATCACCGCCGTTGAGTAATCCGCTGAGCGCAGACAGCGACATGCCGCCATTACTGGTGCTGCCGCCCGATTTACTCAGTTCAGTGGCGGCACTGCTGAGGGAGTCCATCAACCCGGCGGCCTGGGCGCTGCCCGCAGCCATTACCGTGGTCAAACTCAGGGCCAACAATAAGCGATATGGGGTATTCATAACGGTAAGATCCCTATTTAACTTCAAAATGACGATGCAATTAAACCCATGCTTAACTCGGACGCCGTGCCAGCCAACAAGTTCCTTTTATTCGGGCCGCAGCGCATTTTTCAGAATTCAGGCAAGTCGTCAGAACTGCCAACGTAACCAGGCGAAGAACACGTTGCCATTATTGTAAGTACCCGGAATATAGGTGGCCTGGAAGGTCAGTTGCTTATAGCCGATAGACGCCAAAGGCAGCGGCGCGGGGATCGGGATATATTTCCAGTTGTCACGCGCAGTCACGCTGGCGGTAAACCCCAGCCCCAGACGAAAATCCTGCCCTTCAATCGGTCGCCAGATATTCTCGTAGGCATAACCGCCAATCGGTTCCCACTTGTTAAAAGAGTCCTTGAACGCCATAACGTAGATCGCGTGCCAATCCCCATCGGCATCAAACCGCGAGATGCCATAGCCTGCTCCCCAGGGGCGCTCGTTGTACTCGTCGGTCTTTTCCTTGTCGTAGGTCCAGCGGTTATGCCAGGTGATCGCCGGGAGATAGAGCTCCTTATTGGGCGAGTTGTTCCAGGTTTCCGCCACGTTGCCGGTAAAACGCCCCCACCAACCCGGGTCTTCAACACGCATATTGCTATTTTCTGCACTAACCTCGGCGTATGAAGGCAGTGCAGGAAATATCAACGCCAACCAGCCAGCTAAAAAGATCCTTTTAACCATCATCTTTGCAACCCCTGTAAAAATCAAAGCCGGCGATTTTTACCGATCGTCCTATCTTGAGCAAGCCGTATCTCACTGACCCGATGTTTTTATCACCCCCCGTTGAGAGACGGTTAAGTTTGGCACCCAGCGGCGCGCTATCGCAAGTTATGCACCTGTCTACACGTTGTCTTTCAGAAAACTCCGGTTATCCTGCTTGCACCTCAACGGCTTATGGAGGACCCTTAGGTTTTATTTTCCGGGAGTGGGTATGGTTATCGGTCCATTTATTAATGGCGCAGCAATATTGGCCGGGGGCATTGCAGGGGCAATGTTGGGTCATAGGCTGCCGGAGCGGGTACGCCTGGCATTGCCAATGACCTTTGGTATTACCTCGATGGGGATGGGTGTCGTGCTGATCGGTAAGGTGGCTCATATGCCGGTTATGGTATTGGCACTGGTGCTGGGAGCACTGTTTGGCGAGCTTTGCTACATCGAACGGGGCATCAGCCGCATCGGTGGCTGGGCCCGTAATCTGATGGCCCCCAAAGGCGGTGTCAGAGGGGATCAGAAAGAATTTCTGGAGGCGTATGTCGCCATTATCGTACTGTTTTGCGCCAGCGGCACCGGTATCTTTGGCTCAATGCACGAAGGAATGACCGGGGATGCCAGCGTGCTGATCGCCAAATCTTTCCTCGATCTGTTTACCGCCGTGATTTTTGCTTCCACGCTTGGCCTGGCCGTAGCGCTGATCGCCGTCCCGCAGTTGGTCATCCAGTTAGCGCTGGCGTTTGGTGCCGTGTTCATTTTGCCGCTGACTACTCCGGCCATGCAGGCCGATTTCTCTGCCGTTGGCGGGTTGATGATGTTAGCCACCGGCTTGCGCATCTGCGGTATCAAGCTGTTTCCGGTAGCGAATATGCTGCCAGCATTGGTGTTGGCGATGCCGATTTCGGCGGCTTGGGTGATGTTCTTCTGAACGCCACCCCCCCTAAATTATCTTCCTCCTGGCGTAGCGAAAAATTGACGCCCAGCCAGGAGAAAAGTGGAGAAAGCGGAAAGTACCCGCCTGGCGCTTTCCTTCGGCCATTGCCGCAATTTTCAGCGGCCATCAGCGCAAGAAAAGTACCATCCCCCTGCGAGAACCGCCTTTGATACCCCTTTAGGGTCGTAAACTCCTTGATACGATCCGCAATAATCTCCCAAGTCCGCTCAACTTGAACAAGCCATCACTTTCACCAACTGTTAATGCTGACGCCCTACAAGCGACTCGCATTTTCAACGATTAACCGTGCGACATCGCCAGCCGTTCCCTGCTGCGCACGGTTAAATAACAATAAATTGACGTGAATGTGGAGCAATCAATGAGGATCACCATAGGTTCATTCATCCTGCAACAGCTGCGCGTCCTGAAAGTCGACCGCATCTACGGCGTGCCCGGCGATTACAACCTGGCACTACTGGAAACCATCGAGCATGACCCAGGCTGCGAATTTATTGGCAACTGCAACGAGCTGAACGCCGCTTACGCCGCCGATGGCTATGCCCGCCTCAAAGGCGCCGGAGCGTTGATCACCACCTATGGCGTGGGCGATCTGGCGGCTCTTTCCGGCATTGCCGGTGCCTACGCGGAATCGGCCCCGGTGATTTGCATTGCGGGCACGCCACCGCTGCACGCCATGCAGGGCCATGCGCTGCTGCACCACTCCCTGGCAGACGGCAATTTTGATAACGTGATGAGCTGTTTCCGGCAGTTCACCGTGGCACAGGCGCTTATCACCCCGGAAAATGCCGCAACGGAGATCCCGCGGGTTATCGCCTGCGCCTGGCAACGCAAGAAGCCCGTTTACCTGCAACTCCCCTCAGACATTTGTGAAGTGGAAATTGAGGTTGCCGATAATCCCGTCCCCTACCGCTTACCGAGCAGCGACGCCAGCCATCTTCAACTTGCCAGCGCAGCCCTGCTCGAACGAATTAACCTTGCTAAACGGCCAATCATCCTGATAGATCAGATGGTCGAACGGTACCAGCTTCAGGCGCAGGTGTTAGCACTGGCGGATAAATTCGCCATCCCGTTAACCAATATGCCCACGGCAAAATGCGCGATCTCGGAGAACACTCCGGGTTGGCAAGGTGGCTACGGCGGCGATCTGTCGCGCCCCGAGTTGTTTGAGTTGATGGCCCAGTCAGATTGCATCCTCAGCTTTGGCGTGCGCCTGGTAGATTCCACTACCGGTTATTTCAGCCAACAGATCCCGGCGCAGGCGGTGGTGGATATTCAGCCCTATTCGTTGAAGCTGGATAACCTCTCCTATCCAGCGGTAACGGCTAGCGAGCTGCTGCAAGACCTGCTGGATAAAGCCCCTATCACTAATCCGATACCACTGACTCAGCTACCCGATCCACAGCAAAAACTGGCTACGCCGAGCAACGCGCCACTCGATCAGGGCTATTTCTGGCAACGGATCAAACGCTTTATTCAGGTGGATGACGTGCTGGTCGTTGAAAATGGCACTTCTGGCGCAGCGATCGGCGGCATGCGGATGCCAAGCGGCGTTACCGTGATCAACCAACCGATTTGGGGATCGATCGGCTATACCTTACCGGCATTGCTCGGCACGATGATGGCCGCTCCACAACGGCGGCAGTTGCTGTTTATTGGTGATGGCTCCTTCCAGCTCACCGCCCAGGAACTCTCAACACTGTTACGCCATGAGCAAAAACCGATCGTCTTTCTGATCAATAACGACGGTTACACCATTGAGCGCCATATCCTTGGCGAAACGTCGTCTTATAACGATATTGGCTCGTGGGATTACGCCAAACTCCCGGCGGTACTAAGCCCGCAGAGCCAGGCGTTTTGTGTCACGGTAGAAACCGGCCAACAGCTGGAGATGGCGCTGGAGCAGGCTTCGCGTCAGGACCAGTTGGCGTTTATCGAGGTGAAATTACCGATGATGGATTCCCCACCGGTGATGAAAGAGTTCTGCCGCCGCTGCAATAGCTTTAACTTTGGGCTGCACAACCCAAGGCGCATTGCCTGATAAAACCAGGGCCTGGCGCAAGGATTCCGCCAGGCCAGGCTGAACGGGTATACTGTGCTCCTCTCAACGGCTAGGCAAAAGGCCAATAAAGATGTATTTTACATACATCAAATATAGAGGAACACCATGATGGATCAGCAGACCACCCTGCCAGAAAACTACTACACCCAAAAATACTCCCTGACGGCCACCCATTCCGAAGTCCTTGAGGCAGCCAGGCTGATCGCGCCCGGCAAGACGCTGGATCTGGGCTGTGGCAGCGGTCGCAATTCGCTGTATCTCAACCTGAAAGGTTTTGATGTTACCGCCTGGGACAAAAACGCGGCATCGATCGCCGCGATAAACCAGATCATAGCAACCGAGCAGCTTTCACACATCAACGCCAGCGAGCAGGATCTCAATACCCATCGCTTTAGCGGCCAGTACGACTTTATCCTGTCGACCGTGGTGTTTATGTTCCTGGATCGCCAGCAGATCCCGCATATCGTGCGCAATATGCAAGACAGCACGGTTAAAGGGGGCTACAACCTGATCGTCGCGGCCATGGATACGCCAGATTACCCCTGCACGGTGCCCTTCTCATTCACCTTCAAACCGGATGAGTTAGCAGACTATTATCAGGATTGGGACATCATCAAATATAACGAGAACCCCGGCGAGCTGCACCGCGTAGATGCCGAGGGCAACCGCATCAAACTGCGTTTCGCCACCTTGCTGGCGCGTAAATAGTCCGCCAGTGTCACGCAGTACAAACCAAATGTCAGGCAGATTAAAACCGCGTTGGGCATAACGCTATAAACTGTTAAGGGTAACGATCCGTTTATTCCCCTTAGGAGGGCGTATGCCTAATGTGACCATACTGGACAGCGTAGTCCGTTTCCTCGATCGTCAGCACGGCCTGTATATCAATGGCCAGTGGCAAACCTCACAGGCCGAATCGCGGCTGGCGGTCTATAACCCAGCCGACGGCAAACAAATCTCCTGCACCGCTGATGCCAACGCAGCCGACGTGGCGCTGGCGGTCACCTCGGCCCATCGGGCCTTTACCGCTGGCGTTTGGGCGCAGCGCCTGCCCGCCGAACGTGAGCGCATTTTACTGCGCTTCGCCGATCTGGTTGAGCAACACGCCGAGGAGCTGGCCCAGTTGGAAACCCTGGAACAGGGGAAATCCATCAACATCTCCCGCGCCTTTGAAGTGGGTTGCACGCTGAACTGGATGCGCTATACCGCCGGGCTGACCACCAAGATCGTCGGCCAAACCCTGGATGTCTCCATTCCGATGCCGCCGGGAGCCAAATATCAGGTCTATACCCGCAAGGAGCCGATCGGCGTAGTGGCCGGGATTGTCCCCTGGAACTTCCCGCTGCTGATCGGCATGTGGAAGGTGATGCCAGCGCTGGCCGCGGGCTGTTCCATCGTCATCAAACCGTCTGAAACTACGCCGCTTACCCTGCTGCGTATAGCGGAACTAGCCAGCGAAGCTGGCGTGCCACCGGGCGTGTTTAACGTGGTGACCGGCAAGGGAGCTATCTGCGGCAAGGCGCTGACGGAACATCCGCTCATCACCAAAGTGAGCTTTACCGGCTCCACGCCGGTGGGTAAAGGGATCGCACGCGCGGCGGCGGATCGCTTAACCCGCGTCACGTTAGAACTGGGCGGTAAAAACCCGGCCATCGTGCTGAAAGATGCCGATCTGCAACAGGTGATCGAAGGGTTGATGGCTGGCAGTTTCCTCAACCAGGGGCAGGTCTGCGCCGCCAGCTCACGTATCTATATTGAAGCACCGATTTACGATCGGCTGGTCGCCGGTTTTGAGCAGGCAGTGAAGTCGCTTTCTGTCGGGCCAGGGATGGATGGCAATGCCCAGATCAACCCGCTGGTGTCCAAAGAGCACCGTAACAAGGTGGCCGCCTATCTGGATGATGCCAGAAACAAAAGCGCCGAATTGATTACCGGTGCCGCCGGGCCTGACTTACAAGGCTTCTATATTCCCCCAACGCTGGTGATCAATCCAGACGATAGTCTGAACCTGACGCGGGAAGAGGTGTTTGGCCCGGTCGTCAACCTGATCCGCGTGGCGGATGCCGAGGAGGCGCTGCAGAAGGCCAATGATACCGACTATGGCCTGACGGCCAGCCTGTGGACCACCAGCCTGCAAGCGGCCATGGCTTATACGCCACGCATTCAGGCGGGTACGGTGTGGGTCAACACTCATACATTAATTGATGCCAATATGCCATTTGGCGGCTTCAAGCAGTCTGGCAGCGGCCGTGATTTCGGCCCGGACTGGTTGGATGCCTATACCGAATCCAAATCGGTGTGTATTCGCTATTAGTTAGCATTACATTGAAAGAGTCACGGGGGCGAATTCTCATTCGCCCCCGTGCTAGTAGCCGTCACCCGATATCGCTGTTCCCCCAAAAAGGAGAGGGGGCTTGTACGGCGCGGTGGTCAAGTACGGAAGTTAACCTGTAACACCTGCGATTATTGACCCCAACGGCTCACTGCTGCTTTTGCCCATTCAGATCCAGCGTTGGCGTTTCATCGAAGAAGTTCCAAGGTTTGAGCAAAGCGTGCACCCACTCGGTTGGCATGTTACAGATACTGCTTGCGGTATGCACTCGGCGAGACGCCAAAACGGGCCTTGAAGGCGGTGGAGAAATGGCTGTGATCGGTAAATCCCCAGTCATAACCTATATTGGCCAGCTTTTGCCGCTCCTTTGCCTGGCGCAAAACCTGGGCACAGAGATCCAGACGACGGTTTTTAATGTACTGCGCCACCACCAGCCCCTTGCGGGCAAATAGCCGGTACAGGCTACGCACAGAGACGCCGATCTCACTGGCAACCCATTCAGGGCGCAGCTGTTCAGACTGAATATGCTGGTCGATAAACGCCAGCGAACGGGTAAAAATGCGCTCATGGCTATCTTGCCCCTCATCTTGCTCCATCAGGGCTGGTTGTAACAAGGTGGCCACGGCGTTAAGTACCGCTTCGCTTTCCAGGCGGCTCATCTGCGTATTCTGCATACTGCCCAATACCAGTTGCTGGCTGAGTTTGGCCACCGCCGTATCGGCAGCAATGCGCCGCGCACCGGGCAGATCGGTAAAGCACAACTGCTGCTCGAGATAACTGCGTGGTAGCAACAGTGATAACTGGCGGGAACCCTGTTGGTAGGTAAAGCTGCTGGGCCGTGCGGCGTCGATCAGGGTGATATCCCCGGCAGACAGCACCGCCTGCCGATCGCCCTGCTCCATAACCGACTGGCCACGCAGTTGGAATACGGTAAAAAAGTGGCAACCGTCACTCTGCTCTACTTCTCGGTGGGTGCGGTAAAGCCGGGTCTGGGCAGCATCAACCACGCTCAGGCGTAATGCATGGGAGTGGAACTCCTGGATCGCACCGGCAAACCCAGGCGCCAGGGTTTTGGCACAAAACCGGCCACAGGCAGAATTGATTTGATCTAACCACTGTTCAAAACTGGCATCAGCGAGCCGGGTAGAGACTGCCATGATTAACCCCTTGAAACATATGTAACAAAAGAGAACAGGCTTATCGTACTGAGCTGCATGCCCCGGTATCTGCGGCGATTTGGGCATCAGTCAGGAAAGAAAACATAACAAATCACCAACATATGCACAACATTGTTCGGGGGGGGTTGATGCAGCGATCACAAACTACAGATAGAAGATAATTTTCGTTGCGGGGATAATTAATATTAATAATCGTAGAAAGACGGAAGAAGAGAATACCAAGAGGAAAAGGTACGGCACCATCCATAGTGCCATACCTTAACTATTTACTTACTTGCGATTAAGCCGCAGGGCAGCTAGCCAGATCGGCTGGCTCACGATTTACATATTCACCGAACTTACCTTGACAGGTAACAACACGACGGCAAACAGACTGCGTACCAACGGTTTGACGTTCAAAGTGACTAACGCAGCCAAATACATAGCCACCAATAACGTTTGAAACTTCTGATGTGTTTAATTTTTTCATAACAATATCCTTGTAGTGAGTAGTAAAACTAGCCTTGCGGCTATATTAAAAAAACCATCTTTTTCTTTATTGACAAGCCAGACTTGTCTTAAAGAGAAAAAATTATAGTAATCAAACAAACTTGCAGTCAACATTAAAACCTTATCCAAGCCACATTCTGGATTTGCCTTAATTCAAAATAGGCATTATCCTTATGCTTAATGAAAATATAAGCAAATCATATAATTACAAATTAAACCATCTGAGGGCATAGCTCGTAACATTAATAACAACAAAAGGCGTCACTTATTATCCATCGTCACGCCTAAAGCCAAAGAAATATGGGGGGCATATGCCTATGAATACGCAATTCGGGCTTTTAGCGATGACGTGCCAGTGTTCTGTATACCCCTACCAACAATGTGAGACGCACGGCTATTTAGCCAGCCAGCGCTATAGGTAGTGAACACAATTTGACAAAATTGTCTTTTTGCCATCTATTGAATGCCGCTGTTCACTCGGCCACGCTAGCCATCAGATCAGATAAAAAACTGATTAAGGCTGAAAAAACTATTTTTTATTTCATCAGGAAGGAAATATGCCGCTGCATTTACGCCATTTAGTCTTAATTCCGCTATTAACTTTGGTGGCTTGCCATCACCCCACGGGTCCCCATTCCACACAGCCCCTCGCCGTTACGGCTAAAAGTTCACCGGCGGTGGTAAGCAATGCCCGGTTGGAAATCTCGCAAAGTGCGCTGGAATACAACACCCACAAAATTCAGCAGTTGTTGGGCAATAAAACCACCCTTTGCGCCATTCTGAAAGGAGATGCCTACGGGCACGACCTTTCACTGGTGGCTCCCGTGATGATCAAGAACCACGTGCAGTGTATTGGGGTGGCCAGTAACCAAGAGCTGCAAACCGTACGCGAACTCGGCTTTAAAGGCCGCCTGATGCGCGTGCGCAATGCCACTGAGGCGGAGATGCGTCAGGCTACCGACTATGACACCGAAGAGCTGATCGGCAATCTGGAGATGGCGAAGCGCCTGGATGCCATTGCCGCCCAGCAGGGAAAAACCCTGCGTTTCCATTTGGCACTGAACTCTGGCGGCATGTCACGCAACGGGCTGGAAGTCAGCGATCGCGCCGGATTGGCCGAAGCCCAGGCTATCTCTGCATTACCTCATCTGAAAATGGTTGGCATCATGTCCCACTATCCTGAGGAAGATGCTGCGGCGGTGCGCAAGGATCTTGCCCGCTTCAAGGTACAGTCCCAGCAGGTACTAGACATTACCGGCATCAAACGCAGCGACGTAACCTTACACGTTGCCAATACCTTCGCTACCCTCACCGTGCCGGAGTCCTGGCTTGATATGGTGCGGGTTGGCGGGGTGTTTTATGGCGATACCATTGCCAGTAACGACTATAAACGCGTGATGACCTTCAAGTCATCCATCGCGGCACTCAACCATTATCCTAAAGGCAATACCGTCGGTTACGATCGCACCTACACGCTGAAACGTGATTCGGTATTGGCCAATATCCCGGTAGGTTATGCGGACGGCTATCGCCGTGTGTTCAGCAATGCCGGCCATGTACTGATCCAGGGACAACGGGTGCCCGTGGTCGGTAAAACCTCGATGAATACCGTGATGGTGGATGTGACCGACGTGAAAGGCGTCATTCCTGGTGATGAGGTGGTGTTCTTCGGCAAGCAGGGTAATGCCGAAATCACCGCAACCGAAGTCGAAGACATCAGCGGAGCGTTGTTTACCGAGATGTCGATCCTTTGGGGCGCGACCAATAAGCGCGTATTGGTGGATTAATTAACTCCCAGGCAACGGCTTGCGCCGTTGCCTGGGATGAAGCTATAGCAGCACGACTACTCGTCGAAGAACCAGTATCCCTGATTAACCAGAGCGGTTAACTCGGCAACGAACGCCGGGTTTTGCAACGCGCTCCCCAGCTCTCGTTTGCCGAGTATGGTATAGCGGCATAGGGCATCGGCGGCTTTAGGCTCGACGGTCTCCAGGCGTTCGCTGTTGATAAAGAAGCTGCCGCCAACCTCCAGCACTCTCAAGCCACTCAAGCGTGTCAGGACTGCCCCCTCCATCAGCGCTTCGATAACCTCATCCTGCTCGTAAGGCGGTTGCGCTGGGGCAATATCCAACTCGTGGCGTGGCGTCGTTACGAAGCGACCAAACCACTGTTTAAAATCTTCTGGCCGATTAATCATCTCGGTCATCATGCTGCGCAGGCGATCGAGCTCATACTCTTCAACCCGGCCGGGATGTTCCCGGCAGGTTAAATCAGGATCGCTGTAGTGCTCCCCCCCGAGATCGTTTTCCAGCGCATAGTCCGCAAAGCTGCTGATGAGATCCCTGCCGTTAGGGCCACGGAAACCAACGGAATAGTTAAGCGCGGTTTGGTGGGTAAAGCCGTCATGCGGGAAGCCCGGCGGAATATACAAGATATCGCCCGGTGCCAGATCTTCATCAATGATCGGCGTGAAAGGCTCAACGTGCAGCAAGGCCGGATGCGGACAAAACTGCTTCAGCGGTAGTTTGTCACCTACGCGCCAGCGGCGGCTCCCCATTCCCTGAATGATAAACACATCGTACTGATCGATATGTGGCCCAACACCGCCGCCAGGTACCGAGAACGAGATCATCAGATCGTCTAAACGCCAGTCTGGCAGCACGCGGAACGGGCGTACCAGTTCAGCCGACGGAGCATGCCAGTGGTTGACCGCTTGGGCCAACAACGACCAACCGCTTTCCCCCAGGTTATCAAAATGCTCGAACGGCCCGTGGCTGGCCTGCCATTGGCCATTGGTTTGGCTGACCAGACGGCTGTCTACCTCGACTTCCATCGCCAGGCCGGCCAATTCATCCGGAGTGATAGGATCGACAAAGTCAGGGAAGGCATTTTTTAATACCACAGGTTGTTTTTGCCAGTATTTTTCTAAAAATTCGGGCCAGTTAAGATTCAGTTGATAAGCCATGGGTCCACACCAGTGAGAAGACAAATGGGCTTGATTATAAAGAGGCTGACACTCGTGCCGCCTTGTCATTGGTCAATGACTGGGCGTTCAATGAGGCAAACGGGAATAGAGAGGCGCTGACGCGCCTCCTGATTTACTTAATCCGGTTGCCGGAGCCGTCAACAATCTTTTCGCCGTCCTCTTTGGCCAATGCCCCTATTTGCGGATCGGGCAGGATATCAAGCACCGTTTCAGAAGGGCGGCACAGGCGAGTCCCCAACGGCGTAACCACAATCGGCCGGTTAATCAGGATCGGATATTGCAACATAAAGTCGATCAACCGATCGTCGGTGAAGACATCTGCTACCAGCCCTAACTGCTCGTAGGGTTCCACGTTATTGCGCAGCAAGGCCCGCACGCTGATCCCCATGTCTGCAATGAGTTTCACCAATTCAGCACGGCCAGGAGGAGTCTCAAGATAATAGACGATCGTTGGCTCTGTACCGCTGTTGCGAATGAGCGCCAGCGTATTACGCGAGGTACCGCAGGCCGGGTTGTGATAAATCGTGATCATGGAAGTTCCTCGCTACAAAGTGATGGATAGACGTAACGCCAAAGCCGTCAGCGTGACCAACAACACGGGTACGGTCATGATAATTCCGGTACGGAAGTAATATCCCCAGGTGATCGTCATGTTCTTCTGTGACAAGACATGCAGCCAGAGCAGCGTCGCCAAGCTGCCAATCGGCGTGATTTTTGGCCCCAGATCGCAGCCAATAACGTTGGCGTAAATCATGGCCTCCTTAATCACTCCTGACGCAGCACTCCCCTCAATGGACAGCGCGCCAATCAACACCGTTGGCATATTGTTCATAACGGATGACAGGAACGCAGTCAGGAAGCCGGTACCCAGCGTAGCGGCCCATAAACCATTATCCGCCAGTAAGTTCAGCACACTGGAAAGGTATTCCGTTAGTCCGGCGTTGCGTAGGCCATAAACCACCAGATACATCCCTAGCGAGAAAATGACGATCTGCCAAGGCGCACCGCGCAACACCTTTCCGGTGTTGATGGCATGACCTCTTTTGGCCACTGCAAACAGGATCAGCGCCCCCACTGCAGCAATAGCGCTGACCGGAATGCCGAGCGGCTCCAGCACGAAGAAACCAACCAACAGCAGGATTAATACCACCCAACCAGTTTTGAACGTGGCCGGATCTTTAATGGCTTTCGCCGGTTGTTTCAGTCGTTCGAGTTCATAGGTCGGCGGAATGTCCCGGCGAAAGAACAGGTGTAGCATCACCAGCGTCGCGATAATCGCAGCGATATCGACAGGCACCATCACCGAAGCATATTGCGTAAACCCCAGATCAAAGAAGTCTGCCGAGACGATATTAACCAGATTGGAAACGATCAGCGGCAGACTGGCGGTATCAGCAATAAACCCGGCAGCCATGACAAACGCCAACGTGGTGCCTTTACTGAACCCCAGAGCCAGCAGCATGGCGATCACGATGGGGGTCAGGATCAGCGCCGCTCCATCGTTGGCAAACAAAGCCGCTACGGCTGCGCCTAGTAAAACAATGTAGGTAAACAGCAGACGCCCCCGCCCGTTTCCCCAGCGGGAAACATGCAGCGCAGCCCATTCGAAAAAGCCAGACTCATCGAGCAACAGGCTGATGATGATCACCGCGATAAAGGTCGCCGTGGCATTCCAGACAATATTCCACACCACCGGGATATCGGCAATCTGCACCACTCCGGTGATCAAGGCCAGCCCCGCCCCAAGTAGGGCACTCCATCCAATCCCCAATCCTTTCGGCTGCCAGATCACCAGCACAATGGTCAGGATAAATATCGCCCCAGCCAATAACATACTTACTTACCTCAAGTTTTATATATGTTTTTTCATATATGTTTGGACAAATATTTAGCTACACAGGGTTTTACCATCGCTGGAACAATTCGCCGCTGCCAGCTTACGCGCCATGGACAGGACTTCGTCGTGTTGGCTCAACCAGGCTTGTTCGACAACCAGGGCTGCCCAGGCAGGGATATGCGGGGAAAGACGATAATGCACCCACTTCCCCTGCTTACGATCCAGCAGTAACCCGCACTCTCTGAGCATCGCCAGATGGCGTGAGATCTTGGGTTGTGACTCTTCTAGCCCGGTGCAGAGATCGCAAACGCACAGTTCACCCAACTGTTTGAGCAGCAACACGATACCCAGGCGAGTTTCGTCCGACAGGATTTTGAACAGTTGCAAGGAAGTCAGGGCCATCGGGTTCTCCACTACGAAGGTGGACAAATCATACCCGCAAGCGCTTTCAAGTCAATAACACATTTGAATTTTCATATATGTAATCTCTCTCTTCCCTTGACTATAAAAGCTGTAAACGTTGTGTCGATACGTCGGTTAAACAGACGACTGTGGGGAAAAGGGACAGTACCCGCATTACGGATAAAGCAAAATGAAAGGCTCTGGCAACAGGGCTCGAACCTGTGTCCAGTCGGAAGGAGAGCCGACTGCTCTACCACTGAGCTATACCAGAGTCAGGGCTATTATCTACGAGCCGTCAGCCCGGTCAAGCGGGCTCAGCGCCTTTACCGGAAAAATAGCCCGCCTTGCGCAGTATCAGGGCTATTTCCGGTCGGGCTATCACCACGCCATGAACCAGCTCCGGCGTTGGGACAAAGGCCACCGCCTGCCGATTGCGGCGTGGGCTGATCCAACCCTTGCCATAAGGATCAACGCCAAACTGCGTACAGATCCGTTGCACATCTGCTTTAGTGCAACTTTGGGTTCCTGAAAATACCTCCCAGGGGAAAGGCAAATGCGCCCATACCTGAGTATCCGGCTCCAGCCCACCGCCCGTCTGATAGTGCCAGGCGGCGACGTCCCCGGCCATCAGGCGCAACACCTTGCCCAGGCACATCTGTTCGACCATCTCCTCCATGCCCAATACGTCAGCCAGCGCAAGCCACCCTTGCCGGGCGCTGTTCCAGGCTCCGGCCAGGGCATTCCAGGTGGAGGAATCATCGCCACGCTTCACAATCATGGTCTGGCGATTGAAGGTATTGCGTTGCCAGACCAATCGCAGCAATCCCGCCAGTTCGTTGAGCTGCGCCAGATAGTGGGCGAACAGGCTCAGCTTTTGCCGATCATCGAGGTGCTTTACGATGTCACGATCCGGCATGATATGGGCAATGGCATACCAACCCGCCGATGTCGGTGCCTGTTGTACCCGCGCCAGCAGCAACTCGGCAATCTGGTCAAAGGCGCGATCCTGTGCCTGGTTGGTAAACACGCTGCGGCGGTTCATACGGGCGGAAACCCAGACAATAAAACAGGCAACGTCCGGCGAGGAAGCAAAATCCTCATAGCGGATCAACATCGCCAGCCCGGATTTGGCCATCCGAGTCGCCTGATATTTTTGCGTTTCCAGTTGATAAGTCGCCAGTTTGCTCTCAAAGCGCTGCAGAAAACGGAACAGCTTGTTGTAGCGCCGCTTGGAGATATCCATACCCGCCTGCTGCCTCTGCGCACGGCTGAAACGGTCAGCGACAAAATTATTACTGCCCGGTATTTTCTGGATCTCCGTTGACAGTTGCGCAATCAACTGCCTGACCTGCTGAATATCACTGCAATCAATGCTGTCCAACACCGGCGCGCTAACAAACAACTCCCCCGCCTTCCGCACCTGCTTTTCTGGAGCGACCGGTTGACGAAACTCCTGCATCATCGAAGTCATCTGTACCAGGCCGGACTTCAGTGACCGGGCTGCCGCCTGCCGCAGCAGGGCCGTTTCCACCAGCGTCATGGAATCCCCCAGCTGCGTGAGGATCAATTCAGCCACATCTTCCGGACGTAAGCGGGTTTGCAGTGAGGAAAACAGCCGGGCAAGGTTATCCATCAGGGGTAATCCATTAAAAGTTAACGATCAGTTGGCACTGATTTCAGCCAGTGTGATAGATTCCTCCAAATCAACATCGCTCGTCAACCCGGCTAACGTGCCCCCAAAAACGCCATACTCCACGGTCGCCAGGAAAAAACAGAAGACCTCTCTGACCATATCGATAAAGCGGGGTTTAAGCTCGATGGTCTTGCCATCTTGCCTCAAGTTCAATAAATCCAAACGCTCGGCGGCCTGAAAACATCGCTTGATATGTGAGCGGGATACCGAAAACTCCGTCGATGCTTTTAAATAGTTGTATTGCACGCTTAAGGTTCCTTGCCTGAGACTTTCGATATACAGGTGAAACATCATCATGTGTCCCCCATCCTTGGTCAAAAATGCGCGGCTATCTGGCACCGCGTCATGCACAAACATTTCTTTCACTATGACCTGTGTATAATTTTTGAAAAAATCCGCCATGAAATCATCATGATCAACCATCTGTGCAAAATCGAATTCAGGGTAGATCATCGAGTAAGCCAGCAGCAGGCTACCAATCAACTCACGAACCTCATTCACTCCTTTGGCTGTCGGTTGGTAGGTTAATTTGCGTTTATCCTGTTCGTCACGCCCGATCGCCAAGCGTCCTCCTACCTGCAAGAAAGAGATAAATGAACCCACAGCATTAGCACTTAACAACTCATTGTTAATGCAAAGCTTCTTTACCCATTTAAAAGAAGGGCTTTTCAAGGTGTAATAGCCACCTAAAATGGCTAAAAAAATAACATTCCGGTTGGATTTAAACATCATCTTAAAATAGAGAGGGTGAGTCAGATAAATTTTCCGGGCCTCATTATAATAAGCCTCCACTGCAGCATCCAAGTCCTTACTTAGACCAATCTCACGCCTCCTGCCATTGATTATTGAAACGACCACACAATAAACTCCATTTCAGTTTCCCTATTGCTAAAAATGCGCAATAAATTAAAAAAACAACCTAGCGTTAATTTTTAACAATGTCAACGATTGTGGAAATTATTAAAAATTACATTAAAAAAAACAAACTAACACGTTAAATCAAAAGGATTTAATGAAATGTCCACCTTAAATTATAATTCATCAAACTTATAATTAACCATGATTATTACACATGCCAAAATTAACAACAAAAATAGACAGTGAGTAATCCAGGATACTGTGTGAGTCTGTCCCCCCCTTAAGGAAAGACCTGCTAAAGCTAAAAAGGACATCTAGCTAATGATTTATGGTTTTTAAGAGGTCTCACACCTGGCAACAAGATAAGGCGCTATGTGTGAGGCCTTTTATATAAGTAACCTCAAGGAAAGGTATAGCTGATTAATACCAAAGACAGCATGTATATATGGAGATTAAAAATGACTATCAAGAAAAACCTGCTAGCCGCTACCGTATTAGCCTCTTTAGCGCTGAGCGGTACCGTTCTGGCTGAAGTTCCCCCTGGCTCCCAAGGCAATGGCCAGATCCTGTTCAAAGGCTCGGTGTTAAAAGCCCCTTGCGGTTTAGCTCCAGGCATTGATGGCGACAACCAATCGATCAGTTTGGGGCAGGTTTCTGACGCCCAGTTGACCACTATCGGTTACAGCACCCCTATCGACTTTAAAATCAAACTCATCGGCTGCACATTCGATCCCAAGGCTGCCGCCGAAACCAAAGTCAACGTCCGTTTCGATGGCATGTCTGTCGGTGGTGCCAATGGTTTCCTGGGGGTCACCGGTGATGCCAAGGGTTTGGCCATCCGCCTGTTAGATGCGGCTAACAAACAGGTTAAGATTGCGACAAAATCTGAGCCTTATAGCTTGCGCACCGGAGACAACACCCTGCAATTCTCCGCTCAGGTAGTTGCCTTGGATGGGGAAGCGGTTATTGCCGGTCACTATGACGCATTAACCAGCTTCTCTCTGACCTACCTCTAAAATCCCCAAATGCATTAGTGGTAATTATCACCTAGCAGGTATGGCCTAGCCTGGCCAAGCCTGCTACTTACTAGCGTTCAGAAACTATCATTATGAACAATAAGAAAAATTACTCACCCGCTTCAACCCTATTGTTTTTTATCATTGTTGCACACTCAGCCCAGGCAAAAAACAATGATATTGAGTTTGAAACCAGAGCCTTGGACATCCTCGATAAACAGAGTATCAGCCTGAGTAATTTTTCACGTCCTGATTATATTCCGGCGGGAAACTACCTGCTTTCGTTAAAGTTGAATAATAGTACTCTCGGCACCCTCCAGTTCCAGATAGTCGATGTCGAAGGTGACAGCAAGGTTTGCTTTACCCCGGAACTATTGCAGAAATTTGATTTAAAAAGTAGTGCCTTGCAGGAAATGTTGGAACACCACGCACTAGGGGATAGTGCCTGTATTATCGTCCAGGATTATGCAGGCAGCACGTTGACAATCGATCGTAAAAAGAGCGAACTGCTGTTGACGATCCCGCAGGCCGCTTTAAAGTATAACGATCCCAACTGGACACCACCTGCACAATGGGATGAAGGTATTCCCGGTATCCTGCTTGATTATAACGCCAGTGGCAACGTCTATCAGAGTAAGCAGGGTTCAAACTACCTGTCATTATCTGGCTACGGGACTGCCGGTGTGAACTACGGCGCCTGGCGCCTGAGAAGTAGCCATCAGGCATTTTTATATAAAAGCAGGCAGGGCGTAAAACAATCCCGCTTCAGCACGCCAACAGCTTACCTGGCGCGCTCACTCAATAATGCCGGTGCTCATTTAACTCTCGGCAGAAACTACCTTTCAACCGATGTTTTCGACCCCATTGAATATACCGGGGTTGCCATTGCCAGTGACGATCGCATGCTGCCACCGGCATTGCGGGGTTATGCGCCGGTCATCGAGGGGGTTGCCAATAGCAACGCCAAAATTACCATCTCCCGTGGTGATAATAACGTTATCTATGAAAGGATGGTGCCGCCCGGCAATTTTATCATTAACGATCTCACCGACATGACTTCTGGCGAGTTAAAAATGACCATCCGCGAGGAAAATGGTGAGGAGAGAACCTCAACCATTCAAACCTCCAACGTCCCTTTCCTGACGCGTTCAGGTCATGTCAGATATAAAGCCATGCTGGGGCAATCAAATGAAAATAATGGCGGTTTCAATCCGTATCTAGCCACCGGTGAAGCCTCTCTCGGTATCCTTTCCGGGACGTCACTGTTTGGCGGTTTTATCCTTACGGATAAACAGTACTACGCTATCAACGGGGGGATTGGTTACGATATGAGCGTGCTTGGCGCCCTATCCTTTGACATAACCCACACCGATGCACAGCTGACAGACTCCCGCCCGCGGGGCCAAAGCTACCGTATCAACTACTCGAAAATGTTCGACAGCATTGATGGCCAAATTACCTTTGCGGGCTACCGCTTCTCAGAGGAAAGCTTCCTGACGCTCAGTGATTTTATCACGCTGAAAAACAGCCCGAGTTATGTCAGCACCAGCAAGGAAAGCTACAATATCGTCGCCAGCAAGAGCTTTACAGATCTCGGTTTCTCACTGAACGCCATTTATAGCAAGCAAACTTACTGGCAGGACACTTCCGACAGTAATACCTACGGGTTAAGCGTGTCAAAATCCTTTGACTTCGCCGGCATGAAAAATATCAATACCTACCTCTCGGTAAACCGGACAGAGTATAAGAAAAGCTATTATTCGCAGAGCCAGAAAAACAACAACTCGATCTACCTGAGCTTTAATATTCCATTAGGTGCCCACAGCTATATGAATACCGCTATGCGTACCAATACCGGCAAATTATCACCTAGCCTGTCCTATACCAATAATGTTGACCCCAATAATATCTGGTCCGTTGGCGCCAGCGCCTATGACGGCTTACGGCAAGGTAAAATCAATGCCAACTCCTCGCAAAAAATGGCCAAGGTCGCCACCACCTTGAACGCATCGATGAGTGACAACGATTACTATCTGGGCGGCAGCATTAAGTCCGGCTTCACGGCTACCGCTCATGGCGCCGTTATGCACCGTGAGGGCTACTCCGGAAACTCAAGATTGCTGATCGATACCAATGGTATTGCCGGTGTTTATGTTGGCAATGGTGACCGCAACGAGCCAACCAACGCCCAAGGCTTGGCCATTATCAATGACGTCCCGGAATATTACCGTACCGATTACTCGGTTGATGCTAAACGACTCCCCGATGATGTTGATGGTTCAGTCGCTAACATCCAAACGGTGTTAACCAAAGGGGCGATTGGCTACCGCAGGCTGAATGTTTACCGGGGGATCAAAGCATTTATTCGGTTAACCGATCCCCAGGGCCAGCCGATCCCGTTTGGCACCACCGTTGAAGACGCTGCCGAGAAGAGAAGCGTTGGCATGGTGGGTGAAAATGGCGAGGTCTATATTTCCGGAGTCAGTAATGATTCCACTCTGAAAGCGATGGATGCGGCTGGCCGACACTGTTTCTTCAGCCTGCAGGGCCAGAATGTGTCGCTGTCTTTCAGCTCTTCTACGGTATGTAAAACCCAATAACCTCACAAGGATATTCCCATGATCTCCCAAGCTACCAAGCTATTTTTTATTCTGACGCTGGCAGGTTTTAGCGTTTCCCAGGCCAACGCGGCGATCTCTATTGATAGAACTCGCGTAATTATTATGGGTGATGAAAAATCGGCACCGGTTAATATTATTAATCACAGTAAAAAATTACCTTATCTGGCACAAAGCTGGCTAGAAAATGAAAATGGGGAAAAAATAAACTCACCACTTACCGTGCTGCCACCGTTACAGCGACTGGAAAAAGACACTACGGTGCAGGTCAATATTACCCCGTTGCCTGCTGCTGCTCAGTTACCTCAGGATAGAGAATCACTGTTCTTCTATAACCTGCAGGAGATCCCGCCAAAATCTGATAAGACCAACGTCGTTCAGTTAGCTTTACGGATTAAAATAAAGCTCCTCTACCGCCCAGCGAGCCTCAAAAAAATGGCCACGGAGGTTTGGCAAGAGAAGTTAGTACTTACCCCCGTCAATAATGGCGTGAAGATCGTCAATCCAACGCCTTTTTATATCGTTATACCTACCCTCGACGTAGCTAATAAACCGATATCTCTGTCGGATGAGGCTATAACGCTTAAGCCGCTGAGTGAAGTCACTGTGCCAAACGCACTGGTAAAAAACCAGGCCATCCAACTACAGTACATTAATGATTATGGCTCTTATAACGCAATAAATTATCATTGCACAGCGAGCCAGTGTGATGTGGTAAAAAACGGTAAAAATCGCCCTTGATATAGAGGTTATTGTTATGATCAAGTTTATCCTATGCCTCTGTGCAGGGCTGTTTTCTGTTAACTCCGCCTTGGCTCAGTCATCTATTGCCTGCGACTTTGAGCCAAGCTCTAGCCTCGTTCCTAACGTAAGCCTCGCGGCCATTATCGAGGAAAGAGTCCAAAGGGACACTGAAAAATATGATTGTCATCTAGACGAAAATGGTATTACGCAATGTGACACTAAATTCATCTGGAAAATTCCCAACGCCATCTACTCCACCAGCCAAACCTCCAGGGTAACCTGCGTCAACTTTGGCGATAAAACAGATAGGATCACCTATAAATTTGCCAAGGCTACCGATCCTCATATCCCCATCCCTGCCAATTCTAACGTATGGAAAAACCTGACCTTAACGATCTCCGGCGCTGGCTCGCAGAAAACCTTTAGCAATATTGAAAACATGGAACACGATAAGCTGTTTAGCTGGAGCGATACCACTTTGGCACCATGCCAAAAGAACTGTTGGGACATAGCATTCGCAACACCGCGCTATACCAAGAATTTAACGTTTAATTTTCGCGTACAACCAAAAGTATTTAAAACCGAATTTGAGATCCACCCTTACTATGACCTGCAAGACTCAGTCGGCACCCTGTGGATAGCTGCTAGCTCGGATAACGAAATAACCTGGGCGACAACCGACATCCCCTACTTGATGATCTGCGGTCTTGACAATAAGATTTACTGCAATTTTAGCCCCAGCCTCGGTGGCGGTGATGGCGGCGGTGGTAGTGGTGGCGGCGGTGGTGGTGGTGGCGGTGGTTCAATCAAGCCACCGATCAAGCAGTGTACCTTGACCGTTGTCACCCCTGATGTGGTAGCATTCCAGCCAATCTCGTCTGACGATCTCAGCCGTGGCAGAGTCCGTAGTGAGGACTTCACCATGACCGTGATAAAAGGACCAGACCAATCCACCACCTGTATGGGCAGCGCTTATAATCTGCCTGGTGAAATCAAAACCCAAGGCGGTTACCCCATCAGTCCGACCTTTTGGGGGATTAGCCATAGCTCGGGAACACCACAGGGTATCGGCCTGAAGCTGTTTGATTTAGGTAAAGGTACATACTTGAGTTTCAACCAGAAATACTCTCGCTTTATTAGTGATATCAGCAGCATCAGCGAATCAAAAAGGATGCGGGCTGAAATATCCGCCACCACCAAGGATCTAAAAAAAATCAAGGATGGTGAATACAGCCAGGTGCTGACCTTCGAAGTTGCCATGCCGTGAATGTTATTGGTAAGGAAAGCAATGATGAACAGTAAATGTTTACTTTTTTTAGCCGCCATGCTGTTGGCAACCACGGTTCATGCGGAAATTACGGCGCGCAGTAGCACTAAGTTTGTGGGCAGGATCACCGTCGCCACCTGCAATATCGTGGTCGGTGACGATAATCAAACGATCAGCATGGGCGATATATCCAGCGCCGAGCTTGATGCCAAAGGGAAATCCACGCCGGTGCCCTTCCTCATCAATTTATACGGCTGCGATACAGAAAATAAGAACGTCAAGATTGCGTTCGACAGAACAGGTACCGGCGCATCTGGCAGCCTGATCCCGGTTGATGGCGTGAGTGGTATCGCGTTAGGGCTGCTGGATAGTGATGGCAGCCCGCTGTATTTTGGCAGAAAAAACATCGGCCAAAAAATAAAAAAAGGCGATAACACCCTGCTTTTCTCAGCTTACATTGCTAAAACGGGGCCGATTAATTCAGGGACATTTAGCCGGTTGCTTCACTATACGCTTTACTATGATTAACCTCCCCTCTGCACCTCGTCGTTTTCCTGCTTAACGCGTAGGTTCCGGCTGGGTTCATGCATTAATGAGCCCAGCGAGCTTTGGTGCCTTCCAAATGACGCACAGAGCGAGCACGCATCGCGATCCGGCCAGGGTGGCATGGCTGGCCGCAAACTCGACGTTTAACAACATAAAAGATAAAGAACTCCCGAATGCAAAAACGTTATCTCGGTAAGTCCGACTCCGGCAAAGTTGCTGATAAATCGCCAACAAAAATATTCTCATGCCGCCAGATTTTTTGGATGGTGCTATATTTTATGAACTGACCTCCCCCCACCGAGAAGATATATGAAGAAACATCCTGTTAGCGCTGCCGTAGGTGTTTTATCTCCCCACATGGCATTTTCGGCGGGCACTGCCAAAGTAGATGAAAAATATCAATATTCATAAATTACTATCCACTACAGTCAATGATAACCCACTAATACACGCCTAACAGACATGGTAGCGCAGCCACCAGCGCACTTACTTAATCCGTCGGGTTCGTTTGCTTAGCAGAGGCCACCATGTTCCTTAATTATTTTGCGTTAGGCGTGCTCGTTGTTGTCTTCCTCGTCATTTTTTACGGGATCATTATTCTCCATGACATTCCTTATCTGATCGCAAAATCACGCAATCATCCGCATGCGGACGCGATCCATGTTGCAGGTTGGGTCAGTTTGTTTACTCTACATGTGATATGGCCTTTTTTATGGATATGGGCCACGCTGTACCGGCCAGAGCGCGGTTGGGGAATGCAAGGCCAGCAGGATCCATTTGCCCGTTTAGAACAAAGAATAACCGAGCTGGAACAAAGCATCAGCGAAACCAAAACACCTTCTGCGGAGTAACTCAATGGACTTGCTCATTATTCTTACCTATGTCGCGTTGGCCTATGGCATATTCAAAATATTTAAAATCCCGGTAAACAAATGGACGGTCCCTACCGCAGCATTGGGCGGTGTTGTTTTAGTAGGCGCTCTGATTTTATTAATGAATTATAACCACCCCTATACTTTTCAAGCGCAAAAGGCCGTCGTTTCCATTCCCATCACACCGCAGGTGACCGGCATTGTCAGTGAGGTTACTGATAAGCAAAATACCTTTATAAAAAAAGGTGACATACTTTTTAAAATAGAACCGACCCGATATCAGGCACGTGTCGATAGGTTACAGGCCGATTTAATGACGGCAATCCATAGTATACAGGTGCTTCAGGGGCAATTAGATGAAGCCGTCGCCCATACCTCAGGGGTGATTGCCGAACGCGATCGTTTATATAAAGACTACCAACGCTATGTTAAAGGGAGCCGGGCCCAGGTAAACCCTTTCTCCGAAAGCGACATTGATAACGCCAGGCAAAATTTTCTGGCACAGGATGCGCTGGTGAAAAGTTCATTGGCTGAACAGGCACAGATAAGAAGCCAGTTAAACAGCGTCGTCAACGGAGAACAGTCGCAGATAGTCAGCCTCCGGGCCCAGTTAACGGAAGCCAAATATAATCTCGAACAAACCGTGGTTCGTGCTCCCAGTAATGGCTATGTGACCCAGGTGCTTATCCGCCCAGGAACTTACGCGGCAGCGCTGCCACTGCGCCCGGTGATGGTGTTTATCCCGCAACAAAAACGGCAAATCGTCGCGCAATTCAGACAAAATTCGCTGTTACGCCTGAAATCAGGCGATCAAGCCGAGATCGTTTTCAATGCGCTTCCTGGCCAGGTATTCCAGGGGAGGCTGACCAGCATACTTCCCGTCGTTCCCAGCGGGACATACCAGGCGCAGGGAACCCTGCAATCATTGAGCATGATACCGGGTTCCGATGGCGTACTGGCGGTAATTCAGTTAGAGCCGAATGCGGAGGTTGATGCCTTGCCAGATGGGATATTTGCCCAGGTGGCGGTGTATTCCGACCACTTTACCCATGTTTCCGTGATGCGTAAGGTGCTGTTACGCATGACAAGCTGGATGCACTATCTCTACCTGGATCATTGATCCCGTGTGGCTGAGTGGGCTGGAGCAAATAGGTTCGTCCCTGGCTATCTCAACGGGCGCAGCATGCTGCGCCCCTACAAAACAGCAAGCGGTTGCAGTTTGTCAGTAACCTCAAGCCAGGCTTTAGCTGCGCACCAAATCGTCGCCGTAGCCAATCCACTTGTAGGTGGTCAACGCATCCAGCCCCATCGGACCGCGGGCGTGCAGTTTCTGGGTGCTGACCGCAACTTCTGCGCCCAAACCGAACTGGCCGCCATCGGTAAAGCGGGTGCTGGCGTTGACATACACCGCAGAGGAATCCACCGCACGAACAAAATACTCGGCGTTGCTCAGCGAACGCGTCAGAATGGCATCGGAATGGCTGGTGCCGTGGGTGCGGATATGATCGATGGCCTGATCGATATCGTCCACCAGCGTCACGTTCAAATCTAACGATAACCACTCATCGTCGTAATCTTCCGCAGCAACCGCAACCACCTTCGCTGGCCCTTCCTGCAACAACGGCATGGCGTTATCGCTGGCGTGCAAGGTTACACCCACGGCGGCCATACGTGCGCTCAGCGCAGGCAGGAAGCTGTTAGCGATAGTGCGGTTAACCAACAGGGTTTCTACCGAGTTACAGGCGCTTGGCCGCTGGATCTTGGCATTTTCGATGACGGTCAGCGCCTTGTCGTAGTCTACGCTGTCGTCCACATAGATATGGCACACGCCGATACCGCCGGTGATCACCGGAATGGTCGATTGCTCGCGGCACAGCTTATGCAGCCCGGCACCGCCGCGTGGGATCAGCATGTCGACATAGCGATCCATACGCAGCAGTTCATTCACCAGTTCACGATCCGGGCTTTCGATCGCCTGCACCGCCGCCGCTGGCAGGCCGCACTGTTCCAGCGCCTGCTGGATCACTTTCACCGTCGCCTGGTTGGTGTGGTGGGTCTCTTTACCGCCGCGCAAGATCACCGCATTACCGGTTTTCAAACACAGGCTGGCGACGTCGATGGTGACGTTGGGGCGCGCTTCATAGATCACGCCAATCACCCCGAGCGGCACACGGCGACGCTCGAGTTTCAGACCGCTGTCCAGCAGATTACCATCCAGCACGTGGCCAACCGGATCATTCAGGCGACAGACCTGGCGCACATCGTTGGCGATCGCCGCCAGACGCGCTGGGGTTAGCAGCAGGCGATCCAACAGGGCTTCACTCATCCCGGTGGCACGCGCCTGCGCCATATCCTGCTCATTCGCCTGTAGAATGTCTTCGCTGCGAGCCTCCAACATGTCGGCCATCACCGCCAACACCTGGTTCTTTTTCGCCGTGCTCAGTACCCCCAACTGCCAGGAAGCCTGTTTGGCGGCCTTCCCCATCTGCTCGAGCATGTTCCCTCCTTAACTTACGATCATATCGTCGCGATGCACGGCCACCGGGCCATATTCATAGCCCAGGATCTCGCTGATTTGCTGCGAGTGGTGCCCGGCAATCATGCGCATGGCATCGCTGTTATAACGGCTGACGCCATGAGCCAGATCGCGCCCCGCCAGATTGCGGATACGGATCACCTCACCGCGTGAGAAGTCGCCTTTCACCTCGCGGATCCCCTTCGGCAGCAGTGAACTGCCACGAGCCATCATCGCTTCTACCGCTCCGTCGTCAACGGTGATCTCACCCGCAGGCGGCGCACCAAAGATCCAGCGTTTACGGTTCTCCAACGGAGTTTCCAGCGCATGGAAGCGGGTGCCCACCGGGTTGCCTTCAATCACATCGGCTACCACGCCCGGCTTGCTACCGGCGGCGATAATCACATCAATGCCCGCGCGGCAGGCCACGTCGGCTGCCTGTAGCTTGGTACCCATGCCGCCGGTACCCAGCCCGGAAACGCTGTCACCGGCAATGGCACGCAGCGCATCGTCAATGCCGTGCACTTCACGGATCAGCTCAGCTTCCGGGTTATTGCGCGGGTCGGCGGTATATAAGCCCTGCTGATCGGTCAGCAACAGCAGTTTATCGGCCCCGGCCAAAATGGCAGCCAGTGCAGACAGGTTATCGTTGTCGCCAACTTTGATTTCTGCGGTGGCAACCGCGTCGTTCTCATTGATCACCGGGACAATGCGGTTATCCAGCAGCGCGGTCATGGTGTCGCGCGCGTTGAGGAAGCGCTCGCGGTCTTCCAGATCGGCACGCGTCAGCAGCATCTGCCCGATATGAATGCCATAGATCGAGAACAGCTGTTCCCACAGCTGGATCAGCCGGCTTTGCCCCACCGCCGCCAGCAACTGCTTGGAAGCGATGGTGGCGGGCAACTCCGGGTAGCCCAGGTGTTCACGCCCGGCAGCAATCGCCCCGGAGGTAACAATAACGATGCGGTGGCCCGCTGCATGTTGCTGGGCGCATTGGCGCACCAGTTCGACAATATGGGCACGGTTCAGACGCAGCGAACCGCCGGTCAACACGCTGGTGCCCAATTTCACAACCAATGTCTGGCTGCCGTTCATAATAGTTCTGCCGTTGGAGTTAAAAGGAATGCAAAGGACGTTGTAACAGGAGAGACGCGTTATGCCAACAGGCACAACGCGATTTCGGCGTAAATATGCGGGGAAATGATCTAGGCGGAGAGTTTTATCGGTTGCTCGTTGAAATCATCGGCGGGTTCCAACTTCAGCTCCATCGTGGTCAGCAGTTCACCCAGCCGACGATGGAAGACGCGCAGCGTGGTTTCCAGCTTCTCTTTTACTTCAGAGTCTTTAATCTTTTCCTCGTTCCAATGCCCTTCTTTGTCAAACAGACCAAAGTGGTAGCTATAGGTGAAACGGGAATTATCAGCCTGCAGTTCGATCCACCAGCCCCAGAACTCACGCTTTTCCGGCGCTGGCTTGGCGTTGACGCAGACCGCCAGACAGTCAAAGAAAAAGCGGTCGTTCTCACATTGCCCTTCGCGCAGGTAAGGACCCAGGCTGGCAAAGCGTTTCATTAGTCGGCTTTTAGGGTGGCCACTCGGTAGCGTCATTTTTCAACCTCCACAATGTAGTCCACCCTTTTTAACAAACTGTTAAAAATTAGCAACTGGTTAGCGCATTTTATCTCTTAGCCAATCACAAATTTGCAGTAAGGATTGATGGAAACTCTGATAAACCGGCGTACGCGGGATGGCGATCAGTTTGCCGTTCAGTGAAGAGGACGCGATCAGCTGCGACTCTTCTTTTGGGCTGAGCGGATCCTCATCCCAATAGGCGGCCAGCATCGGCGTCGGGCAACGGCGGCCCAGCAGCCCCTGGGTTTTCAGGGAATAGCGGTTCAGCTCGGTTTTCAGCACGCTGTCAGAGGCGTTGGCCATGCCCATACGGCTGGCCAGCACGTCCATATACATATCCGGCACGTGGTCCTGGCATTTCAAGTCACATAGCAGGCTATGCACCACCGGCCCAACGCAGGCCACACCGCGCAAACGCTGCGACTCCAGATAGGCCAGGCGAACCGCCACGTTGGCACCAAAGCGAAAGCCGAAGGCGCTGACACGCGTGTGATCAATCCAAGGCACGGAAGACAATTGAGCCAACACCTGCTGATGCAGGAAGCTGGAATCTTGCGTCAGCTTCCACTTATAGGATGAACCGATAGACGGCATATCGATGGTCAGCATCGCAATGCCGTGCGGCGCAAGATAATCACGGAACAGGCGATGATAATCGGTCTGCAGGGTATCCAGGCTGCCACACATCAGTACCGTGGGGTACGGTGCCTGGCCGTTATCAGGCATATGCAGGAAGCCGGTGATGGAGCTGCCGCCCTCAATGGCGAACTCCAGCTCTTTTAGCTGGTACGGCAACAACAATGCGGCTTCTTCATAAGCGCGGTTAGAGAGTACCTCTGCCTGCTCGGCCAGTTCATCCCCTTTCAGATGCGGGTAACCGGCAATGCTGTATAGATTGGCGGCATTCAGCCAATACTGTCCACCGACCAGCGGATCTTTTTGCTCCAATGCCCGCTGCTGCCATAGCATCCCCTGGCGTACCCACTCGTAGATCCAGTTACCGTTACGGTAGCCGACCACGGTATCCAGCAGGTGATCGTCGCTATGTTCCGCGTTGGAGGCCGCAATACGCGCCAACACTTCGCTGATCTCCAGCGGATCTGTGCCGCGCCAGGTCCACAGCAGATGATTGAGCATGCGATACCAATTGCCGTCGGTGTCGCCCTCCAAGGTGGAGTGCAGATCGGCACCTACCGCATGATGGGCACGGGTGACTAACGTCGAGGTTTCGACATGTTTGAATGAGGGTTTGAACAGTACTTCAGAAAGGTTGGCTTGTGCCATGGTAACAACAGCCTCCTAAGACTTACATCAAGGCTTGAATAGCCGGGATATCTAGGTGCCAGTGTACCTAACTCTGGAGATATAAGGCGGGGAATTTACCGAATTTGACGAAACCACGGCATAAACAACAACGCCCGGTATTGCCGGGCGTTTGAGGCTGGAACGGATTAACGGCCGCCGATCGGTGGCACGAAGGTCACTGCCATATCCCAAGGCTGCTCGATCCAGGTATCCTGCGGGATATCCACCACGTAATCGTCAACCAGCGGGCGACCTGCCGGCTTGGCGAAGATGGTCACGAAATGAGCTTTCGGATACATCTCGCGGATCGCTTTGGCGGTGCCGCCGGTATCCACTAAATCGTCAACCACGATAAAGCCTTCGCCATCACCCTCGGCGCGCTTGAGCACCTTCATTTCGCGCTGGTTGTCATGGTCATAGCTGGAGATGCAGACGGTATCTACATAACGGATGCTCAGCTCACGAGCCAGCAGCGAAGCAGGCACCAGGCCGCCACGGCTTACGGCAATAATGCCTTTCCATTGATCGGCAGGCAGCAGGCGGTGAGCCAGTTTGCGCGCTTGCATTTGCAACATATCCCAGGTAACAACGTATTTTTCGCTCATAGAATGGTGTCCCGGCCAGCAATGATGTGGCTTACTCAGTAGTTCAGGGGGAAAAAAGGTTGCGCGAGATTATAGAGACTGCGCGCCACGAATACCAGTTGAACCGAGGCGTTGATGCATTTTTCCTGTGAATATCTTGGTGGCGAGTCGCGCGGCTTATCTGCGCAACCGCCCGTAAAACGGGGAACCCAAGCCGATAAACAGCGTCATACGGGGCGCGCACAGCCGCGAATAAAATGATATTCTCAGGTTCACGTGCCTGAAGCACAGATAGCTACTCACCCTAACCGCACAGCATTCACTCCTTGCTGAAAATGCTGTCACAGGAGACTTATAGTGTCTGAATTGTCTCAACTTTCGCCACAGCCGCTGTGGGATATTTTTGCCAAAATCTGCTCGATCCCGCACCCTTCCTACCATGAAGAAGCGCTAGCACAGCATATCCTCGACTGGGCAAAAGAAAAGAACCTGCATGCCGAACGCGACCAGGTCGGCAATATTCTGCTGCGCAAGCCTGCCACCAAAGGTATGGAAAACCGCAAGCCGGTAGCGCTGCAAGCACACCTGGATATGGTGCCGCAAAAGAACAACGATACGGTTCACGATTTCGCCAAAGACCCGATCCAGCCTTATATCGACGGCGAATGGATCAAGGCACGCGGTACTACGCTGGGTGCCGATAACGGTATCGGTATGGCCTCTGCGCTGGCGGTGCTGGCCGATGACAGCGTAGAGCATGGCCCGCTGGAAGTCCTGTTGACCATGACGGAAGAAGCCGGTATGGACGGTGCCTTTGGCCTGCAGCCAAACTGGTTACAAGCTGACATCCTGATCAACACCGACTCCGAAGAGGAAGGCGAAATCTACATGGGCTGCGCCGGGGGGATCGATTTCATCACCACCCTGCCACTGCAACGTGAAGCACTGCCAGCCGGTTACCAAACGCTGAAGCTGACCCTGAAAGGGTTGAAAGGCGGCCACTCCGGTGCCGATATCCATCACGGCCTGGGCAACGCCAACAAGCTGCTGGCCCGTTTCCTGTTTGCCCACACGCCAGAGCTGAACCTGCGCCTGCTGGAGCTGAACGGCGGTACGCTGCGTAATGCCATCCCACGTGAAGCCTCTGCCGTAGTAGCCGTTCCGGCCGCCAAAGCCGATGCGCTGAAAGCCCTGAGCCAGCAGTTCCTGGCTACGCTGCAAAACGAACTGTCTGCCAAAGAGAAGAACATTACCGTTCTGCTCGAGCCAGCCACTACCGCTTTGCAGGCACTCACCGCAGACTGTCAGAGCCGCTTGGTGGCACTGCTCAACGGTACCCCTAACGGCGTGATCCGCATGAGCGACGAAGTGAAAGGCGTGGTAGAAACTTCGCTGAACGTCGGCGTGGTGACCACCAGCGAGCATGAAGCCGAGATCATTTGCCTGATCCGCTCCCTGCTCGACAGCGGTAAAGACTATGTGGTGGATATGCTGACCGCATTAGGCCAACTGGCCAACGCCAAAGTAGCACCGAAAGGCGGCTATCCAGGCTGGCAGCCAGATGCCAAATCTCCTGTGATGCAGTTGGTGCGTGAAACCTACCAGAAGCTGTTCAACAAGACGCCAAACATCATGGTGATCCACGCCGGGTTGGAGTGTGGCTTGTTCAAGAAACCTTACCCACAGATGGATATGGTGTCGATTGGGCCGACCATCACCGGGCCTCACTCGCCGGATGAGCAGGTGCATATCGCCAGCGTTGGCCAATACTGGACGCTGCTGACCGCCTTGCTGAAAGCGATCCCTGAGCGCGGATAAGATATTGGGCCCAGTTTAACGCTGGGCCCAATAACTCAGTTGAAAAAACTATCGGCCCTACCTGTCAGGATTGCGTTTCGTTGTTAGCCAGATTGCCGCTAATTTCATTCATCTGCGACTGTATCAGCGCTGCGCTAACCGGTGGCAGCAGGAAAGCAAACAGAATTATCAGCCAAGTCTTATACCTTGCTTGTTGCCCGTGGCTTTCAATTATCGCCCGAAGAGTATCGTTTAGCGTGGAGAAAATTGCTGGCGTGACAATAGGCACAACAAAAGCCGACCACCCAGCCCCTCTAGGGGTTAGTAGTATCGCAGATTGGCTATAGTTTCTGATTTCCGCATGTATTTTTACCAACCAATAAATATTGTAAAACGGCACAAAATACAGCAGGAAGGTAATTCCAGGTTCGCGGTATGTCGGCGCAAGAGGAGCAGCCTGCCGTACCGGCGGCGCCACATTAAATAACTGTGGTTTCATCGGCATCAACAACAATGTGCCAATGATCGCCGGTGTCGCTAATACAGCAAAAAAGTATGTTGGATTGTCAAGCAACGGATCCATATCAAAAACCCGTCCTGTCAGAGACGCAATGGATAAATTATTCAACAACTTCAATGTTGCCATCAACCCAAATGCCAAGACATAAGTTTCTGTACTGCCGACTGCACCAGCAATAAACGCAGGAATGATCAGTATGATAGCCCCTATCCCCAGCCCTATCAGCATCTCCCCGGCCATCAGCGCAACAACGTTTTCCACATTGAAACAGAATAATGCTATACCCAGTAAATAGAAGGCACTAAACAGGTACAGTAAATAGTAGCTTTTCATCCGGCTGGCTATCCAGGCCAGAATCACACCAAATAAAAAACCGGCCTGTTGGAATGAAAAAGCGATGCCAATCGTCAAATAGGACAAGTCTGAACCTTTCTTCATATAAAGCGCCGAATATAAGCTCAAGATATATTGACTCGAAGCAATAAAAACAAAATAAAAAACCAGCCCCCAAAATCGATAGCTACTGTGTAAATCGGCCCACGTCCATTTTGTTGCGGACGCTTGGTGAGTCTTTTCCATTGTTCCTGCTTCCCTGTAAGGATATAACCCCAAAAAATAAGCGTTGATTGTACCCAGGCGAGTGGATTAAACATACTCGTTTTTCGCCTCACCACGTCAGTACCAGCTGCCGCTCCAACTGGGGATCGAGCAGCGTTACGTGCAGGCCAACCAACCTGACGCCGCGCCCTTCCCGCCGCTCATGCCACGCCTGGCGGGCAACATTGAGCAAGTCCTCAATATTGAGCACCGGCCAAACGTGCTCCTGGGTGGTTTGCTGGAAATCCTGGAACTTCAGTTTCACCCCTTGGCGGGCGATATGCAGATCCGGTTTGACCTTGCGCAGCCGCATTTCCAGCTCTGGATAGAGTTTTTCAACGATCAGCGTTTCACAATCTTCCCAATGATGAATGTCCTCGACCAGCGTTCGCTCAACCCCTACCGATTTGCGTAAACGATCGGGGGAAACCTCACGCTCATCGATACCCTGACAGCGTTCCCACAGCACCCGGCCAAATTTGCCGAAGCGCTTTAACAAATCGGCCAGATTATAGTTCTGCACATCGGCGCAGGTGATTAACCCCACCTCTTCCAACCGTTTGGCGGTGACCTTGCCCACGCCGGGAATTTTACTCAGCGGCAGCTGCTGCAAGAAAGCGGGCACCTGCGCCGGTGTGATGACGTATTGGCCGTTTGGCTTGTTCAACTCGGAGGCGATCTTGGCCAGGAATTTGATGGGGGCAATGCCCGCCGAAGCGGTCAGGTTCAATTCAGCGGCAATTTCCTGGCGGATCTGTTGGGCAATCAGGGTGGCGGAGCCGTTGCATTGGATGCTGTTGGTCACGTCCAGATAGGCTTCATCCAGAGAGAGCGGTTCGATCAGCGGAGTATAACGGGCGAAGATTTCACGGATATGCAGTGAGGCTTCTTTATAGGCCGCCATGCGGCCCGGTAACAGCGTCAAGTGCGGGCAGAGCTTGAGCGCCGTGGCGGTCGGCATGGCGCTATGCACGCCATAACGGCGCGCCGGGTAGTTGGCGGTGCTGATCACGCCACGCCGATCGGCGCTGGCACCGATAGCCAGCGGGATATCGCGCAGGCTGGGATTGTCGCGCATTTCTACCGCTGCGAAGAAGCAGTCCATATCGACATGAATGATTTTACGCATCGCGCCTCCAATAATACTGTATAAGTATACAGCCAATTATTAAAAGCTCAATATGGAGAGTGTAGACTAGTGGCGCCCCTCACCCTAACCCTCTCCCACAGGGAGAGGGGACCGAACGTGCCACAAATTAGCTCCGGCACCTGACCGCAACTCCGGACTAGCCCCTCTCCCCAAACAAGTGTTCATGAGGTACTCGGTATGTACATTGGGAGAGGGTTGGGGTGAGGGGCCGTACAGCGCACCGGTGTAGGAAATCCCGAACGGCTAGAGGATCCGGTGTTTTTCCAGCATTTCGCGGCGCAGCGCTTCCTTGGCGATGCGCTTTTTGCGCGCGTCGCAAGGCTCCGGGCAGTCACAGACCTTTTCCATCCCCAGCGCCGTAATGCCGCCACAGCTGCCCTGCAAGGTTTTGCGCTTGAACACATAGCCCAGTGACATCCCACCAACCACCAGCAGAAACAGCACAAAGGATGCAGCGAACATCGTCAACATAACGTCTACCCTTTCTTCAGATAGGGCTTGAACGCATCGGAATAGCGCTCCTCAAACCCCTTGGCGGTTTTCACGATCATAAACACCGGGATCCCCAGCAGGTTGGCCAGCGCCATACCTCGCTCCGGCCCCATCACGTTTAACCCGGTAGAAAGCCCGTCAGCCGTCATACACAACGGGCTGATCACCGTGATCGACACTAAATGGTGGCGGATCGGTTTACCGGTGAGCGGGTCGATAGTATGAGAATAGCGAACTCCGTCCTGCTCGAAGTAATTTCGGTAATCCCCAGAGGTGGCCATCGCCATCTCACCCGGCTCGATCACCAGTTGCGCCTGCTGCTCCCCCCCGGCGGTTGGCCGTTCGATGGCAATGCGCCAGGGCTTCTTCTCGCCGTTATGACCACGGGTGCGGACTTCCCCGCCAATATCAACCATGTAGTTTGCGACGTGCTGTGATTGCAGATATTGAGCAATCGCATCAACGCCGTAGCCTTTGGCAATGGAAGAGAGGTCGACGTACAGCTCAGGAATGCGTTTCACCAGCGCATTGCCTTCAACCGCCAGTTTGTCGATCCCCGTCCAGCTGCGGCGCTGTTCCAACTCGGTGGCACTCGGCACTTTTTCCGACCGCCCTTCCGGGCCAAAACCCCACAGGTTCACCAGCGGCCCGACGGTCACGTCCAGCGCGCCGTCGGTCACACGGTTGATGCGCAGCGCTTCCAGCACCACTTCCGTGGTGGCAGCAGAAACCGGGAAAGGCTTGTCTACTTCACGGCTGGCGTTAAACCGACTCAGCTCGGAATCAGGTTGATAGGTCGACATCTGATCGTTGACCTGTACCAGCCGTTGGTCGATCTCCGCTTGCAGCCTTGCCACCGAAGGCGTTCCGTCCCCAGGGAGATAACTGATCGAGTACGACGTGCCCATGGTTTTGCCACGCAGGTTTTCCTGTTTCGGCTCACAACCGGTCAGTAACACTGCAGCAACCAACGCCGCCACCTTCATCCAAGCCTTCATTCCATCGCCACCTACTGCCCGCATTTAACCGCCAAAGTCATCGAGCATGATGTTTTCGTCTTCCACACCCAAGTCCTTCAACATCTTGATCACCGCCGCGTTCATCATCGGCGGTCCACACATATAGAATTCACAATCTTCCGGCGCTGGATGGTTACGCAGATAATTTTCCAGCAGGACATTATGAATAAAGCCGGTGTAGCCCGTCCAGTTGTCTTCCGGCTGCGGATCGGAGAGCGCCACATGCCAGGTGAAGTTTTCGTTCTCTTCCTGCAGATGGTTAAAGTCGTCCTCGTAGAACATCTCACGCAAGGAACGCGCACCGTACCAGAAAGTGATTTTGCGCTGCGACTTCAGGCGCTTCAACTGGTCAAAGATGTGTGAACGCATCGGTGCCATTCCGGCCCCGCCGCCGATGAAGATCATCTCGGCATCGGTGTCTTTGGCAAAGAACTCGCCAAACGGCCCGGAGATGGTCACCTTATCCCCCGCCTTCAGCGACCAGATATAGGAAGACATAATACCTGGCGGCACGTCCGGGTTGCTCGGCGGTGGCGTAGCGATACGCACGTTGAGCATGATGATGCCTTTCTCATCGGGATAGTTGGCCATCGAATAGGCGCGCACCGTTGGCTCTTTCACTACCGAACGGTAGCGGAACAGATTGAATTTATCCCAGTCGCCACGGTATTCCTGCGGCACGTCGAAATCGGCATAGCTCACTTCATGCTCGGGCGCTTCGATCTGGATAAAGCCCCCGGCGCGGAAAGGCACATCTTCCCCGTCCGGAATGCGCAGCTTCAGTTCTTTGATAAAGGTGGCTTTGTTATCGTTGGAGATCACCTCGCAGTCCCATTTCTTCACGCCGAAGATCTCTTCCGGCAGCTCGATTTTCAGGTTCTGCTTCACGTTAACCTGGCACGCCAGGCGGCAGCCCTCTTTGGCTTCACGCTTGCTGATATGGGAAAGCTCGGTGGGCAGAATATCGCCGCCGCCCTCTTTGATCACCACCCGGCACTGACCGCAGGAGCCGCCGCCGCCACAGGCCGAGGAGACAAAGATCCCCTGGCTGGACAACATATTCAGCAGCTTGTCACCCGCTGGGGCGGTAAAACTTTTGTCTTGATCGCCGTTAACCTCAACGGCAATGTCACCGGTGTTCACCAACTTGGATTTGGCAAACAGGATCAGTAACGCCAGCACCATCACGATGCAGGTAAACATCACCACGCCTAAAATAATTTCCATAAATGCTTCCTGCCTTTACAACTGGACGCCGGAGAACGACATAAAGCCCAATGCCATCAATCCGGTGGTAATAAAGGTAATGCCCAGGCCACGCAACCCGGCTGGCACATCGGCATACTTCAGTTTTTCACGGATCCCCGCCATGGCAACAATCGCCAGCATCCAGCCGGTGCCGGAGCCGAAGCCATACACCACGGATTCCATAAAGTTGTAATCACGCTGCACCATGAACGACACGCCGCCGAAGATGGCACAGTTCACCGTGATCAACGGCAGGAAGATCCCCAGGGCGTTGTAGAGCGCCGGGAAGAAGCGATCGAGGATCATCTCCAGGATCTGCACCAGCGCCGCAATCACGCCGATAAAGGTGATGAAGTTGAGGAAGCTCAGATCGACGCCTTCCACCAGCGCCCCGTCACGCAGGATCAGGTTATAGACCAGGTTGTTGACCGGTACCGAGATACCCAGCACCAGCGTTACGGCAATCCCCAAGCCAAACGAGGTCGAGACCTTCTTCGACACCGCCAGGAAGGTACACATCCCCAGGAAGAACGCCAGCGCCATGTTCTCAACGAACACCGCACGCACAAACAGGCTGATATAGTGAGCCATCGGCGGTTACTCCTTTTCTATCTGCGCTGGCTTGAGGGAACGTAGCCCCCAAATCAGCAGGCCGATGATAAAGAACGCACTCGGTGCCAGCAGGAACAGACCGTTGGGCTGATACCAGCCGCCGTTCTGCACCGTTTCCAGCACCGTGATGCCAAACAGCTTGCCCGAGCCGACCAGCTCGCGCAGGAAGCCCACCAGGATCAGGATCACGCCGTAGCCCAGGCCATTGCCGATACCGTCCATAAAGCTCTCAATCGGCGGCGACTTCATGGCGTACGCCTCGGCGCGGCCCATCACGATACAGTTGGTGATGATCAGCCCGACGAACACCGAAAGCTGTTTGGAGATTTCAAACGCATAGGCACGCAGCAACTGATCGACCACGATCACCAGCGAAGCGATGATCGTCATCTGCACGATAATGCGCACGCTGTTGGGGATATGGTGGCGGATCAGCGAAATAAAGAAGCTGGAAAACGCAGTGACCAGGGTGACCGCAATCGTCATCACCACCGCCGTTTCCAGCTTGGTGGTCACCGCCAGCGCCGAACAGACGCCAAGCACCTGCAGCGCGATCGGGTTATTGTCAAACAGTGGCCCCAACAGGACCCGTTTAACCTCTTTGGAATCAGCCATTTTTCAGCGCTCCTTCACGGACTTTCTGCAGGAATGGGCCAAAGCCGTGCTCGCCCAACCAGAAATTAAACGTATGCTGTACGCCGTTAGCGGTCAGCGTCGCGCCGGACAGGCCATCCACACCGTGGATATCCCCTTGCCGCGCTCCGCCTTTCACAATGCGGATTGCCGGGTTGCCGCTGTCATCAAACAGCTGCTTGCCGATCCACTGCGCGCGCCAACTGGCGTTCTGGATCTCGCCGCCCAGGCCCGGGGTTTCGCCATGCTGATAGAAACTCAGCCCGCGTACCGTATTGCCATCGGCATCCAGCGCAACGAAGGCGTACATCATCGACCATAGGCCAGTGCCATAGACCGGCAGCACAATCTTGTTCACCGCGCCGCTTTCGTCGCGCACCAGGTAGATTTCAGCCTGATTGCTACGGCGGCGGATGCCGGCCAGATCCTGCTCGGCGCTCAACGCCCGGCTCTTGGCATCGCTGCGTAGCGCGGCGGCCAGATCGAAGGAGGTCGCATCCCCAGGCACAAACTCACCGCTGTCCAGATCCAGCAAACGCGGTTCGATGCGCTTGCTAAAGGTGGCTTTCACCCGTTCGCCAGTCATCCCCGGTTGCAGTAAACCGGCTACGTCAAGGATGTTGCGTTGCTTATCCAGCAACCGCTGTTCCTGCTGCCTGGATTGCAACCCAACAGCGGAACCCGCGACCACCACCGAACACACCAGACACAGCAGCAGCACTACCAGCAGCGTTTTGCCAAAGCTGTCATTTTTAGATTCATTCGCCACGTGCTTTTCTCCGCTTGATGTTAGCCTGCACCACCAGGTAATCGAACAGCGGTGCGAACAGGTTGGCGAACAGGATCGCCAGCATCATGCCTTCCGGATAGGCCGGGTTGACCACCCGGATCAGCACGCACATCACGCCGATCAGGATGCCGTACCACCATTTCCCTTTGTTGGTAAACGAGGCGGAAACCGGGTCGGTAGCCATAAACACCATACCGAAGGCAAAACCGCCCAGTACCAGGTGCCAGTACCAAGGCATGGCAAACATCGGGTTGGTGGTAGAGCCGATGGCATTGAACAGATACGCCGTGGCGATCATGCCGATCATCACACCGGCCACGATGCGCCAGGAAGCGACACGGCCAAACAGGATAATCGCCCCGCCCAGCAGGATCATCAGGGTTGAGACTTCCCCGATCGAACCAGGAATGTTACCGATAAACGCGTCCATCCAACTGATGGATTGGCCGGTGGTGACGTTGGTCAGGCTGTGAACTCCGCCGACGCTCCATTGCGCCAACGGGGTTGCACCGGAAAAGCCGTCTGCCGCAGTCCACACCAGATCGCCGGAAATCTGCGCCGGGTAGGCGAAGAACAGGAAGGCACGCCCCGCCAACGCCGGGTTGAGGAAGTTACGCCCGGTACCGCCGAAGATTTCCTTGGCAACCACCACACCAAAGCTGATGCCCAGCGCGGCCTGCCATAACGGCATGGTCGGCGGCACAATCAGGGCGAACAGAATGGAGGTAACGAAGAAGCCTTCGTTGATCTCATGTTTGCGTACCATGGCAAACACGACTTCCCAGAAGCCGCCCACCAGGAATACCACGGCGTAGATCGGCACGAAGTAGGTGGCACCGAGCACCATCTTGCTGATCCAGCCAGCATCGGCGCCAAGCGTTGCCCCCAGCATCTGTGCCAGCCAGTAATGCCAGTCCCCCGCCAGCACCTGTTGCAGCTGTTCGCCGCTGTACAGATGGTGCAGTGCAGGAATGGTCTGCTGGCCCACGTTATACATGCCCCAGAACATGGCCGGGAATACCGCCAACCACACCAGGATCATCATGCGTTTCAGATCGATGGCATCACGTACGTGCGAGGCACCGCGCGTTACCGTGCCGGGGGTGTAGAACACCGTCGCCGTCGCCTCAAACAGCGGGTACCACTTTTCCAGCTTGCCACCCGGCGTGAAGTGATGCTCAATCTTGTCAAAAAAATTCTTCAGGCCCATCGGTTATCCTTCCTGCTCAATCTTGGTCAGCACTTCGCGCAGCACCGGGCCATATTCATACTTGCCGGGGCAAACGAAGGTACACAACGCCAGATCTTCTTCATCCAGCTCCAGACAGCCCAGCGCCTGGGCACTGTCCGTATCGCCTGCCAGCAGATCGCGCAGCAGATGGGTCGGCAGAATATCCAGCGGCATCACCCGCTCGTAATTGCCGATCGGCACCATCGAACGCTCACCGCCGTTGGTGGTGGTGGAGAAAGCGAACAGCTTGTGCTTGAGGAAATGGCCCAGCGTGGTGCGGGTGATGGAGAACTTGTCCGATGCCGGAGCAATCCAGCCGAACAGCTCTTTCTCCCGGCCTTCCAGCAACACCGAAACCTGGTTGTGGAAACGGCCAAGCCAGGCACTCGGGCCGCTGGCATGGAAACCACTCAGCACCGAGCCGGAAATCACACGGTTCTCACCGGCCTTCAGGCGGCCCGCCGTCAGTTGCTCCAGGCTGGCCCCCAAACGGGTGCGCAGCAGCACCGGCTGTTCCACCTGTGGCCCCGCCAGGGCGATCACGCGCTGGGTATCCAGCTTGCCGGTAGTAAACAGGGTGCCGATGGCGATCACATCCTGGTAACCGATGTGCCAAACGGTTTTCTTCAGGCTGACCGGCTCCAGGAAGTGAATATGCGTGCCCACCAGCCCCGCAGGGTGCGGGCCAGCAAACTCGCTGTAATCAATCTGCGCCCCGGCAGCCGTATCCAGCCGCGTACCCGCTGCGTGGCAAACGTGTACCTTGCCTTCCGTCAGGCGTGCCAATACCGTCAGCCCGGCATTAAATGCCGCCAATTGCTCGTTGATGATCACCAACGGATCCGCTGCCAGCGGCTGAGTATCGATAGCGCTGACGAAAATAGCGCGCGGTGAGGTGCCTGGACGGGGGGTTTTGCTGAAGGGGCGTGTGCGTAGCGCGGTCCACAGGCCGCTGGCGATCAGATCGCTTTCAACCTGTTGGCGCTCCAGCATCGGCAAATCGGCCTGCTGATAATAGGCCAGTTCCACCTGTTGTTCGCCGCCGTGGTCGATGTCAATCACCACCGATTGCAGCATACGGCGTTCGCCGCGATTGATAGCGGCGATCTGCCCACTGGCCGGTGCCGTGAAGAAAACCCCAGGGATCTTCTTATCTTCAAACAGCGCCTGGCCTTTTTTAACGCGATCGCCAACCTGTACCAACATTGAGGGGCGCATACCAATATATTCCTGGCCGAGCAGCGCCACTTGTGTGACCGCTGGGCCATCCTGGATCACCTGCGAAGGCGCCCCAGCTATTGGCAGATCTAACCCTTTTTTTATTTTGATCATAGGATTTATACGATGTTTTAAATTTTCACACGCCCAACCAACCCAGAGGCAGGCATAAAGCATGCAGGATGATGAGGTGGCCCTAGCCCCCTCCGGATGAACACGCTGACCTCATGCCCAACATGAAATATTCACACTGACCGCTGACACCCAGATCAATGATTAAGCCAATGCTGCATATTGTTAAAACATTGCTATCAACGATGGCGAAATTGATGCTGTTTCACACAATTCCCACGTACTGATTACCGACTAATAACGATACAGCATGGGCAAGATATTAACATTTTCGACAGAATTTTTCCGTGCTATCTAGTGACCTGAGTCGAGGAAATGCAATTAAACTGCTGTTATCTCTTGACACTACTCGTTAAAAACGCAGGTTCATTTCACTTTTACCGATGATTGTAGTTTTTTTATACACTTCGCATATTGCTAAAAAACAACACGCTGGTAATCTGACAGGGTTAAATACGAAATCTCGTCAGTGGCATGCTGGCTACATTAGTTTTTATCCCCTATGAATTTCAAGCTGCAGCTAGGCGACTAGCTTGTTCATCCCCAGGAGCTTACTTAGATAAGTGACTGGGGTGAGCAAGCGCAGGTAACAACGCTGCAGCTTGAAAGGCGACGGGGATATGCCAGCAAATAAATATAAGCAGGATAAATTAATAATGAGCAAAATCGCGCTGTTGTTTGCGATGCTATTTTGTACGCCGCTGATCACGGCGTGCAGCGCCAGTGAGCCAGCCCCGGCTCCCCAGTCCCCTTTAGTTGCACAGCAGTTATTAGGTTCACCGGTCTATATCCAGATATTCAAAGAAGAACGCAAGCTGGAACTGTATGCCAAGATGGGCAACGAATTCCGCCTGGTGAATAGCTTCTCTATCTGCAACTTCTCTGGTGGCCTTGGCCCGAAGCGCCGTGAAGGGGATTTTAAAAGCCCTGAAGGCTTTTATAGCGTCGATACCCGCCATCTGAAGCCGGACAGCAAATATTATCGCGCCATCAATATCGGTTTCCCGAATGATTACGATAAAGCGCAGGGATATTCCGGAGCCTATCTGATGATCCACGGGGAATGTAAATCAATTGGTTGCTACGCAATGACCAACGCCTATATGGACGATATCTATCGTTACGTTGAGGCGGCGTTTGCCCATGGGCAAAGCCGGGTGGATATCAGCATTTATCCGTTCCGCATGACCGAACAGAACCTGCAACGCCACCGTTCTTCAACCTACATCAGCTTCTGGCGTCAGTTGAAACCGGGTTATGACTACTTCGTCAAAAACCGTCAGCCACCGATGGTTAGCGTGGCCAACGGCCAATATGTGATGGCTCAGCCGGTGATTGGCAGCGGTCAGCCAACGCAGTACGCCTCAACGATTGAGACTAGCAACAACCCGTTCGCCCGCAGCCAGCCGCTCACCGTAGTAAAATAACGCAAACTCGCCTGGTGCAATCTTGTGCCAGGTTTCATTGCCCGTCAGCGGTTGGGTCGCAATGACCGTGACCACGTCATCCGGCGTGGTCTGCCGCTGAAAATCAATCTCTACGTCCTGATCGAGCAAGGTAGCTTTGCCAAACGGTGCTCGCCGGGTGATCCAGTAAAGGTTGGTGGAGCAATAGGCCATCACAAAGCGCCCGTCCGACAACAGCATATTGAACACCCCTTTATCCCTGAGCCGATCGGCCAATAACGCGATATAGCGAAACACGGCCGGCCAATTGCTGGGAGTGCGGGGGTATTTCAGCGCCAACTGGTGTAACAGCCAGCAGAAGGCATATTCACTGTCGGTCTGCCCTACCGGGCGGAAATTGCCGGTCGCCAGTTGGCGATAGCCTTTCAGTTGCCCATTGTGAGCGTAAGTCCAGTTGCGGCCCCACAGCTCACGGGTAAAGGGATGGGTATTTTCCAGCGCCACCTCGCCACGATTAGCCTGGCGGATGTGGGAGACCACGGCACAGGACTTGATCGGGTATTCCTGTACCAGGCGGGCGATAGGTGAATTGAAGCTGGGTTGGGGATCCTTGAATGTGCGACAGCCGTTGCCTTCATAGAAGGTAATGCCCCAGCCATCTTTATGCGGCCCGGTTCGGCCACCGCGCTGTACCAGCCCGGTAAAGCTAAAGCAGATGTCGGTTGGTACGTTGGCGCTCATCCCGAGCAGTTCACACATCGATTGCCACCCCTTGAGGACTACTGACATAAGGGCGCAGCTTGATGCCACGCCCTACATTAATGCTGATAGAGGACGCATGCGCCCTCGCTCGCCGTTAAGCCTTAACCATCTCTTTTTCGATCAACAGGATCAAGATGTGGATCGCTTTGATGTGGATTTCCTGGATACGGTCGGCGTAACCAAAGTGCGGCACGCGGATTTCCACGTCGGCGCTACCGGCCATTTTGCCACCGTCTTTACCGGTCAGGGTGATCACTTTCATCCCCTTGGCGCGGGCCGCTTCAATGGCTTTGATGATGTTGCCAGAGTTGCCGGAGGTGGAGATCCCCAACAGCACGTCGCCTTCACGGCCTACGGATTCCACATAGCGGGAAAACACGTATTCATAGCCGAAATCGTTGCTGACGCAGGACAGATGGCTAACGTCAGAAATCGCAATCGCCGGATAACCTGGGCGATTCTCACGGTAGCGGCCAGTCAGCTCTTCCGCGAAGTGCATCGCATCACAATGCGAGCCACCGTTACCGCAGGAGATCACTTTCCCGCCGGCTTTAAAGGAGTCCGCCAGCAGCACTGCCGCGCGTTGGATGGTATCAATATTGGCGTCATCGCTGAGGAATTTCGCCAGGGTATCAGCCGCTTCATTCAGTTCACTGCGAATTAAATCGTGGTACATAGAGATCGCCTCAAGTTGTGCGGTGGCATCGTCAATCTTTCGTCTTGCAGTGTAACGGATTGCAGAAAAACCGAGAAGCGTTGCGACGCAAACAGCGCCAGTGTGAAACGACCCGGCGATTTTTTGACAATTGATGCTATCAGTTTGTGACTTGAGTTGTAATTAAAGTGTAAATACATTGATAAAAAAATAGGTATGGACTAAAACCATTAGTTATACACAACAGGTCGGACCTCTTACTACTTCGGAGCTTCTTATGATGGTTCTTAGTATCGTTATTCTACTCGCACTCATTGGTGTGGTGTTTTATCACCGAGTGAACCTGGCTCTCAGCAGTCTGTTGCTGTTGGCCTTTACGGCGGCCATGGGCGCAATCGGCCTTTGGACTTACTGGATGCTGGTACCGCTGGCGATCGTACTGCTGCCGCTGAACGTCGTTTCGCTGCGCCGCTCGCTGCTTTCTGCCCCTGCACTGCGCGCCTTCCGCAAAGTGATGCCACCTATGTCCACCACGGAAAAAGAAGCCATCGACGCCGGGACCACCTGGTGGGAAGGCGATCTGTTCCGCGGCCAACCGGATTGGAACAAGCTGCACAACTATCCGCAGCCCAAGCTGACAGAGGAAGAGCAAGCCTTTATCGACGGCCCGGTGGAAGAAGCCTGCCGCATGGCCAATGACTTCGAGATCACCCACGAACTGGCCGATCTGCCGCCGGAACTGTGGGCCTATCTGAAAGAGCATCGCTTCTTTGCGATGATCATCAAGAAAGAGTACGGCGGGCTGGAATTCTCCCCTTATGCTCAGGCCCGCGTCCTGCAAAAACTGGCGGGTGTTTCCGGTATTCTGGCGATCACCGTCGGCGTGCCTAACTCCCTCGGTCCAGGCGAACTGCTGCAACATTACGGCACTGAAGAACAGAAAGATCACTATCTGCCAGGCCTGGCGCGCGGCGACGAAATTCCTTGCTTCGCCCTGACCAGCCCGGAAGCGGGTTCCGACGCAGGAGCCATCCCGGACGTGGGCACCGTGTGCATGGGCGAATGGCAAGGTAAACAGGTGCTGGGCATGCGCCTGACCTGGAACAAGCGCTATATTACCCTGGCACCGATTGCCACCGTACTGGGGTTGGCCTTCAAGCTGCATGACCCAAGCCGCCTGTTGAGCGATAACGAATCCCCCGGGATCACCTGTGCGTTGATCCCAACCAACACCCCAGGGGTAGAGATCGGCAACCGTCACTTCCCGCTCAACGTGCCGTTCCAGAATGGCCCAACCCGCGGCAACGACGTGTTCGTACCGATCGATTACATCATTGGCGGGCCAAAAATGGCCGGTCAAGGCTGGCGGATGCTGGTTGAATGCTTGTCGGTTGGCCGTGGTATCACCCTGCCGTCCAACTCCACCGGTAGCCTGAAATCGGTGGCTTTGGCGACCGGCGCGTACGCCCATATTCGCCGCCAGTTCAAAATCTCTATCGGTAAGATGGAAGGGATTGAAGAACCGCTGGCCCGTATTGCCGGTAACACCTACGTGATGGATGCCGCCGCCTCACTTATCACCTATGCGTTGATGCAGGGCGAAAAACCGGCGGTGCTGTCCGCCATCGTGAAATACCATTGTACCCACCGTGGCCAGCAGGCCATCATTGATGCGATGGATATCACCGGCGGTAAAGGCATCATGCTGGGCGAAGCCAACTTCCTGGCCCGTGCTTACCAGGGCGCACCGATCGCCATCACGGTGGAAGGTGCCAATATTCTGACCCGTACCATGATGATCTTCGGCCAAGGGGCGATCCGCTGCCACCCTTATGTGCTGACCGAAATGGCAGCCGCTCAAAACAACGATCTGCACAGCTTCGACCAGGCGCTGTTTGGCCACCTCGGCCACGTTGGCAGCAGCAAAATGCGCAGCCTGTGGCTCGGCCTGACCAACGGCCGCACCAGCAGCACACCAACCAAGGATGCCACACGCCGCTACTACCAGCAGCTCAACCGTCTGAGCGCCAACCTGGCGTTGCTGTCTGACGTTTCCATGGGCGTACTGGGCGGCAGCCTGAAGCGCCGCGAGCGTATCTCAGCCCGCCTGGGTGACGTGCTGAGCCAGATGTACCTGGCCTCAGCCACGCTGAAACGCTTTGAAGATGAAGGGCGTCAGAAAGAAGATCTGCCACTGGTTCACTGGGGCGTGCAAGACAGCCTGAACCAGGCAGAGCAGGCGTTGGACGATTTGCTGCGCAACTTCCCGAACCGCTTTATCGCCGGGGTGATGCGTCTGGTGGTGTTCCCATTCGGCCGTGTGCATACTGCGCCTTCGGATAAGCTGGACCACCAGTTGGCGAAGATTATCCAACAGCCTTCAGCCACCCGTAGCCGCCTTGGCCGTGGCCAATACCTGACGCCAAGCGAGCATAACCCGGTTGGCCTGCTGGAAGCCGCGTTGCTGGACGTGATTGCCGCAGAACCTATCCACCAGCGCCTGTGCAAACAATCCGGTAAGAACCTGCCGTTCACCCGTCTGGATCGTCTGGCACAGCGTGCACTGGATGAAGGCAAGATCAGCGCCGACGAAGCCAAGATCCTGGTGAAAGCGGAAGAGAGCCGTCTGCGTTCAATCAACGTTGATGACTTTGCTCCGGACGCGCTGGCGGCGCAGCAGCCGGTAAAGCCAGTAAAGCTGGAAAAACGCCAGCAGCAGACTGAAGCCGCATAACGGTCACCGGTCGTAAATACCAAAGGGGCGATGCCATAACGGATCGCCCCTTTTTTATTGCAGATTCAGATTGGCTCAGCCATGTTGGCGGATACGCGCCAGCAAGGCATCGATATGTTCTATGTGCGGCGCATTGACGATCAGCGCGCGGCCCAGATTGAGGGCGTTGCGCTGACATTCGGCACGCATTTCCCCATCACTGATGCTGTCCAGATCGGCCACATGCGCCAGCCCGATGGTGCGACGTATCAGCTCCGTGCCGCAATAACCCACCGCATCTGTCCATACCTGTTGCAGGAACTGCTCGGCATAGCCCGGCAGCGCCAGCGTTGCGTCACGGCTATGTTGATGGCACAACGCCAGAAAGCGATCGGCAAAGATCAGCCACAGCTCACGCACATCCTGCAACCGCTGCTCACGCCCGGCCGCCGCATCACGCGGGCCGAACAACCCCGGCCAACCGCAATAGTTCAGCAGCAGATTGCCCAGCGCAGTGCCAATATCGAAGCCGATCGGCCCGTAGAAACCGAATTCGGCATCGATCGCCTTCAGCTTGCCTTCCGCGACAAAGATCGAACCGCTGTGAATATCACCGTGCAGCAACGCCTCGGCCTTGCTCAGGAAGCGATGCTTCAGCCCGGCTACCGCCAGCTTCAGCGCCGCGTCATTGCGCAGCGCCAGCACCTGCGGCAACAGCGCTTCGTCAAACCGATTACGTTCATGATCCTGATAGGGATCGCTGAAAAACAGATCTTCGGTGATCTGGCACAACTCCGGGTTGGTGAAACGGCTGACTTCCGCCTTTTTCAGCTGTGCGGTCTGGTAAAAATCAGAGGTGTGGAACAGGGTCTGCGCCAGGTATTCCGCCAGTTGCCCGGCGGCCAGCGGATAGTAGCGCCCTTTCACCAGTTCGCTGCGCCAGATGTGATGATCAGAGAGATCTTCCTGCACCATCACCGCCAGCTCTGGATCGTGATGCAGCACCTGCACCGTGTGGCGTGGGCACAGCGCCCCGTGGATCAGCAGCGTTTCCGCTTCGATACGCGCCCGATCCAGCGTCAACGGCCAGGACTCCCCCACGCAACGTACGTACGGCAGCGCCTGTTTGACGATCACTCGGCTGACGCCGTCCGCATCACGGATTTTAAACACCAGGTTCAGATTGCCATCACCGATCTCGTCGGCACTCACCAGCGCCTGTGGATCGGCCAGTTGCCCATATTGGCGCGCGTATTCAACGGCATCGGCAGCAGTAAACGTACGATATTGTGACATCCCCCAACCCCTCTGTTCTTTCCCATAGCGATGATTTTTTTATTTTTAGACGCAAAAGCGTTTGGACGTCTATACATCCAGATGTCATGTTGGCAGAATGGGTTCACAGATGCAATAAGAAACACACAAGGATTTAACCACTGATGCAAGCACTTAACACCACCAGCCTGAGCCTGCAAAACAACCGGCTGCAGATCCTCGATCAGCAAGCCTTACCGCAGGAAAAGCGCTGGCTGCCCTGCGATAGCGTGGACGAATTGGTTGGACATATCCGCGCCCTGCGGGTACGCGGCGCACCGTTGATCGGGCTGTCTGCCAGCCTGCTGCTCGCCCTGTTGGCCGAGCGTGGCCTGTCGCAGTCTGAACTGGAGCAGGCATTGCAGACGCTACGCGCCTCACGCCCAACCGCGGTGAACCTGATGAACAATCTGGATCGTATGAAGCAGGCTTTGGCACAGCCGGATTGGGTGAGCGCCATGAGCGAGGAAGCGCTGCGCCAGGTCGAGGAAGATCGAACCCTGTGCGATCGCATCGCCGATAACGGGGCCGAGTGGGTGAAACCGGGTAGCCGCCTGCTCACCCATTGCAACACCGGAGGGCTGGCGACGGCGGGCGTGGGTACGGCGATTGGCGTGCTGCTACGTGCGCATCAGCAAGGCAAGATCGCCCAGGTGTGGGTCGATGAAACCCGCCCGTTGCTGCAAGGAGGCCGCCTTACCGCCTGGGAACTGGGTGAGCTGGGCATTCCTTACCGCTTGATCTGCGATTCCATGGCTGCCAGCCTGATGGCTACGGGCCAGGTCGATGCCGTCTGGGTAGGTGCGGACCGCATTGCGGCCAACGGTGACGTGGCCAATAAAATCGGCACTTACAGCCTGGCGGTGCTGGCCCATTACCACCGTATCCCGTTTTACGTGGCCGCCCCACATACCACGCACGATCCTCATTGCCCCAACGGCGCAGCCATTCCTATCGAACAGCGCGCGGCCGAAGAAATCACCGGCGTCAGCGGCAGCTTTGGTTCCTGCCAGTGGGCACCGCTCAATGCGCCAACCTACAACCCGGCATTTGATGTGACTCCTGCGGCGCTAATCAGCGGCTGGGTGTTGGATAGCGGCGTCATTACGCCAGAGCAGGTTGCCGACGGGATTTTCCAGCGCGCATTGGCATAACTTTTTGCCCCTCACCCCAACCCTCTCCCACAGGGAGAGGGAGCTGCCCGGAGCGCGTGGTTGGATCGTGCAACTTCGGGAAGTTGGGAGCAAGAACAACGAGGATGGCAGTAGAATGCAGAAAAATCAGCGAACTCGATCGGGCCTCTCTCCTTGTGGGAGAGGATTGGGGTGAGCAGCCCGGAGCGCGTGGTTGGATCGTGCAACGTCGGGAAGTTGGAAGCAAGAACAACGAGGATGGCAGTAGAATGCAGAAAAATCAGCGAACTCGATCGGTCCCCTCTCCTTGTGGGAGAGGGTTAAGGTGAGGGGATTCAATCTAGCTTTGGATATGCCTCGGCAATTTTGTCGCCGGTGAAATGGGCCACCCAACCTTCAGGATTATCAAAGACGCGGATGGCGGTGAAGTTGGGGGCCGAGCCCATATCAAACCAGTGGCGAGTATTGGCTGGCACCGAGATCAGGTCGTTTTTCTCGCACAGGATCTGGAAGATTTTCCCTTCCAGATGCAGGCAAAACAGCCCCGCCCCTTCGACAAAGAAGCGCACTTCATCCTCGCCATGGGTATGTTCGGCCAGGAATTTTTCCCGCAGCACCGCACGCTGGGCGTTATCTGGACGCATGCTGATCACATCCCAGCTCTGGTAGCCCTTTTCTGCCACCAGCCGGTCGATCTCATGCTGATAGGCGGCGATCACCGCTGCTGGCTGTGGGTTCGCGCCCAACTCGCGATCGGCCTGCCAACGCTCAAAGCGCACGCCAATCTGCGCCAACTGCTGCTGGATAGCCTGCGCATCCTGGCTCTGCCATAACGGCTGCTGCGGCTCTTTATCGCTAAAAATGGTCAATCCACTCATTAGACAAACTCCCCTAATTCGATGTGATCAAAACGCTTAACCTGCCGGTGTTGGCTTTGCAGATCGGCGGCGTCACGGATCAGTTGGCAGGTATGCCAACCTGCCAGCCGTGCCGCGTCCAGCTCCTGATGGATATCGGAAAGGAACAGCAGCTCAGTTGGCTCCAGACCGATGGCCTGGGCGATATTGTGGTAAGACGCGCTTTCACGCTTGGCCCCCACGTGCGTATCAAAGTAACCGCTGAACAGCGGTTGCAGATCTCCTGCATCGCTGTAACCAAACAACAGCTTTTGCGCTTCAACCGAGCCGGAGGAATAGACGTACAGCTTCAGCCCTTGCTGCTGCCAGGCGGCCAGTTGTTCGGCCACCTCAGGGTAGAGATGCCCCTGGAAATCACCGTTCAGGTAACCGCTGCGCCAGATAATGCCCTGCAGGGCCTTCAGCGCGGTCGATTTGCGATCTTCATCCATAAAGCGATAAAGGATGGTAATAAGCCGCTCATTATCGGCGTCCGGCTGTCCGATCTCTGCACGCAATGCCGTCAGCGGAGCCGTAACTTCGGCGTCATTAGCATGGCTGCGGATAAACGCCCCCAGGCGTTCACGGGCATAAGGGAACAGCACCTGATGTACAAAGCGGATATCGCTGGTGGTACCTTCAATATCGGTGACGATGGCGCGGATCATTTTGCCTCCAGTAAACGGCGTTGCAGTTCGCACTGGAACAGGAACTCCAGCCCTTCAAGGTGGCGGTGCGCTTCCTCCACCTGTTTGCCCCAGCAATACAAGCCGTGGCCGCGCACCAGAAAACCGTACTGCAAGGGCGTTACCTCGGCAAATGCGGCCACACGCGCAACCAGCGCCGGAATATCCTGGTCGTTATCAAAAATGGGGATGCTGACGCTGTCGAGATGGCTCTTCTGACCGCTGAGGGATTTCTGCATTTCATACCCTTGCAGCACCAGTGCTTCACTTTTCTCCACGCGGGAAAGCACGGTGGCATTGACCGAATGGGTATGCAGGATGGCACCGACGGTGGGATAGAGGCGGTAGATCAGCGTGTGCAGGCCGGTTTCCGCCGAAGGCGTGCGGCCGCTGGGGACATGGTTGTTTGCCGTTTCCACCAGCAATAAATCCTGTTCGCTCAGGCTGCCTTTGTCTTTACCGGACTCGGTCACCAGGCAATGTTGGGTATCAAGGCGCAGCGACATATTACCGCCGGTCGCCGGACACCAGCCTTTCTCACCGATCCAGTGGCAGGCGGCCAATAGGGCAGATAATTGCGGGTTTTCCATCATTCTCTCTATTTCCTGGCAGGTAGCTTTTGGCGATTGATTGAATGTGACTCACCTATCCTCTAAGAATTTCAAGTTGTAGTTAGGTGACGAGGATAGACGTCTATACGTCTTGATTGCCAAATATTAACACCGTGTTATATTGTTCGCAACATAAGCGCCAGGAGAAATAGCCTGATATGAGCACCGCACCTGTCCCAGCCAGCAAGTTACCTGACCTCGGCACCACCATCTTTACCCAGATGAGCGCTCTGGCGCAGCAGCATCAGGCGATCAACCTGTCGCAAGGCTTCCCGGATTTTGATGGCCCGGAGTATTTAAAACAGCGCCTGAGCTGGCACGTCAGCCAGGGGGCAAACCAATACGCACCGATGACTGGCGCAGCGACGCTGCGTGAGGCCATTGCGGAAAAAACCGCTCAGCTCTACGGCTGGCAACCCGATGCCAATAGTGAAGTGACCGTCACTGCGGGTGCAACCGAAGCGTTGTTCGCTGCAATAAGCGCCCTGGTACGCTCCGGCGATGAAGTGATTTGCTTCGACCCAAGCTACGATAGCTATGCCCCGGCGGTACAGCTTTCCGGCGGCGTTCTGAAACGCATTGCCCTACAGCCGCCAGCCTTCAAGGTAGATTGGCAACGGTTCGCCGATCAGCTTTCACCGCACACACGGCTGGTGATCCTTAATACTCCGCAGAATCCCTCCGCCACGGCCTGGTCGGCAGAGGATATGCAGCAGCTATGGGCTGCCATCGCCGATCGGGAAATCTATATTCTGAGCGATGAGGTTTACGAGCATATCTGCTTTGCCAAAGGGGGACACGCCAGCGTGCTAGCCCATCCGCAACTGCGTCAGTGGGCGATAGCCGTTTCCTCGTTTGGCAAAACCTTCCATATGACCGGCTGGAAAGTGGGTTATTGCGTGGCCCCGGCAGCGTTAAGTGCCGAGGTGCGCAAGGTTCACCAGTATCTGACGTTCTCGGTCAACACCCCTGCCCAGTTAGCCTTGGCCGATATGCTGCGCAACGAGCCGGAACACTGGCAGCAGCTACCCGCGTTCTACCGTGCCAAGCGCGATCGCTTTGTGCAGGCGTTAGCTAACAGCAGGCTGGAAATCCTGCCCTGCGAAGGCACTTACTTCTTACTGGCCGATTACAGCGCCATTTCCGATCTGGATGACGTCGCCTTCTGCCATTGGCTGACCGAGCACGCAGGCGTGGCGGCGATCCCGCTATCTGTCTTCTGTGCCGATCCTTTCCCCCATAAACTGATCCGGCTGTGCTTCGCGAAGCAAGATGCCACGCTGGATGCCGCTGCGGAGCGCCTATGTCGACTCTAAAAATTACCCTCTTGCAGCAATCGCTGGTCTGGCGTCAAGGTGAGGCCAACCTGCGCCATTTCGATGCCTTGCTGCCCTCAATAACCGGCCGCGATCTGATTGTACTGCCGGAAATGTTTACTACCGGCTTTGCTATGGATGCCGGGGAAAGCGCATTGCCTGAACAACAGGTGATCGACTGGTTACACACTTGGGCGGTGAAAACCAACGCCTTGGTGGGTGGCAGCGTAGCGTTGAAAACTGCCGAAGGGGCAGTTAACCGTTTCCTGCTGGTGGAGCCAGGCGGCAAGGTGCATGGCTATGATAAACGCCATCTGTTCCGCATGGCTGGTGAACACCAACACTATCAGGCAGGGAAACAGCGCATCATTTTCGAATGGCGCGGCTGGCGTATCCTGCCGCAGATCTGCTATGACCTGCGCTTCCCGGTATGGTCACGCTATCAGCAAGATTACGATCTGGCCCTGTACGTGGCCAACTGGCCGGCGGCGCGCAGCATGCACTGGCAAACGCTGCTGGCAGCACGGGCGATTGAAAACCAGATTTACGTGGCGGGTTGCAACCGCGTGGGCGAGGACGGTAATGGCCTGAATTACAGCGGTGACAGCCTGATTATCAGCCCGCAAGGGGAACGTTTGGCCAGCGCAGAGCAGGGCCAGGCGGCGAGGCTGGATGCCGAGCTTTCGCTGGAAACGCTGCAAACCTACCGCGCCGCGTTCCCAGCCTGGCGTGATGCGGATGGCTTCCAACTGCACGATTGAGTCAATGCCCCTCACCCTAACCCTCTCCCACAGGGAGAGGGGACCGAACGAATTCTGTTGAAAGTGTCGTGATCCTTCATGGGCACCTGTTGACTCACCTTGGTTGAAGGGGCGAGCAAGTTTGCTTAGAACACCTCTTTACTTCCAAAAGAGCAGGGGCTATCAGCTCCCTCTCCCTTTGGGAGAGGGCTGGGGTGAGGGGTCTGTTATACCCACTGCCAGGCAGTAAGCCTGGATCGCTAGCGCTACGTCGCCCGCTGCTACGGCCTCATTGGGATGATGGCTGATACCGCCCGCGCAACGCACAAACAGCATCCCCACCGGCCAACGGGCGGCGACAGCAATGGCATCATGCCCCGCACCGCTAGGCAACATCGGGCTGCTCCCTTGTACCTGCACTACCGCGTCATGCCAGCGCTGCTGCCACTGAGGATCACAAGCGGTGGCCGGTATGCGGTAGAACTCCTCGCTGTCGAAGCCGACTCCACGACGCGCGCCAATGTTCTGCGCCTGTGCCAGTAATTCGGCCAATAACGCGTCTAGCGGCTCATCCTGCGGGCCACGCACGTCAAGGGATAACCTGACCTGCCCAGGGATCACATTAACAGCCCCCGGTAAGCTTTCGATCTGACCGACCGTGGCGATCAGATTCGGATCACACTCCACAGTGAGTCGTTCAACCGCCACCATCCATTCGGCAGCGGCAGCCAGCGCATCCCGGCGCTGCCCCATCGGCACGGTCCCTGCATGGCCAGCGTGCCCGGTAAAGGTACAGTTGAGGCGGCGCGCACCGTTAATCGCCGTGACCACTCCCAGAGCCTGACCGGCGGCCTCAAGACAAGGCCCTTGCTCAATATGCAGTTCGAGATAGGCGCAGATCGAGTCTTGTGCACGCTTGGCAGAACCCACAGCCGCAGGATCAAGGCCCACCTCACGCATAGCCTCGGCCACGCTGATGCCCTCAGCATCGGTACATGCCAGCCAATCCTCTGCCCACTGACCGGTGATCCCTTTACTGCCGAGCAAGGTAATGCCAAAACGGGTGCCCTCCTCGTCGGCAAAACCGATCACCTCGATCGCCTGTGGCAAACGCCGGTTACGGCTATGCAACAAGGCGACAACTTCGAGCGCGGTCAAAACCCCCAGCATGCCATCGTAGCGCCCCGCATTGCGCACCGTATCCAGATGAGAGCCTAGCAGCAGCGCCGGTGCAGCCGGTTGCTGCCCTTCGTAACGCCCACAGATATTGCCCACGCCGTCTTGCCAGACCGCCATCCCCAGCTCACGCATCCAGTTCCCGACCAGCCGGTTGGCACGCAGATGTTCTGCCGAGAGATAAACCCGCGTCAGTTGGCCTGGCGTGCTGCTGATTGCCGCCAGTTCGTCACAGCGAGCCATCACTCTGGCTGCGGCTCGTTCCACTTCCAGAGGGGTCAGCAGCATTGCCATCAATTCTGCCCGGCGTCGTAAATGTTCCATGCTGCCTGCATAGCTTCCCCATGCGGGCTAACAAAACCGAGACGGTTGAGTACCGCTTCCAGCGCGGCCAGAGTTTGCAGCACACAGTCTTTCCGCGCGTTATACCCCATGGTGCCAATCCGCCAGATCTTGCCCTGCAACGGGCCAAACGAGGTGCCGATTTCGATGGCGAAGTCATTGAGCATCATCTGGCGTACCTGCTCGCCATGGATGCCCTGCGGGATCACCACGCCCAGCACGTTGTTCATCTTGTTGGCGATATCGCCAAAGACCTCCAGCCCCATTCCCTGGATCCCGGCCAACATCGCCGCGCCATTCAATTTATGGCGGGCAATCGCGTTATCCAGCCCTTCATCCAGGATCACCCGGGCGCATTCACGCGCGGCAAACAGCATGCTGGTGGCTTCCGTATGGTGGTTCAAGCGCTCCGGCCCCCAGTAATCCATGATCATGCCGAGATCGAAATAGTTGGAGTAGATCATCTCGTCGTCACCGTCTGTGTGATCGACGGTACGGATCCCCTCTTCAACGCACTTACGGCGGCGCACGATCTCTTCAAACTGCGGGCTAAGGGTGATTGGAGAACTGCCAGAAGGACCACCGAGGCATTTTTGCAGCCCTGCGGATACCGCATCCAAACCCCAGGCATCGGTTTCCAACTCGTTACCAGCGAACGAGGCGGTAGCATCGGTATAAAACAGGACGCCGTGGCGGCGGCAGATATCACCCAGTTCCGCCAACGGTTGCAGCATGGTAGTGGAGGTATCCCCTTGCACCGTCAGCAATAGGCGTGGCCGTACTTTCTTGATCGCATCCTCGATCCGATCGGCACTGAACACCTCACCCCAAGGCGCTTCGATGGTGTGCACTTCGGCACGGCAACGGCGGGCGATTTCACATAACAGATGGCCAAAACGGCCAAATACCGGCACCAGCACTTTATCGCCAGGGCGGATGGCAGAGACCAGCATCGCCTCGATACCGGCACGGGAAGTCCCGTCTATCAGCATCGTCCAGCGGTTCTGCGTGCGAAACAGGCCGCGATACAGCTCCATCACCTGATTCATATAGCCGGTCATAGCCGGATCGTATTGGCCAATCAACTGGCTGGACATGGCACGCAGCACGCGCGGATCGGCATTGATCGGCCCTGGGCCCATCAGTAGGCGGTACGGAGGATTGATTTGATCGAATTGGTTGATAGCTAGCATGTTCATTCCTTGTCAACTTAATAACTTAGCCCGGAGATTGCTACGTCTGCGACCAGCCGGTTTTTGTTATTGCTAGATTATCGCCAAGCGAGAAAGGATGAAACAAAAGATTCTTAAAATATTTATCTGCAACTAATGAATCAACGGACGCAGCATACAGCGCCCGTTTAGCCACGTGAAAACCAACGCTTCAGCGCTGCTCCAACTCCTCCAGATCGCTGAACAAATTGGCAACCTGATGAATACGCTGCCGCCCTTGCGACAACCTGTCATGCAGCAACGCATTGCTCAGCAGGCTCGCCAGGCTCATTGCGCTGGAGTAGCTGTCAAACGCCGAGACGCTATCGAGCGGCGTCATCAAATGCCAGCTAGCCAACGGGATCAACGCCTGGGCCTGCGGTTCGCAGATCAATAACGTTGGTACCTGTTTGATCTGCAACTGTTGCAATACCTCTCGCGCCAAGCGTGGACGCCGGCGAAATGCGACTACCACCACCATGTCCTGTGGCCCCAGATCCACCAGATCTTCGGCCAAGGTCTGGCCCGGCTGCGGTATCAACAAAACCTGCTCACGCACCTGCATCAGTTGCTGGCGCAAATGCATCGCGACGGGATAGCTGTTGCGCATCCCCAACAACACCAGCCGCCGGGATTTCCCCATGGCCGCGATCACCGCGCCAAACTGTGCCGCATCAATCTGCTGCACCCAGTGCGTCAGATTGGCCATTTCCTGCTGGTAATGACGGGCCAGTAAGGTGTTCCCCTGCACCGCGTCACGGCTGTCGGTCAGTGGCATACCGCTTTGGCGTAAGGTGCGCAGCTCGTCACGCATTGCGCGATAGCTGGCATAGCCCAGGCGCTTGAACAGACGGCTGACCGTGGCCTTGGAGACACCGCTCAGGCGTGCCAACTCGGTGCTGTTATAGCTAATCAGATCGTCAAAGTGATCGAAGATAAAGTCGGCCACCCGCTGCTCTTGAGGGGCCAATTGCGGGTATTCGCTGCGCAGGCGTTCATCAATCTGTTTCATCGCTACTCCCGCTGTAACTTTTGTTTCAGCGGAACATAGCACAGCAGCCAAAGCGGCCGCCAGAGTTGAAATCGGGATGACAATGGCGCGATTGCGTGTTGCTCACAAACCAGACAACAACCGTTAAAGCGATTTATTGTAGGGAATGAATTTGCCTCTCACGACTTAGGACGACTTATGGCGACGATAACCTCGATCAAAGTTGATGATGACCCCAGACAACGCTTGCATTTGGATCTGTTACAAGCATGGGAAACCTACCAAACCGAAGGTAACTTTCTGACAATGGAAGAAGCTGATCACTGGCTGGCTAAATTGGCGAATGGTGAGGACACCGAGATCCCGCTGATGGCATAGGCTATAAGATAACGGTGTTTATACCGCAACACATTAAGCCTGAAGCAGGTGGAAGTCATGCAGGTTAACCGACCGTTGAGCGCATGGATGCGCGATTCGAGCCCCCAGGGACGGGTTCACGGCGTGTCGGTGATCTGCATGACTTCCACCTGTAGCGCTATTAGACACAGCAATTTAGTAGGCTCAGAAACTTAACACCAGTACGCCATAAAGTTCACCGTGGAACGGTCCAGATCGCGTTCACCAATCAGGTAATGGCGCAGCGTTTTCACCACTGAAGACTCTGCCGCTACCCAGGCATAAAAGGTCTTGGCCCCTTCGGCACGCTCCCACAGCAAATCCCCACCCAGGCTGTTTTCTGCCAGAGACTGCGCTTCAGCCCGTGCCGAGGCCGGGATGTTAACCCGCTGACGCACCGCCTCCACCAGCAGCGTGCCATGCAGTTGCTGATGCCCGACATCCCGTGGCAACCAGTAAACCTCGGCAAACGGGAATTGCGTCATATCGAGGCAGTCCCCCGCTACCGGCACTTCGAAGAAAGCCTGCACACGCGGCGGGTTAGCCTGTTGCGCCAACTGTTCGAGGATCCCCATCGCCGCCGGCAGTGCCGTTTCATCGGCGATCAGCAACGCCTGCCGGGTTTGCGCCGGAGGAGCCCACTCATAGCCGCCGCTGTCCTCAGCAAAATCAGCATTCGGTGCCACGGCCTGGAGTTTATCCCCCGCAACGGCATGCGTTGCCCAGGCAGAGGCCGGACCATTGACGCCGTGGAGCACAAACTCCACGTCCATTTCATTCTCAGCAGCGCGCAGCGCCCGCAACGTGTAGGTACGCATCACGGGCCGCTGCTCTTTCGGTATCGCCATGTAGTTACGATACCAATCTTCGCTATTCTCCAACGGCTGGCCCTGCCCTTCCGCTACCGGGAACAACAGCTTGATCCGTTGGTCCGGGGCTTCCAGCTTCATGCGTTGTACCTCTGGGCCGGTAAACACACAGCGCAGCAGCGAGGGGGAAACGTTTTCCTTGTGCTTCAAGGTAAGATCAAAGATGCGATAGCTTGCGGACATATCACTGACTCTCCCGCGTAATGTCTGCCATTCGATGCTGGCACCATAGCCAGCTGCTAATGCCGCCCAGCAGGACGGCGGCTACCAGTGCCGCCGCCACCAACTGCGACTCACCGTAAAATTTGCTCACCACCGGCACCATTAGCGCGCTCGCGCCATAACCCAGCGTATGGCTGGTGGCGATCGCTCCCGCCCCTTTGCCGGTAGATAATTTGTCGTTCAGCATCAGCTGATAGCCCGGCGTCGCCATCGCGGCCCCAAACGAAGCCAGCGCACAGCCAAGATAAAACAGCGCCAGCGGAGCGGTACACATCAGCCCCAAGCCAGCGATCATCAACAAAGCGGCAAACATCAGTAGCTGCGGCGGCGTAAGCCGCTGCGGCCGCACCACCAGAAACTGGGCCAACAGCGTGCAACCCGCCGCCACGCTGAGCAATACCGCCACATGGTGACTGACGGTCGTCGCCGAATGGCTGAACAGTTGCTGCAAATGCGGAGCCAAGCCCAACTGCATCAGGCTGACGCAGCCCGCCAGCAGCAACGCGCACAGCAGATAGGGCATCATCGTCAGCCGCAGGCGGTTTTGCTGATGCGCCACCGCAGGCAGCGGCGGGTCGTTATGCTGGCGACAGATCACCAGTAACGCGATCAGCGGCGCAATCGCCATCAGCCACAGCGGAGCCATCGGATGCAAAGACAACGCCAGGGCCGCACACAGCGGGCCAAGCAACCGGCCACAGCTCAGGCCGGAACTGATGGTGGCTAACGCCGCCATGCGTTGTTCATACCCAGCGCGTTGCAGCGCCCAGGTCTGGCTGGCAGGCACCATGCCCGATACGGTCAGACCATAGATAATGCGCGCCACAATCAATCCACCCAACCCAGCCATTTCAGGCAGCCAGCCCGCAGCCAGCCCCCATACGGCCAAGGCCAATAACGCAAAGCTGAGCAGGTAACCCGCCAGGGCCATAACCACCACGTATTTACAGCCGCGAATTTCTGCCTGTCGCCCCCACCAGGGAGAACCGACCAGAAACAGCATCGATCCCAGCGTCAGTAATCCGGCCCACACCGACAGCGAGAGCTGGGTCAGGCTGACCAACACGGGTAATGCGACCAGCAAACCATTTTGCCCAATGCCCAATAGCCCGGCACAAAACGCCAGCGGCCAGTTTGAAGGAGAATCATTACCCATTACAACGATTTTTGAACCCGAAAATAAGCGCATTAAGTAAAATAACCGTTAAGAATATGATGTTTTTATGTGTAATTAATCAAAAAATTGTATCATGCAGCGATTGATAATAATAAGAACTATTGATATAAGAATCATTCTCAATCGCTCCAGAGTGACCAGGGTCATGACCATCCAGTTAGCAAGCGCAGCAACCGATGTGGCTGCGCAATGTTTCCTCAACGCGCTAATGCGTGAAACCCGGGACTGGCACATCGTGCCGGCAACCAACAGCCAACAACCGCCGCAGTTACATCTGCCACTTTCAGATAGCCAGTTTATTCGCATTCCATTACGCCATACTTCGCCAACCCAACATCATCAATATCAGTTCCCGGCCCGCCTGAATGGCAGCGGTGAGGTGCTGAGCTTTGAGCAGTTGGTTACGCTGTTGCTGGCCAAACCGGCGGTAAAAGGCCAACTGAGTGAGGAGGTTTTAGCACGCTTTCGCCAGCGAGTGCTGGAAAGTCATGACAACACCCAACAGGCGATCGCCATCCGGCTGGACTGGCCAAAGCTACGCGATCGGCCACTGAGTTTTGCCCAGGCGGAACAGGGTCTGTTAGCTGGCCACGCTTTCCACCCGGCACCGAAATCCCACGAGCCCTTCGATCACCGGCAGGCACAACGCTACCTGCCAGATTTTGCTGGCAGCTTCCCCTTGCGCTGGTTTGCGGTTGATAAACGCAACCTGTGTGGCGACAGCCTGGATCTGACGTTACGGCAGCGCCTGCAACGCTTCGCCGCAGAAAGCGCGCCACAGTTGCTGGGCCATTTTACCGATGACGTCTGGCTGCTGCCGATGCATCCGTGGCAGGCCGATTATCTGCTGGCACAGAGCTGGTGCCGCGAGCTGGTCGAACAGCACAAGCTGCGCGATCTGGGTGAGGCCGGAGAGCGTTGGCTGCCAACCAGCTCTTCACGCTCTCTGTACCACGCGGGCAGCCGTGACATGATCAAGTTTTCCCTCAGCGTACGGCTAACCAACTCAGTGCGTACCCTGTCGGTAAAAGAAGTGAAGCGCGGCATGCGTCTGGCACGACTGGCACAGACCTCCCGCTGGCAAGAACTGCAAGCGCGTTATCCAACGATGCGCGTGATGCAGGAAGGTGGCTGGGCCGGGCTACGTTGTACTGACGGCGTGATCCAGGAAGAAAGCCTGATGGCGCTACGCGATAACCTGCTGTTCGGCCAGCCGCAGAGCCAAACCAACGTGTTGGTCACCTTGACGCAGGCCGCGCCAGACGGTGGCGATAGCCTGTTAGCCGCGGCAGTGCGTCGCCTGGCTGCCCGCCTGAACTTGCCGTTGCAACAAGCCGCCCATTGCTGGCTGGACGCTTACTGCCAGCAGGTACTGCTACCGCTGTTCAGCGCCGAAGCCGACTACGGCCTGGTGTTGTTGGCCCATCAACAAAACATTCTGGTAGAAATGCAGCAGGACTTGCCGGTGGGCATGCTGTACCGCGATTGCCAGGGCAGCGGCTTTACCCGCGATGCCACGCCTTGGTTGGATGAAATCGGCGAAGCCGAGGCGGAGAACCGCTTTAGCGAGCAGCAGCTGTTGCGCTACTTCCCTTACTATCTGCTGGTGAATTCTACGTTGGCCGTAACCGCCGCGATGGCGGCAGCAGGGTTCGACAGCGAAGAGAGCCTGATGAGACGAGTGCGGGATGCGCTAGCCACGCTGCGTAACACGGCGAAAAATACCCGCTGCCTGGACTATGTGCTCGACAGCCCACATTGGAACTGCAAGGGCAACTTCTTCTGCTATCTGCACGATCACAATGAGAACACCATTGTCGATCCGGCGGTGATCTACTTTGACTTCACCAATCCGCTGCGTATGGAGGCCGCTCAATGATGCCCGTCGCCAAGATTGTTCACGCCACCAACGGATTCCGCTGCGAACTACTGGGAAAAAACCTGTCCCTCAGCCTGGGATTGGACGGCAGCGCCGCATTGCATTATCCAGGCTCACTACCGGCAGGTTGGTTGATCCAGGCGTTGGATCAGTTGCTGATCGCGGCTCCACAGTTAAGTGGTATTGCCCTGCCCTATGCCGAATGGCGCGAGGAGCCACAGGCTCTGGTACTGTTCGCCCAGGCCAGCGGTGATTATCTGGCCCGCGAAACCTTCTACCAATTACCGCTATGGCTGCTCGCCGAGCGCCACACCGCTGGCGGTCAGATGCAATACGATGTCGAGCGCGAGCTATGGTTTCCGCAGCGCCCTGCCCGGCCCAGCGGCGAGGTGTATCGCCGCTACGATCCGCAAATCAAACGTAGCTTGAGTTTCCGTTTGCCTGAAGTCGAGCGTGACGCCGAACAGTTCACCCGTTGGATGAACTCCCCCCGCGTTGACGCCTTCTGGGAAATGAGCGGCCCGCTTGAGGTGCAAGCCGCCTATTTACAGCGCCAGCTTGATTCCAGCTATTGCTACCCGCTGCTGGGCTGCTTTGACGATCAGCCCTTTGGCTATTTCGAAGTTTACTGGGCCCCCGAAGATCGCATTGGCCGCCACTATCGCTGGCAACCGTTCGATCGCGGCCTGCACATGCTGGTCGGTGAAGAAGACTGGCGTGGCGCGCAGTACATCCGCAGTTGGCTACGTGGCCTGACCCACTATTTATACCTGGATGAACCCCGCACCACTCGCGTCGTGGCCGAGCCACGCGCAGACAATCAGCGGCTGTTCCGCCATCTGCCCACCGCTGGCTACCACACGCTGAAAGAGTTTGATTTCCCCCATAAGCGTTCACGACTGATCGTGAACCAACGTGATGACTTCTTCCGCGAGGGACAGGTATGAGCCGCCACGATTACGCCGATTGGCAACGCGTTAACCTGCAGATGATCGCCAAGATCCTGGCGGAACTGGAGTATGAGCGTACTTTGCAGGCCGAGGAGCACGACGGGCAATGGCAGATTGCGCTAGGTGATACGACCTACCGCTTCAGCGCCAAACGCGGGATCTGGGGTTGGTTGCACATCGACACCAACAGCCTGAGCTGCGATCGCCTGCCGCTGGCCGCCGATCAAACGCTGCGGCAACTGGCGCAGGTGCTGAAGATGGATGATGCGCAGATCGCCGAACATCTGGAAGATCTGTACGCCACGCTACGCGGTGACATGCAGTTACTTACCGCTCGCCACGGGATGAGCGCTAACGATCTGATTGCGCTGGATGCCGACGCGCTGCAATGCCTGCTGGCAGGTCACCCGAAGTTCGTCTTCAACAAGGGGCGTCGTGGCTGGGGGCTGACGGCGCTGCAACAGTATGCGCCAGAATATCAGGGCCAGTTCCAACTGCACTGGGTGGCTGCCAAACGCAGCAGCTTTGTCTGGTGCATTGACGAGGACTTCCCGCTGGAAAACCTGCTCAACAGCGCGATGGACGGCGGAGAACGCCAGCGCTTCGACCGCCGTTGGCACGAACTGAAGTTGAACAACGACTGGCTGCCGGTGCCGTTGCACCCATGGCAATGGCAGCAAAAAATCGCGCTGCATTTCCTGCCACAGTTGGCCAGCGGTGAACTGGTCGAACTGGGCGAGTTCGGCGATCGCTATCTGGCTCAGCAGTCCCTGCGCACCTTGACCAATACCAGCCGCCGGGTACCGTTCGATATCAAGCTGCCGCTGACCATTTACAACACCTCCTGCTATCGCGGCATTCCGGGCAAGTACATCAGTGCCGGGCCAGCAGCTTCACGCTGGTTACAGCAGATTTTCGCCAGCGACAGCACCTTGCAGGGCTGCGGTGCCCAAATTCTGGGTGAGCCTGCGGCGGGCTATCTGGCCCACCCAACCTATGGCGCGCTGCCCAAGGCCCCTTATCGTTATCAGGAAATGCTTGGGGTGATCTGGCGTGAAAACCCGTCCTGTTATCTGCAACCGGGCGAGCAGGCAATCCTGATGGCAACGCTGATGGAAACCGACAATCAGGGTGAGCCGCTGATCGCTGCCTACATCGCCCGTTCCGGCCTGAGCGCAGAGGCATGGCTGGTGCAGATGTTCCAGGCGGTGGTGCTGCCGATGTACCACCTGATGTGCTGCTACGGGGTGGCACTGATCGCCCACGGCCAGAACATCACGCTGGTGATGAAAGACCATGTGCCGCAACGGGTGCTGCTAAAAGATTTCCAGGGCGATATGCGCCTGGTGGATCAGGACTTCCCACAGGCCGCTTCACTGCCGCAGGTGGTGAAAGACGTGACGGTGCGCCTGCCTGCCGAGTATCTGATCCATGACCTGCAAACCGGCCATTTCGTCACCGTGCTGCGCTTCATTTCGCCACTGATGAACGGCTGCGGCATCAGCGAATCGCATTTCTATCAAGTGCTGGCACAGGTGCTGGAGCGCTATATGGCGCAGCATCCGCAGTTGGCCGAACGTTTTGCCCTGTTCGACCTTTTCAAACCACAGATTATTCGCGTGGTACTCAACCCGGTGAAACTCACCTATTCAGAGCAGGATGGCGGCAGCCGCATGTTGCCGAACTATCTGCAAGATCTGGATAACCCTCTTTATTTGGTCTCCAAGGAGTTTGCCCAATGAATCAGCCTCTGGATTTCATCGGCATCGGCGTCGGCCCATTCAATCTGAGCATTGCCGCACTCGGCAGTGAGGTTAGCGGCTTTAACAGCAAGTTCTTCGAACGTAAACCGCACTTCTCCTGGCACCCCGGCATGATGGTGCCGGACTGCCATATGCAAACCAGTTTCCTCAAGGATCTGGTCAGCGCGGTTTCACCGACCAACCCGTACAGCTTTCTCAACTACCTGGTGAAAAGGAAGAAGTTTTACCGCTTCCTGACCACCGAACAGCGCACGGTCTCCCGCGAAGAGTTCGCCGACTATCTTGACTGGGCGGCTAACGGGCTGGAGACGCTCGAGTTCAGCCAAGACATTCGCAGCGTGGATTTTGACGACCAGCAGCGCCAATTTGTTGTCACCACCCAACGCGATGTCTACCGTGCTCGCCATATCTGCCTGGGCATCGGCAAACGGCCCAAACTGCCGGACTGCGTCAGTGAGCAGAACGATCGCTGCTTCCATGCCAGCGAAATGAGCCTGCGTAACCCGGACCTTACCGGCAAACGCGTCACCGTGATCGGCGGCGGCCAAAGCGGTGCCGATCTGTTTTTGAATATTTTCCGCGCCGAGTGGGGCCAGCCCAAGCAGTTGAACTGGATCTCGCGCCGTAACAATTACAACGCACTGGATGAAGCCGCCTTCGCCAATGAGTACTTCACGCCGGAATACGTAGAAAGCTTCTACACCCTGAGCGACAGCGCCAAGCAGCGCATGCTGACCGAGCAGAAAATGACGTCGGACGGCATCACCAGCGGATCGCTGCTGGCGATTTACCAGGCGATGTATCACCGCTTTGAAGTGTTACGGGAAAAGCCTTGGGCCCATCTGCTGCCTAGCCGTTCATTGGCCGCGATGCACGCATCCGGCAATGGCTATCAGCTGGTCACCCATCACCATCTCGATCAGGGCAAGGAAACCTTCGACTGCGACGTGGTGATCTTCGCCACCGGCTATCAGCAAGACCGCCCGGCGTTTCTTGCGCCGCTGGCCAATCGCCTGCTGACCACGGCGAACGATGAGTATCGCATCACCCCGGATTTCACCCTGGAATGGCAGGGTCCGAGCGAAAACTGTCTGTTTGCCGTCAACGCCGGCATGCACAGTCATGGCATTGCCGAACCCCAGCTCAGCCTGATGGCCTGGCGTTCGGCCCGAATTCTCAACCGGGCATTAGGGCGCGACCAGTTCGACTTAACGTCCACCCCGGCGGTGATCCAATGGCGTAGCCAGCAGGCAGCGGTAACCGCCCAAGCTGCACACGACGCCATCTTTAACTTTAACTAACCATGGAAACGTTTGAACAACAATGAAACGCAGACACCTCTGGGTACTGAACCCTTGCCTGTTGGCAATGCTCGCACCAACGGCCTGGGCAGAAGAACAAAAAAATGATGACCAACTGGTGGTTTCCGCCAGCCGCGCTCACCGCAGCGTGGCGGAGATGGCTCAGACCACCTGGGTGATCGAAGGCCAGGAAATTGAGCAACAGGTGCAGGGCGGTAAAGAGATCAAGGATGTGCTGTCGCAGCTGATCCCGGGCATGGACGTCAGCAGCCAAGGCCGCACCAACTACGGCATGAACCTGCGTGGCCGCTCGATGATGGTGATGATCGACGGCGTGCGCCTGAACTCATCGCGCAGCGACAGTCGCCAGCTCGATTCAATCGATCCGTTCAATATCGCCCATATTGAAGTGATTTCCGGTGCTACCTCGCTGTATGGCGGCGGCAGCACCGGTGGCCTGGTCAACATCGTGACCAAGAAGGGCCAGGAAGAAAAACAGGTTGAGCTGCAGCTTGGCGGTAAAACCGGCTTTAACAGCAGCAGCGATCACGATGAAAACGTGTCGGCGGCGGTCAGCGGCGGCACCGATAAGGCTTCCGGCCGCCTGTCGGTTTCCTATCAGCGTTACGGCGGCTGGTATGACGGCAAAGGCGACGAGGTGCTGATCGACAATACCCAAACCGGCCTGCAATATTCCGATCGTATCGACCTGATGGGCACTGGCACCATCAATATCGACGATCACCAGCAATTGCAACTGACCACGCAATATTTCAACAGCGAGTCAGACGGTAAGCACGGCCTGTATCTTGGGCAAAACTTCTCGGCGGTGACCGGCAGCGGGCAGTCCTACAACAGCGGTAACCTGGATTCGGATCGTATTCCAGGTACTGAACGCCATCTGATCAACCTGCAATACTCCAACACCGATTTCTGGGGCCAGGATCTGGTGGCGCAGGTGTATTATCGTGATGAGTCACTGACCTTCTATCCGTTCCCTACCCTGAGCGGCGGCAAGGTGACCAGCATCGGCGCTTCGCAACAGAAAACCGATTTCTACGGCGGCAAACTGACCCTGAACAGCAAACCGATCGATAGCCTGACGCTGACCTACGGCTTCGATGCCGATCATGAAAGCTTCAACGCCAACCAGCAGTTCTTCAATCTGGCTCTGGCCCAGCAGTCTGGCGGGATGACGCTGCAAAATGCCTACAACGTCGGCCGCTACCCGAGCTATACCACCACCAATCTGGCACCGTTCATGCAGGCCAGCTACGACATCGATCCGATGTTTACCCTGAGCGGCGGCGTGCGCTACCAGTACACCGAGAACAAGGTGGATGATTTCGTTGGCTATGCACAGCAACAAGGGATCGCCAACGGTCTGGCAACCTCTGCCGATGCCGTGCCGGGCGGCAAAACCGACTACAACAACGCGCTGTTCAACGCCGGTTTGCTGGCTCATCTGACAGAACGCCAACAGACCTGGTTCAACTTCTCACAAGGGTTTGAGATCCCGGATCTGGCCAAGTATTACGGCTCCGGCACCTATAAGCTGGTGAACGGCCACTATCAGCTGCAAAAAAGCGTCAACGTCAATGACTCCAAGCTGGACGGTATCAAGGTTGACTCCTACGAGCTGGGTTGGCGCTACAACGGCGACAATCTACGCACCCAGGTTGCGGCCTACTATTCCCTGTCAGACAAGACCATCACCATCAACAAGAGCGATATGACCATCAGCATGAACGCTGATAAACGTCGGATTTACGGCATGGAAGGCGCGGTGGATTACTTCTTCGATGACAGTGAATGGAGCACCGGTGCCACCTTCAACCTGATCAAGTCGGAAACCAAAACCGATGGCAAGTGGGAGAAGTTGACCGTCGATACCGCCAGCCCGTCGAAAGCTACCGCCTACGTCAACTGGGCTCCGGGTGATTGGACGGTACGCGTGCAGTCGCAGCAAACCTTTGACGTTTCCGACAGCCAGGGCCGCAAGCTCGACGGTTATAACACCATTGACGTCCTCAGCAGCTATGCGCTGCCGGTGGGCAAGGTCAGCTTCAGCGTCGAAAACCTGCTGGACAAAGACTATACCACCGTTTGGGGCCAACGCGCGCCGATCCTGTATAGCCCAACCTACGGCGCGCCGGAGTTGTACAGCTATAAAGGCCGTGGCCGTACCTTTGGTTTGAACTACTCCGTACTGTTCTGATACGTCTGCGATATCACCAGGCCGAATTCCTCTATTCGGCCTACTTCCCATCCACGCAGAAATTATACCCCGCTCATACTAAAAGCATAAACAAAACAAAACATATGTATAGAACATCTATCCCACCTGATGTCAACACGATTTTTCTTAGCTTTTTGGGAAAAAAAATAGAATACAAGACATAACAACCAAGAATATTCCCAATAGGAACAACACTAGGTCACAAATTATTTTAACCTTAATTTCACACTGCAACATTTAAAAGAAAAAACAAAACCAAAAGTCGAATGGCACCCAAAAACAGCACATTGTGCTTATGCATTAGACTATCTGTAGTAATAGCATTTAATACCAAAAAATGCAGATAAAAATCAAAAAACAAACAAAAATATCAAAAACACACAACCAGGAAGATTTAAAATCTTTTATTATCGGTTATTTTTTTATTTTTATGAATTGACATTAACTCTTCAGACCATAATATATGAAGACAACGTGTGGGAATGATAGTTCCAGCAGGTGGATGCAGAGCCGGACAGTTTTTAGCAGCGGATGCGGCGGAGTTGATGGTGAATGGTATGGGTCCAATTAAATATGTAGCAACACCAATCATCGAAACGGGTGAGGATGGATTATTACTTTTTGGCTATGTTATCAATGATGAATATCAGGTGAATATCAAGTCGGGTTCAGTAATAAAACTCTATAATACGATGGAATACGGCGATGAACGATTTACCAATTATCTAAAACTGCGCGAAACGATGCTGCGGTTGCTGACGTATCTATTGGCACACGCAAACTCTGGCTATGTTTCCAACCAGGAGTTACTGGTACAGGTTTGGGAAAACTACAACTTATCCTCTTCAACCACTCGGTTAACCCAAGTGGTTTCCGAGCTTAAAGCACGGCTAAGTAAAATTGGCATAGCCGATAACTTTATTAAAACAGAGCGAGGAAAGGGATATACCTTACGTGGAGCGTCTATAATTCCACTGTATATAAAAACCGTATACAAAAATATGATTTAATTGTTTATCACCACCAAAAGGGAACAGTATTTTCACTACCATTAGTGAAATGACGGCTCTGATATCGCTCCATGTAACACTCAGAGCATTTCAAGGATAATCAACAAGGATCATACGCAATGAAAAAAACCACATTAGTAATGGCTCTCTCACTGGCTATCGGCGGCTTGGCCTCGGTTCCGGCTTCCGCTATTACCGTGACAGGTGGTCACGTCGATTTTACGGGTGAAGTGGTCAATACAACTTGCCTGGTTAACGGTCAAGCCGCAGGCGATGATAATCGTTTAGATGTTGTGTTAGCACCAGTTAACGCAAGTGATTTAAGAAACATTGGTACCACAGCAAATCCTACGGATTTTACAATTACCTTGGGCGGCGATGGTGATGTTGACTGCGCCAACGGTAAGCTTGCTGCGATCAGCTTTGATTCAACCAGCCCGGCGATTGACGGGACGACCGGTAATCTGAGCAATACGGCAGTTGCCAACCCGGCGCAAAACGTGCAGATTCAGATCCTGAGCGGTACTGACGCGGTCGATCTGAGAAACGACACCGAATATGAGCAAACCATCGCCAATAATACCGCCGAGTATAACTTCACAGCCCAGTATATTTCGGTAAAAGGTGGCCCAGTTACTGCAGGCCAAGTTGCCTCTACCGTTAAATATAACATTGTTTATCAATAACACCTGATTGACATACTCTGGCCCTGTTACCACAGGGCCATTTTCATTACGGCGATACTGACGAGATTGTTATGCCCTTGATTAAAAAATATTGGTTGCTATTTTCGGCACTAATGGCCGTTTTATTTGCCCCATCTCTCCATGCCAGTATAGTCATTTCTGGTACTCGCGTGATCTATCCTTCCGATGCCAAAGAAGTCACGCTGAAGATGGAAAATAAAAGCCCTGTCCCCCTGCTGGTGCAATCCTGGATTGACGCAGGCGATCCGAATACTACCCCCGAAGAAAGCGATGTTCCCTTTACGATCATGCCACCGGTTTCACGAGTTGAACCTGCCAAGACACAAACCTTACGCATTGCCGCCACACCGTTGCTCAACCATGCCACCGACCGCGAGACGCTGTATTGGATCAACGTGCTTGAAGTACCGCCCCAGGCTAAAGGGGATAAGAATTACCTGTCCATCGCCTATCGCAACCGCCTGAAGGTATTTTACCGCCCCTCCGCGTTGCCAGGATTATTACCGGAAAGCATGGAGAAGGTGAGCTGGCAGTTGCAAGGGGAAAAACTGATCGGCAAAAACCCGACGCCATACTATATCAGCTACGCCTCTGTGCTGGTTTCCGGCCTTGGAAAAGCGGCGGTAGCTGGCAGTGAGGGCGGCATGATTGATCCCTTCTCCGAGCAAACCTTTCAGCTAAAACGCGACAATAAGGTTATTGCGGTGCCGCCAAACAGCGTAATCACCAAGGCGATTAATGACTACGGGGCTTTTATTGAACAAATCTACCCGTTAGGCCGCTGACTTAACCCTTTTTCAGGAGTATTGGCTTATCTGAGTCATCAAGGATGCTATGACTAGATGTAAACCGACAATAAAAACCACACTGAAGTGGTTTCTTGCATGTGCCCTGGTTTCGGCCACTGCCGGCTATGCGGCAGACTCGACAGAAGATGTCACATTCGATCCCAGCTTTTTCCCTGGTGGTAAGGTCGGCACATTCGATCCGGCCCAATTCAGCCGCAGTAACGTCGTTGTACCTGGTATCTACACCGTGACGATCGAACTCAACGGCCAACGAATTGGTGATGAGAAAATCCGGTTCAAAGCCCAGCCGGGCAATGGCCTGCAAACTCTGCCCTGTTATCCGGGCAGTTTCTTTTCGCTGCTCAATCTGAACGCAGAGAAACTGTTGGCACAAACTCCTGCCGTACAACTGGCTCCGTTAGTGCAAGAGGGATATTGCGGCTCACTCAGCGAGCTGCTGCCCGGGGCCAGTGCCAGTTTTGACATCGGCGAGCAAAAGCTGACGCTGACGATACCGCAGTTGCTGATAAACCGAATGCCACGTGGCTATGTCAATCCCGAGCTGTGGGAGGATGGCTTAACTGCCTTGATCGTTAACTACAATGCCAACGTTTATCAGTCAAAACAGCGGGAGAATACCAATACCTACGGCTATCTCGGGCTGCGTAACGGCCTGAATGTCGGCCCTTGGCGCGCGCGAAATAACGGAACTATCAATTGGTCCTCAAAAAACGGTAGCGGAGATTACAAAAGCACATCGACCTATATCGGCCGCGATGTCCCCGCGCTGCACTCCCAATTGATCCTGGGTGACGCCTTCACCAGTGGTGAACTGTTTGACGCCGTGCGTTTGCGCGGGATCAGACTGTATTCAGACAATCGTATGTTACCTGATTCGTTACGCGGCTATGCCCCCATAGTGCGCGGCGTAGCCAATAGCAACGCCCGAGTTGTCATTACCCAGAATGGATATACCCTCTATACCACCACGGTGTCTCCGGGGCCTTTCGAGATCAACGATCTCTATCCCACCAGCTATGGTGGCGAACTGGTTGTACGTATAGAAGAAGCCACTGGTCAGGTCCGATCCTTTACGGTTCCTTATGCCTCAGTCGCGCAAATGTTACGACCAGGGATCAGCCGCTACGAAATGGCTGCGGGGAAAGTCAATACCGAGGGGCTGGCAAACAAGCCCGCCTTTGGCAGCCTGACCTATCAGTTGGGCCTGAGTAATTTAATTACCGGCTACTCGGGTATCACCGCCAGCAAGGGGTACCTTTCGGCCTTATTGGGCGGCGCTATGAACACGTTTATCGGCGCACTCTCATTGGATGTCACCCAGGCGAAAACCCGTTTGCCCGGCCAGCACCCGCGCTCAGGACAAAGCTATCGTATCGCCTTCAGCCAGATGTACCCAGAAACACAAACCAGCTTCTCAGTATCCGCTTATCGTTACTCAACCGAAGGTTTTCTAAGCTTGAATGATGCTGTACAGCTGCGCGATCTGGCACTGCGTAATGAAAATATCGATGCCTATGGCCGTCAACGCAGCCTGTTTACGCTTTCGGTCAACCAGCCACTGGGAGAAGGCTGGGGAAACCTGTACGCCACCGGCAACCATACCACTTACTGGAACCAGAGTAGTTCGCAACAGAGCCTGCAGATAGGTTATAGCAACTTCTGGCACAATCTTAACTATTCCCTTTCGATCAACCAAACGCTGAACGGTCAATCAAACGCAGGCAATTCCACACAGGATCGGCGAGAAACCCAATACGCACTGACGTTCTCGTTACCGCTGGGCTCAAGCCTCCATGCGCCAACGCTGAATGCTACCGGCACTACCGACAGCAAGGGGAGTACTGGACTGATTGGCCTGTCGGGCAATGCAGGTGAACAGAATCAGTTTAACTATGTCGTCAGCACCAGCCGTAATACCGAAGGCAATAGCAACTTCTTCAACAGCGGCGTTGGTTACCGCGCATCGCAGGCCAATATGAGCGCTTCGTACAGTTACGGCCAAGGTAACCGGCAGATTTCGGCAAGCATGGATGGTGCCCTGGTAGCTCACCAGGGCGGTATCACTTTGGGGCAAGCGCTTGGCGAAACGGGGGGGCTGGTACGTGCACCAGGCGCTAAAGGCGCTCTGGTCACCAACGCTTCCGGCGTTCAGGTTGACCGTTTTGGCTATGCCATCGTCCCCTACCTGCGCCCCTACTATCTCAATCAGGTCGATATCGATCCCAAGGGCAGCTCGCAGGACGTGGAGTTGCTATCGACCCGCAATACCACAGCCCCCCGCGCTGGTGCATTGGTCCTGCTTGATTATGAAACCAAGCGCGGCAAGGTAACCTACATCAGGGCCAAGCGACCAGACGGCAGCCCACTCCCCTTCGCTGCCAACGTCTATGATGCGCAGAACAACGCCGTGGGCGTTGTCGGTCAGGCCAGCCTGGTGGTGGCACGCGATCTTGCGCTGAAAGGCACGTTACAGGTGAGATGGGGGGATAGTCAGGCAGAACATTGCAGTATCCATTATTCGTTGCAGCCAGCAACCTCTGAAGAGAGCAGACAGCTGGTTCAAGGCGTCTGCCAGTGACCAAGTGCCCACAGGAAATGAGAAAAAACATGAAAAGACTCTTCGCCTCAGTAACGGCGATATCATTGATGCTCGGCGGCAGCTTGTATGCGCAGAATACGCTCGCAGCAGGTGCAGGTTGTGATTGGGATAGATCCTCTGCAACCATGATGGCCCTGCTTGATACCCGATTGACCATCGGAGGCAATATTACCGTGGGAGAGGATCTTCCCATCGGCAGTGTCATCTATTCCCAACGTATCCAGACCAATGGCAACGGTGCCAGTCTGTTATGTCGTGCGGGGGTTTATGACCTGGTTAACACCGTAATCAGTGCCCCCCATGGCCAATCCAGTTACCGTGACGCTACTTTCCCCACCGTGTTCAATACCAATATTGCTGGCATTGGGGTCGCACTGTGGCAAGGTACCCCGGATGGTAACAGTGGTTCCCGTCTACAGCTCCCTGGTAGGCTTACTGCCTTCTTTTCACCCAGCAGTGACAGCGTTTTCAACTTTACCGGTCAGGACGATGCCGCAGTCAGTTTTAATATTGCAATGATTAAAATAGCCACCAACATCGGCAGCGGTACGATTAACAGTAGCGACCTCCCCAGGTTCCAAACCTCATTCGATGGCAATGGTGAGAGTTTTGTCTATCAACAAGCGCGGATAGTTGGCAACCTGACGGCGATCCCGGCAACCTGCAACGTTGGCAGTAACTATTACCTGCCTCTTGGGGAACACTATCCTGATGAATTCAACGGCATCGATAGCACCGCGGGGAGCGCCGAGACCCAGATTGTGCTGTCTGGTTGCCCCGCTTTCTATGGTACCACCTCCTTCGGCGTGTTCCAGCCCAACGTCATCAGCCTCAAGCTTACACCGCGCAACGGATTTATCGATGCCGAACGCGGGATCTCGAAACTCAATACCACCGCCGGTGACGCAGCCTCAGGGGTAGGTGTCCAACTGAGCTTCAGACAGGAAAACGGCAACTACCAAGCGGCCAAATTCAACCAGAACATCAATCTGGCCAACTACATTACCTTCCTTGAAGATCGCGGCGGTGACTACAGTCTTGGCGTCAAGGCAACCTATATTCAAACTTCAGCCCCCATCCGAGCGGGCAGGGCTGATGCCCAAATAGAATTTATGATCACCTATCAATGACCGGGAGCGTCGAATGAAGATAACGAATACGCTGGGGCTACTTTCTCTTCTGATGCTGATCGGCGGCGGGCAAAGTGCTGAGGCCACCTCCACCGGTATACTGAATGTCACTGGTTCCATCAAGCTCGCAACCTGCTACTTCGACAGCGTTGAGGGGCAAGAACACAAGGACTACGATTGGATAATGCCGCAGGTCTCTGCGGGGAGCCTACGCGCTGCCGGTATGACTCATGGCCGTTCGCTAGGCAGTATCCATATTGGCGGGGTACATTGTACCAATGGTTACACACCCTATATTACGCTGGAAAATGGACCGACGGTCAGTTCGGATACCGGCAACCTGGTCAATACGCTGAGCAGCGAGGCCGAAAACGTCGAAATCAGGCTGCTGATGAATGATAAGCCGCTGGATTTACGTACTAGCCCGCGCGTTGGTTGTGCCGTGATTGTCGATAACCGTAGCCAATGTGATATCGGCTACGAGTATTATGCAACCGGGCGCGCAACCCCCGGAAAAGTAAAGAGTTCAGTACTGTTTAATGTGACCTATGACTGATCCCTTCCTTGTACTTCACAAATTGATGCCTGCGATTGTCCGGTAGCAGGCATCAAGCCGTTTACGGCATATTTCGTCCTGAGTAAATCTCCCGCATCTCTTTGCACAACAGCTCGGTGATCTCCTGTTGCCTGACCTTACTGAGGGTGTGCAACCTGGTGCTGAACAGGTAGTTATGCAAATCGAATGCTTTCAGCAACATCTTGGTATGGAAGATATTTTCCTGATAAACGTTCACATCCACCATCTGGTATAGCGACTTTATCTCTGCCGAAATGAAGTTTTGGATCGAATTGATCTCATGGTCGATGTAATGCTTCACCCCATGTACATCCCGGGTAAAACCTCTTATCAGGTAATCGATCGTCACAATATCTGACTCCAACTGCTGGATCAGGAAGTTGAGGGCTTTCAGCGGTGAAATCACCCCGCAGGTCGAGACGTCAATATCGGCACGAAAGGTACAAACCCCACATCCAGGGTGACTTTCCGGGTAGGTATGAACACAGATATGGCTTTTGTCCAAATGCGCCACGACGGACTCTGGCCGGGGAGGTTTGACGTCATTTGGGCTTATCGGCTCCTCACTGGCGAGAATAGTCACGCTGGCACCTTGAGGCTCATAGTCCTGGCGGGCAACGCTCAGCACATTGGCCCCAATCAGCGAACAGGTTTCAACCAGGATTTCGGTCAGGCGGTTGGCATTATATTGCTCGTCTATATAGGCGATATAGCCGTCGCGCTCATCTACCGTCTCGGCGTAACAGATATCGTAGATACAAAAACGCAGGCTCTTGGTCAGATTATTGAATCCATGCAGCTTTAGCCCTGGCAATTTACTTCACCTCCCTTATCCCTTGAGCTGCGGCCACTACCGCAATTGCACACGGGCAACACATTCCGGCAGCCCTGCCTTAATCATGGTTTCATCATTTTTGACGGTGATAAACAGGCATTGCTTATCCTCATCAAACGCCAGGCTATTGGGATGCGGAGCCATGGATATGGTCTGCAACAGGCAATAGCGGGTAGTATCAAATACCGTTAGCGTACCCTCACCAATATCCACGCGAATACCTTTGCGATTGGCGACGTACAGCCTTTGCCGTTCGCCATCCCATGCCAGGCCGATCGGCACTTCATCCGTTGCCATACGTGCGATAACGTCGCCATTATCGGCGTTCAGAACAAAGACCTGATGACCGGCGCTACGGGCAACATATTCACGTTCCAGATGATTGTTACGCCAATCGCTGCGGTCAATTCCCTGATCGACACCGAAGATCCGGTTTTGCTGTCGGTCATAGACCATATTAAGCAGTTGATCGACTTCGATCTCCCATTGGGAAACCATCGCCAAGCTGTCTGGATCTACCACAAACAGCTGGCCCTGCATGTTAGACACGAAGACGCGACGCCCCGGTTCATCCAGCGTAATCCCCACCACGTTATAGCCGAACCCGTGAATAATTTTCTCCAGCTGGCGCTTGCGGGTATCGACCACAAACAGCACGCTATCAATGCCCAACCCCAGCCCCGGCAAGAACAGCCGCTCACTGCGTGGATCGAAAACCAGCTCCCGAAGCTTCCAGGGAAAACCTTCGCTCACGCCAAAACGCTGCAACTCCCGTAACAAAAAGGCCTGCCGCTCACCGACAATCCCCTCCCGTTGATACAGCTGATGAAAAGCAATCTCCTGCATCAGCTCAATGGTGGCGATCGGCCTATTGGCGGCAATATCGACGACGGCAACGGTGCCATTAAACCCCTGAGAGAGGTAAAGATGCCCACGGCGATCGTCCAGCGCCACGCCAAACCCTTTGACCTGCAACGGGATCGCCATCTCAACAGCCAGGGTTTGCGGATTTATCCGCAGTACACAGGATTGCCGCTCATCCTCCCAATCGGGTGAACTGACAAACAGCGCCCGTTGTGAGGCGCTGTAAACCAGCTCTACCAGGGTTTTTGCCGGGTAGATGCGCTGAATATCGGTCAACGGCTCCTGCTTCATAACACACTCCTGTTATGGCGTAATGCATCAAGCCGCACCGTCGGTTGACCAACGGAATCGGCCATAACGGCAAACACCTGACGTGTCGTTTGGACGATTTGCTGTACCTGTACGCCTGAATAGCGATCGGTGCGATAGCTCAACATGACGCGCACCGCAGGGTCGCCGTCGATTTGCTCTTCCATCACCTCAAACTGCAAACCCAGCACCGATTCTGTTTTCTCGGGATCGATCTGGCGAAAGCGGATCTGCTGGCCGTCGGCCAAGCTAAACGCCCCGTTAAGCTTATTTTTGGCGTGAAGCTGAATGAAGACCTCAAACATATGGCTGTCGTGCGGCATGTGATCGCCAAACAGCCCCTCTTCGACCAAATCGATCGGGATGTCGCTAAAAGGCAGCGAATCATTTATCTGCCGTTTCACGTCATCGATCAGCGCGTTCAGCGTAACGTCATCGGCAAAACCGATCCGATGAGCGACAACGGTGGTGAAATAACCGATGGTATCGAAGAATTGCGCGTCATTACGCCCAGAGGCCGAGGTGCCAATGACCAGATCTTTCGCGCCACCAAGCAGATGGATCGCCACAGCAATTCCGCTATATACCACGTTAAACAGTGAGGCACCCTGCTGTTTCGCCAGGCGATAAAGCCCGGTGGAGACGGCGTGTTCCAGTTTGAACTCAACCCAGTTGCCGGAGTGAGAAGCCGCATCATTCTGTTGCGCTTCGCTGGCAAAAATCGACGCCGCAGACGGTGCAGGGTGCAAACGTTCCAGCCAGAACCGCAGATGTCGATCGTTGACCCCAGCCTGTTGCTGTTGGATTGCGAACGCGTGGAACGGCGCAGGTGTCTGCTGCCACTCCGGTGCCGATCCGGCGGCACGGCTTACCATCGCCAGAGCCAATTCATCCATCAGGATATTCACCGACCACTCGTCCAGCACAATATGGTGGAACAATAGCGAAACCACCTGTTGACCATTTTCCTCATCCCGCAGGAAGGTGATGCGTACCGGTAACTCATCGGCTAGCTCAAAGTGGTGGCTGGCTGCACGCTGTAGCGCCTGATCCAGCGGTACATCCTGAGACTGCGAATGCCAGAACCATTCGTACTGAGACAGCATCTCCGGCGGAACGATCTGCTGATAAACCTCGCCGGAAATGTCGACAAACAGGGTGCGCAGAGCCGGATGCCGCAGCAAAATATCCTGGAAGGCCAGGAAGAAAAGCCCTTCATCAATCGGGTCGAGAAAGCGCAGCGCAAAGGGAATATTGAAGGCTTCACCACAGCCTAGCGCCTGATAGATTTTCCACAATGACCGTTGCGCCAGCGATAAAGGAGCCTGCGGACTTGGCGATGTCAAACTCTCCGCTTGCTTAGCCGACGGAGCAGCCACGTTATTCGCGATGCAGGCATAGCGCGCCAGTTGAGCCGCGCTGGGATAGCTGAAGAGATCGTTGATATTGATCTCAAGATGCTGCTGACTCTTCAAGCGACCAATAATGCGTGTGGCAATTAGCGAGTGCCCGCCGAAATCGAAGAAATCATCATGTTCCCCCATCGTAGGCTCGGCGAGCGCCTCGCGGAAGGCTTGCAGGATATGTTGCCGTATTGCCGCATCGGCTCCTGGCGAGACAGGGGAAGCCGTTGCCCCCGCCAAGACCTCCACCGAAGTCTGCCGAGCGGTACAGTCTGGCTGCGGCAAGAGCTCCATAGTGAATGGCACAGAGGAGTGCGAGGAAACTTGCTGCTGATACAGTACGCTGACCTTGTGCGGTATCTCTCGCCAATCCAGCGATGCTGACAGAATGCGATGCACCACCATCCCCAGAATGCCGCCGCTGTCGCCGGAAAACAGCATAAAGCGCAACGGCGGGGTCTGTTCCAGATCAAAAGGTATCGCTTTGGTGCGTAACAGGGCGTCAATGGCTTCCTGGGGATGACGGATCGCCTGGATGCTCACCGCAGGTGGTGAGCATGGATTGTTACTGCGCATCAGACCGCGCTCATCATAAACGTAACGGACATTCATACCTGGCAATTGCCGTTGGGCTTGTTCCAGTACGTTAAGCAAGCGGCCATAATCCACGGCACCGGTTAACCGCCAGGCCAACACCTGTTGGCCCTCCCCATATAGTTGTTGTTGGTGCTCGAACCAGGCCCGCTGCTCAAACTCGCTAGCGGCTTCTTGTTCACCGCTGAATTCGCTAAAACTCGTGTTCACATTTCCCTCCCAGGCAAAAACCTGCTGCGCCTTTCATTGGCGATAGATGGCCTTAGAAATCCAGTTGAACGACGGTGCCAACCAGACGTGGCCGCTGAATAACCGCGGTAGAAACGTCGTTATTCATCACCATGATGCGTTTATCAGAATCAAACAGGTTTTGCGCAAACACGCTGACGCGCCCCTGCTTGAAGGCGTAGGCCAACTGCATATTGGCAATCACTCTGGAAGGGATTTTCCCGCGTGGATCGTTGTCGTATTGGGAATAATAGGTATCGGAAAGCGTCACATTACCGCTTAACTCCAACCCCGGCATAAGATTATATTTCGCCCCCATATTGGCGGTGACAGCCGGAGCGCGCGGTAATTCATGGCCATCGATTCTGCTGTCGGAGAATTTCTTGATTTTGGTTTTTAATAACCCTACAGAGCTATTCAGCTCAAAATTCCCCGTTGGTTTCCAGATAGCCCCAAGTTCAGCGCCATAGGTTTCGACTTTATCTGCATTGCGGATCATCATGGAACTCATAGTGGGATCCAGATAATACGGCAGCTGCATGTCTTTATAGTCGTTATAAAACAGGTTGGTGATAACCTCGAGATCAAGATCTTCAATGCCATGGCGGCTATACAGCTCATAGTTCCAGACATATTCAGGATCGTAGGTATAGTTGATCAAGGGGGCGGAAAACGTCATCCCAGCGCCACCGCCGTTATAGCCGCGAGCCACCTTGGCACCGAAGGTCTGCCGCGATGAAGGCTTCCACGCCACATCCAGCTTGGGCAGGAATACATCCCAGGTTTGATCAAAATCGACCTTGCGCGCCTTGCCGCCCTTGCGTTGACGGTGCTCTCTTTCCACCCGGCTGGCGGCGGTAATATCGATATGTGGCAACACGGCCCAGGTCAATTCGCCAAAGGCGGCGTAGGTATCTGTTTTATCCTTGAACGGGCTACCGCCAGGGAACAGGTTCACAAACTCATCCTGCGACGCATGGAAGTAACGCGCACCAACCAGGCCACGCCAACGATCGTTTGGGGTGCCGAACAGCACCAGCGGTTCCATTTGGAATTCTTTGCCTTCGATGTCGGCCCACGGCAGCGTTTCTACGGTACGGCGATGGTTACTGAAATCGGTATAAATAAACTTGTTCTGCACGCTCAACTGCTCCGACGGCTCCCAGGCAATATCCCAAATGCCACTGGTGGATTGGGTCTCAACGACTGGGCGACGGCGGTCAAAACGGGAACTGGCGTGGTTAGCCGGGCTTAGTGCCTCATTCTGCGGTGCCTGGCTTTCATAGTGATTTATCGAAAGTTTAGTGGTGAGATCGCGTAGCCCGGCCGGGTTAAACAACAGCTTCCCACGGACGTTGGTCACTTCGATTTCGCGTGGATTACCCACCGGCTCGTAGGAGATCAGATCGACAAAGCTCTCCCGCCGCTGGCGATCGGCGCTCAGGCGAAATGCCAATTGGTCCTCAATAATCGGCCCCGATAACATGGCAGAAGCCTGGGTAGAATCCTGATTGCCGCCCCCGGCCCTGACCGCCGAAGTCCAGTCAAACGTCGGATCCTTGCTGCTCATAACCACCGCACCGGCAATCGCATTGCGCCCCTGAATGTAATTTTGCGGCCCTCGGTACACTTCGACCCGTTGCATATCCCACAGGGATTGCGGCCCGACGGCCAGTTCGTTATAGGTTAAGGAACGCCCATCGAGCGAGAGGTTCATGCGTGGCCGTGTACCGCTGAGGAAGGCATTGGCACCATTGGCTGGCCCTGAACCATCAATACCGCGAATGGTTGGAATATCGTTACCCATGCCCGTATCCAGAACGTTGACCGTCATTTTTAATAAATCGGATACCTGCGCTGCACCGGGCAGTGAATCGATCCGCGCATCGTCAAACACCTCAATACTGGAGCCGGTATCGTAAATAGTGCGTCTTACCTTTTCCCCGGTAACAATAATGGTTTCTGGCTCGTTATTCTCATTGCGCATTGGGGCATCATCGGCAGCAATGGCATCCGCTACGGCGAAGACACATAACCCCAACATGAGGGAGGGCATATGATATTTATCAGAAATACGTTGGGGCCTGTTAAATAATGAAACCGGGCGTTTTTTATCACCCTTTAGTTCGCTCATTGAGATCTCCTTTGCCAAATGCACACTAAATTTTTAGTTTGTTCAACTGAGCGACAAAGAACACACTGCTTAATTGCTGGTCTTTACGACCTTATTATTCGTCATCCACCAGGATTTCCCGAGGTACGTCGACCAAGAAACAAGTAAGCCAACACATGCAAACGATAATCATTTACAATATTGAATGCAAATCAATTTGATCATATTTGCGACAACACGCCCTTAACCTTAGCGACAGCCGCCACGCAGTAATAGAGCCAGCAAGTACCCGCCACCTATCATCCCCGTCATTAATCCTACCGGCATCGTCAACCCTGATGGCTGTATCTGGGCGACAATATCGGCCCCTAACAATAAACAGCCGCCCACCAGACCCGCACTGACCACCGGCAGGTTCGAGCCTCGCGTCAGGCGTATTGCCAGCTGTGGTGCCATAAGGGCGATAAAGGCAATCGGCCCCGCCGCACTGGTTGCCACCGCAGCCAAAATCACGCCACAAAACGTCATAATCTTGCGGGTGAGAGCGACACGGACACCCAGTTGGTGGGCTACCTCATCCCCCATTGTCATGATGTTCACCCCCCTGGCACACATCAGCACCACCGGTAATAACAACGCGATGCTGGTGGCCACCGGGATAACGTGCAGCCAGTTTCGCCCCTGAGTGGTTCCCGCCAGCCATAAAGCGGCCATCACGGCGTTATCAATATCGCCTTTAACCAGTAGCAAACCATTGAGGGCACCGAGTACCGCACCGACACCAATACCCATCAATATCAGGCGGTATCCCTTCACCACGCCGTGATGATGGGCTAACCAGTAGACCAGCAGCGACGTCGCCAGCCCCCCGGCCATGGCCGAAAGCACAATCGCCACGGTGTTACCGTTGAGCAGAACAATCTGCACAATCGCACCGGTTGCCGCACCGGTGGTAAAGCCAATGACGTCTGGCGATCCGAGCGCATTGCGCGATACGGATTGAAAAATCGCCCCGGAGATGCCCAAGGCGCCCCCCACCAAAACCGCCGTCAACACGCGCGGCAGGCGGATCGCCCTGACAATTTGCTGCGCCATGGGATTTCCCTCCCCCGCGATGGCTTGCAGCACGCTCGATACCGGCAATGTAAAGCGCCCTACCGTCAGAGCGAAAGCGGCAGCAACCAGCAGCAAAGAGGCCAAAACCAGGCATACCACCACCGTCCTGTTGACGCTCATCTCCGTTCCCCCTGCCAACGTTTCACCAGCAACACAAAACAGGGGCCACCGATCAGCGCCACCATGACGCCAACGCTGACTTCACCGGGATAGCCAACGATGCGCCCCAGAATATCGGCCAACAGCACCAGCATGGCGGACAACAGCATGGCCCAGGGTAATAGCGCTCGATGCTGCAATCCGGCAATAGCGCGGGCAAAATGCGGCGCGGTCAGGCCAACAAAAACGATTGGCCCAGCCGCCGCCGTGGCTGCTCCGGCCAGTATCACGATAATCAGCGCGGACATGACCACCAGCCAGCGCGGATTGATGCCGAGCGCCTGACCGGTATCCGAGCCGAGTGCCGCCATATCCAGCATTTTGCTGCCGGCCAACGCCAGCAACAGCCCCACGCCCACCAGCATGGCAACCGGGAGCAGTATGTCGAACCCTCTTCCCTGTAACGAGCCAATCACCCAGTGCCGGAAGCGATCAAACGCCTCTGGTTCACTGTTGATGATGACGAGTTGAGTCAGGCTGAGCAGCACAATGGTCAACGCAGCCCCGGCCAGCACGATCCTTACCGGGTTTTTGCCATCAATGCCGCCAACCAGCCACACCGCAACGCTGACTATCGCCGCACCGGCCACGCCAAACCACATAGCGCTAAAGACATCCGCCACATTAAACAGTGCGATCGACAGGACGATCGCCAACGTGGCACCGGCATTCACACCGAGCAGGCCGGGATCGGCCAGAGGATTACGGGTGAGCGTCTGCATGATGACGCCAGCCGCGCCAAGAGCCGCTCCAACCACCATTGCCAATAAGGTGCGCGGTAGCCGTAGGTAGCAGACCAGCAAATGCTCGCTATTGTGCGGATCAAACTGCGTGAGCGCCTGCCAAATCACCGCTGGTGGAATGGGGCGAGCACCGAAATAGAGGCTAAAGCAACCGAGAACCAGCAGTAACATCAGGCCAGGGATCAGGCCAACCAGTCGCCAGGCACGCATTTCACCGCTCCCGCGTTGGGCTGCTGGCAAAATGGCGGACAATGTCTGCCACCATCTCACTGGCGCTGTAGTAATCCACCCGGAATGCATGCGCGCCGAGGCTGTAAACCTGGTGCTGTTGTACCGAAGGCAGGCGCTGAAGCAGCGGGTCACGCAGGAATTCGTTGATCCTGACGTCGCCCGCGCTCAACAGAAATGTGGTGCCCGCCGTTAACTGCGTCAGATTCTCATATTCAGCCCAGATAAAGTCGCCGGAGCGGGTGAGATTGCTTTGCCAGGCCGGGTTTGGCGCTTCGATCGAAAATCCCAGCGACTCGAGTAAGCGGGCATGCACGCTGGCCGGTGTCGCCACGGGATTGACCGTTCCCGGGCCGTTAAAATTGATAATATTGGCTTGTCCGTCAGGCAGATGGATTTGTTGACGGGCGTTGGTAAGCAGCGCGTCAAAACCGCCGATCCGCCGTTCAACCTGTGCCTCAAGCCCCAACGCGGCTCCCAGCTCACGGGCCAGAGCTTGCCAGGTCTGGTTGCCATAATTCACGATAATGACTGGCGCAATGGTCCGCAGCTCAGCCAAATGGGCGCGCGATGAATCTGCGCCATTGATTGAGACAACGATCAAATCGGGGGCTGTGGCATAGGCCAGTTCGAGATCGACACTGCCCGCAGGCCAGGCTTTAGCGATATGACGCCGTTCGGCCACCTTGACCCATTGCCCAAAGAACTGACCGTTTACCGCCGTCGCGCTGGCGACAACCGGCGCATCAATCGCCAACAGCGTTCCGGTGACGCTGACGGAGGTAGAGAGAATACGGCCCGGAGGTGCCGGGATCTGCGTGACGGAGCCATCCGCGTTGTGAAACGCCCTGGGCCAACCTTGCGCAAAGCCATGGGCGCTCCCCATCAGCAAGGCGAGTAATAATAAAAACCCCAATGCGGGATGACGACGTTTACCCGGTAACAACCTCATCTTGTGCTTGCTCCCTGTGGATAACCCCGAGGTGCCATCTCAATGACCACGGAGTGAACTTATGTGCCTCGCATAACCTTACCCTGCTCAATGTATCGCCAACAACTTAAAAAAGAATAATTTTCATTCGCATTAAGCTCTGTTATATATTTAGGCGGCTTCCGTTGGCAAACCAGGAACGATATGCAATGAAATCATTGACTCCAATGCAGGCGGCTTCATGGGTAGGCAGGCACTCTGCGCAGGCATTAGGCGGCGTTGCCGCGCATTTGTACGCAGAATTCGATGGCACCATCACCGATATCCCCCGCTTTCGGCACGCAGTGGACGCACTCTATCGCACACACCCAATGCTGCGTCTCCATGTCACCGCAGAGGGGCTACAGCATGTGGTCGTCAGTCACCCACCACTGGGCATCGATGATTTTTGCCATTACCCACCAGCCGAAGTACAACGCTTGCTGGCTGACAAGCGGTGGCGCATGGAAAACCAGCAGTTGCTGCGCGATCGAGGCTACCCGTGCGAAATCAGCCTGACGTTATTACCCGGGCAGACTAGCCGACTGCATATCGATCTGGATATGATCGCCGCGGATGCCCTCTCCTTTCGCATCGTGGTGGAAGATCTCGCCCGCTTCTACCAACAACCACCGCCGCCGTGCGCCCCTGTGATGGAGGTTGCCTGGTTTCGCTATCTGGCGCAGCGTACCCACGATCCGCTGCTGCTCAGCGCCAGAGAACGAGATCGCGCCTGGTGGCGGCAGCGTTTAGCGGACATTCCCCCGGCTCCCGCCATTCCCTATACGGACAGGCCGTGTCAAACCCGCAGAATGGCAATCCAGCTTAATCCCCAAATCAGCCATGCCTTGCAGCACTGCGCGCGCCACCACCATCTGACGTTAAGCTCGCTTTTCCTTGCTTTGTTCAGCCTGACGATGATGGAAGGTTTCAGGCAGCCCGCGTTGCGCCTCAACGTACCGACCTTTTTCCGCGCACCCAAGATTGCGGGCTGCGCTGACATCGTCGGTGATTTTTCCGATCTGTTGTTGTTCAGCGCCGAGCTACACCCCGATGAAACGCTGCTGCATCATTGCCAACGCACCATGGCACAGCTGCACGAAATCCTTGGCCACGGCGGCTATTCCGGGGTGAGCGTGATGCGCGATCTTTCGCGGCTGCGGGGCCAGTTGCAATACTCCCCCATCGTCTTTACCGCCGGGTTCGGTATCTCCGGTGGCGTGCTGTTCTCTGAGCGGGTCGGCGGGCAATTGGGTGAACTGGCGTGGGTCATCTCCCAGGGGCCGCAGGTCGCGCTGGATGCGCAGGTAGCCTGGATGGGCGATGAAATTCTGATCAACTGGGATGTGCGTGAAGACGCGTTCCCCCCCGGCCAACTGCATCAACTCTTTACGCGTTTTCACACGCTCGCCGAACGCCTGGCCGCGGCACCGCAACACATTGATGACAGCGTTTCCCGCTGGTTGACACCGCCAACGGCTGTACGGCAAAAGGAGAAGCGAATGGGGAAACCATTAACATCACTCCAGCAGGCTTATCTGCTGGGAAGCAGCGAACAATGGCCGCTCGGTGGCGTGGCCATGCACGATTTCAGAACCTTTAGGGGGCTCATCGATCCTGCGCATTTCCGCCGTCGGCTGGCAGAGTTGGTTAATCATTTTGCCGCATTACGCACCTGGATCGAGACGGAAACACAGCAGCAGCACATTCTGCCTGAGCTGGAACCTCACCTGGAGGAGTTCGATCTGCGTGATGCCAGTAAAGAAGACGCGGCTAAAAAAGTGCAACAGCTACGGCAACATTACCAACAGATCCGCCATGATCCATCTTCGCCGCCCTGGAAAATCGTTCTGATCGCTCTACCTGGCACAGAGGAGTACCAGATTTTCACCAGCTTCGATGCGCTGATCCTCGACGGCCAAGGGATCTCGCATATCATCGCCCGGCTATTTGATAAACAACCGCTTGCAGCACTTGAGCATGACGCTGCACCGAACGAAGCAGATGAAGAAGAACGGGAACGGGCAAAAGCCTGGTGGCAAGACAAGCTGGCGCAGGTCGTTACCTCCTCCCGGCTTCCCTGGCAGCAACCTTTGGGCGAGATCGTGCATCCCCGCTGGCGGCGCGAACAACAAATTCTGGCTGCCAGCCACCTGAAGCAGCTCATCCGCCTTGGCGCATCCCGGGGGCTATTTGCCAACACCACGCTGTCAGTTATCGTGCTCGACACGCTGGCACTCTGGTCGGAAGATGAAACGCTCACGGTCGGCGTCCCCGTGGCCTTCCCGGCCAAAGAGGGGCAAGCTACCAATCGATCGACGTTTATTGCCATTCACTACGTCCGCCATCGCCAGCCGTTAGACGCCAATGGCAAACGTCTACAGGAAGACATTCTTGGCGGATTACAAAACCTTGCCTGGTCAGGTGTGGATCTGGCTCGCCAGTTGTCACCGCGAACCGCTCGTGCTCCCGCGCTGCCGGTGATCCTGACCAACTGCCTGAGCTGGGAAACGCTCCCGGCCAACGCGCCAATCCGTACCGAAAGCGGCCTGACCCAAACGCCGCAGGTCGCGCTGGATATTCGCCTAATGTACGATGAGCAGCGCAATTTACTGATAATTGCCGACTATGTTGAGCAGGCTCTCGCGCCCGAACAGGTCAGCGCCATGCTGAATGCGATCCACCAGCGCATGTTGCATATTATCTCTCAGGGTTCGTTGGATGCCCCCGTCCACAACGCGATGAATTACCCACATTACCGGGCTAATACTCCAGCTAGCGCCGCCGTAAACGATGATTTTCTGGGCCGCATCGCAGAAAATCTGTTTTCCGGCACTCGTACTGGGGTGGCAGTGATCTGTGGCGAACAGCAATTACGCTGGCAGGCGCTGGGTGAGCTCGTCGCCAGCATGGCCAACGGGTTGCTTGAGCGCCAGTTGGAGCCGGGGTGTGTAGTGGCAATTTATCTGCCACGCAGCCTGGAGCATATCGCTATCTCGCTAGCCTGCTCCCTGTTAGGGATCATCCGGGTGCCGATAGAGATTAATTCGCCTATGGAACGGACGGCGTATTTACTGGAAAATTGCCAACCCAAGCTGGTGATAGGCGATGAAGATGCCGCAATCCCAGACTCAATCACGCCTGATAAGCTCAAATCCACCAACGTCAGCCCACCTCGGTTTGACGCTCAAAGCGACAGCAGCCAACCCGCCTATTATCTCTATACCTCCGGCACCACGGGCAAACCGAAATGCGTCGTGCTGAATAACCGGGCCACGGCCAACGTGCTTGGGCAAACCCTCGCTCACTGGCAAATCACCGAGCGGGATGTCTTTATCTCGGTGACGCCGCTGCACCATGATATGGCGGTGTTTGACGTGTTTGCCTCACTCAGCGTGGGGGCAACGCTGGTGCTGCCAGCCAGGCATGAGGAAAAAGACGCCATCAGTTGGAGCCACCTGGTAGCACAACACCGGATCACACTGTGGTGCTCTGTGCCAGCGATCCTGGAAATGCTGCTGGACTGCGCAGCGCCAGACCAACTCTCCTCCCTGCGGTTAGTGGCCCAGGGCGGCGATTACATTAAGCCCGCCACAATACGGTTATTGCGTTCAAAGCATCCTCATCTGCGGCTAATTTCACTCGGCGGCCCGACGGAAACGACCATCTGGAGCATCTGGCACGAGATCACCGCTAGCGACACGGCGCAAATTCCCTATGGTAAGCCGCTGGCTGGCACTCAGTATTTTATCTGTCATGCCAGCGGTGAACATTGCCCTTGCGGCGTCGCTGGGCGCATCCACACTGCAGGGGCCAATCTGGCCTGTGGTTATCTGGAAAATGGGGCGTTGGTGCAGCACGACTTTGTTGATGTTGTAACGCCAGACGGTGTTAGCGAACGAACGTTCCGTACCGGGGATATTGGCTATTACCGGCCGGACGGCGCCATCATGTTTGCCAACCGCATTAATGGCTACGTCAAAATTCGCGGCGTACGGGTTTCACTGCCGGAAATCGAGGAGGCGTTGCGCCAGCATCCAGCCATCGAGGATGTTGTGGTGCTCGATTACGCGGTGGACGATACGCCAGAACAGTCGCTGGGAGCGGTCTATCTGTCAGCGAATAAAGTCCCACCGAGTATGTCGGAGCTGCGTAACTTTGCGCTGCGCTATTTGCCCGCTACTCACATCCCTGGCCGCTTCATTGTGCAACCCCGCTTCCCCCTCTCGGCAAATGGCAAAGTCGATCGCCATGCGCTGCGTACCAAACTGGAGCAATTACATGCGGTGACGTTCGCCGCCCCGGTGACACCACAGCAAAAAGTGCTGGCAATCTATTGCGCCGTAATAGGTCAGCCACTGCGGCCTGAGTGGCATCAGCAGACCCCGTTTCTTGCCATGGGGTTGAAACTCAGCCATATGCCAACGCTGAGGGAGAGGATCAACCTGGAACTCGGCGTTTCACTGCCAGCGGCGGCCTTGATCAAGTGCAAAAACGCCGAGGAGGTTTGCTCACTCCTGCGATAAAAAAACCACTCCCCGCCAGCGGACCTGCCCGTTGGCGGAAGATCTTACTGATTTAGCAGCTGGTAAACCGGCTGCTGTTCCCCTTCGGGCATCATCGCCCTGCGCAGGAAACTGTTCAGGTGTGTGAACATCTCCTCAACGTTCAGGGAGGCATACATTGCAGGATCGGCGTCGATATCGATATGCAGTTCGCTGGCATCCGTACGGCCACGCCAGGTAATGTTAAAACCATCCCCTGGGCCGCTCGCCATGACTTCGCGCTCTGCTTCACAGCCTGCAAACAGCGGAGGATCGAAGGGAAGTACGTTGATCAACGGTGAGAAAAAGTAACGCGTTCCTTTTCCCAACCCTTGATCGGCGGCCAGGGTCTCAATGCGATAACGCCCGTGGGCACGCAGGTCACGCAACGTTTTCGCGGTGCGTTTGACGTAGTCCGCAACCTTCTCCTGTGGTTCAATCTGGATAAACAGCGGCAGAATATTCACCGCCAACGCCGGGACGCTGGCGGCCACCGTGCCACGACGATTCATGACGGGCACCCAGATTGGCTGTGCCTCCCCTTTATTCTCCCCATAAAGCTGAAACGTCAGCCAGGCAGCGGAAAGTGCCAGTAGCAAATCTGGCCAGCCTGTACCGCAGCGCTCGGAAAAGGCGTTCAACTGCCGGCTAAAATATTCAGGCAGTACCGCTTCGCTGTGCAGACACTCCGCACCATAGTCCTCCCCGCCCTTTTGCAGAACCGGGAGCGAAGGCGCATCGGTAACATACCGACGCCAATACTCAGCGTCCTGCCGCGATTTTTCGCTACTGGCGTACTGCTGCTCTTCAGCCAGAAAATCATAAAACGCGTGGAAAGGTTGACTAACGGTGGTTTTTTGCCGGTGGGCGCGGTAAAGCTCAGCGAGGCGATGTTCGATCAGCGCCATGCCGAAACCATCAATAATAATGTGATGTGCCCGGATATAAACGGTGTAATGCGTAGGTGAAAAGCGGATCAGCCAGACGGCTGCCAGCGGCTGGCTCAGCAAGTTGAGCTGGCACTCGATGTCGGCCTGCATCATCGACTCGGCAACGTCGGCCTGTTGTAACTCGATCTGGCGTACGCGAGGACGCAGTTGGGGATTGCAGCGCTGTTGCGGTAGATCGCCATTGTCAGGCAGTTGAAACTGGATGGTAAAAACATCGGTTTCAGCAACGACCTGCTCCAACGCCGCCAACAGCACCGGTTCATCAAGCTCGCCGCGTAGCGTAATGCGGTGGGCGACGGTAGAGACGGGCTGATACGGGTGAAAGCTAAACTCTTCCCAAAAATCAAACTGTGCCGGTGTCAACGGCAACCAACGGACTGACTGAACAGTTTCCAACATGTTCCATCCCTTTTCAGTTTCTCAGTGTTGTGAAACAGCGGCGTTGTATTCACCACCCGGTGAACGCTCTGCTTCATTCCAAAGAACGGTGTGTGACTCACGACTTGCTCAGCACTGAAAATGAAAAGAATAGTTTGCGCGATCTGACAGGATGAGTAGCCCACCCATTAATGGAAATAGTAATCATTATCATTGAAAAATGAAATATGAGATTGCTGTCAAACTGCAATAAACTTGAGCGTAGGGTCCCGCTAAAGCAGACAACGGGGGAATGGAAGGGAAAGTGACACAATAGAAAAGACGAAGCCCTGAGTTATTGCTAACTCAGGGCTTCTGAATGTTGGCGGAACGGACGGGGCTCGAACCCGCGACCCCCTGCGTGACAGGCAGGTATTCTAACCAACTGAACTACCGCTCCGCAACGTTCCCTCTTGCGGGGGAACGAGCCGAATATTACGGTTGCCTCGTCATTCCGTCAACGTCTTTTCTTATAAAAAGAGTCGTTTGCACAGTTTTTCAACGAACACTCGCTGATTATGCCGCTTTAGCATCATTTCTATCCTGAAAGGCTGTTATTCGGCTGCTGCGCCACCACGCCACAGACAGCTACCGCCCTTCTTTTGCACCAGATCCAGACGTGTTTCGTGAGCCTGCAACTCTGCATCACTGGCGTAAATCACTTTCATCGCCGTAGCCGGGCGTTGGATACGCTGGATATCCTGGGCTGAATCCGTCTGCTGAGTGTCCCCTTCCATCTGAAAAGCCATCGAGGTCTGGCCACCGGTCATCGCCAGATAGACTTCCGCCAGGATCTCGGCATCGAGCAAAGCGCCGTGCAGCGTTCGCTTGGTGTTGTCTATCTCATAGCGGTTGCACAACGCATCGAGGTTGTTACGCTTGCCTGGGAACAGGCGGCGCGCCATCAACAGGCTGTCGGTGATGGTGCAGAAGGTATCCGTCTTCGGGATATCTCGCTGCAACATGCGGAACTCGTGATCCATAAAGCCGATATCAAACGCTGCGTTATGAATGACTAATTCGCCACCACGGATAAAGTCGATAAATTCAGCGGCAATCTGATCGAAAGTAGGCTTATCCGCCAGAAATTCATCGCTGATACCGTGTACGCCGTAGGCTTCCGGATCCACCAGCCGATCCGGCTTGACGTAAACGTGGAAGTGGCGCCCGGTCAGGCGGCGGTTGATCACCTCAACGGCCCCGATCTCAATGATACGGTGGCCTTCGTAGTGAACCCCTAGCTTGTTCATACCGGTGGTTTCGGTATCGAGAACGATCTGTCTGGTTGGTGTAGAGATCATAATGCTGTGCTCATGGCGCTGGTTTATGTCAGACTTGGTTTTTATAAAACTGATAGGAAGAGTCTACCAGAGATGCTTAAACAGGTAGAAATTTTCACCGACGGCTCTTGCCTTGGTAATCCAGGCCCCGGCGGTTACGGCGCAATTTTGCGTTATAAACAGCACGAGAAACTGTTCAGCGCGGGTTATTACCTGACGACCAATAACCGCATGGAACTGATGGCCGCCATTGTGGCGCTCGAAGCCTTGACCACCCCCTGCGAAGTGGTGCTGAGCACCGATAGCCAATACGTACGTCAGGGGATCACCAGTTGGATCCACAACTGGAAAAAGCGCGGCTGGAAAACCGCCGACAAAAAACCGGTGAAGAACGTCGATCTCTGGCAGCGCCTGGATCTGGCGATTGCCCGTCACACTATTCGTTGGGAATGGGTCAAAGGCCATGCCGGGCACCCGGAAAACGAACGTTGTGACGTGCTGGCACGCGATGCGGCTGGCAGCCCGACGCAGGACGACGTTGGCTACAAGCCCGAAGCTTAAGGCAGTTTGCGATAACTCTTGGTCGCGCCCACTGCGCGGCTCAGAGAGTGTTTTCTCGCCCCCACTTTCATCGGCGTTGGCGTCAGCGGCAAGGTTCGCTTGCGGGCCACAATCACGCTCATACAGCCGAGCGCCGGTAAATGCGTACTCAAGAAAGTGCCTCCCTTACGCTGCCAAGGCAACACATGGAAGCGCGTCTGATCCAACACCTCATAATTGAGCAGGCTGAGCCAGTCCAACAGGCGCATCTGGGTAAACATCCGGCTGACGTAAGGCTGGCGTTGGCGCAACCGGGGGATCAGCTTCCCCAGGCCAAGCAGGCTAAAAGGGTTGAAACTGCTGATCACCAGCCAACCATCGTCGATCATGACGCGATCGACCTCACGCAACATACGGTGAGGATCATCGGCGTAAGAGAGCGTATGGGCCAATAGACAGACATCGACGGACTTTGCCGCAAAGGGCAACTGATAAGGATCGGCCTGCACATGCAGGTTATCCCCAGCCAACCCCACGTTAACCTGATGGGAGATGGCGCACTTTTCGCAATCCAACTCAGCGCTGAGATTGCCGATCTTCAACAGATGGAAACCAAACATCTTGGGCCACCAGGGCTGCAACTGCCGCTCCAACGCCTCACGATAGTATTCGCCCCACGGCAACCCGGCCCAGGAGTAAGGGCCAGTGAGCTTTTCTAGAGTCTGGGCTGGTTTCATGGTTTAGTATCTCTTTCAAGCCGTTGCCAACGAGAGGTGTTCCATGAATCTTATCAGCATTCCCGCTTTTCAGGACAATTACATTTGGTTATTGGCTAACCAGCAAGGGCGCTGCGTGATCGTCGATCCCGGCGAAGCTGGCCCGGTATTGGCGGCGTTGTCCCAACGGCAACTGACCCCCGACGCCATATTATTGACCCATCATCACCGCGACCACGTCGGTGGCGTAGCGGAAATCGTTGCGCAATATCCGTATCTGCCGGTGTATGGCCCCCAGGAAACCGCTAATAAGGGAGCAAATCGGTTGGTTCAGGATGGCGATATCCTGGAAATTGGCGGGCGTCGCTACACCACCATCGCGGTTCCAGGACATACCCTGGGTCACCTGGCATTCTACAGTGCACCTTATCTTTTCTGCGGGGATACGCTTTTTTCAGCGGGCTGCGGACGGCTTTTTGAAGGGACTGCGGAGCAAATGTACCACTCATTTCAAAGGCTCGCGCAACTTCCCGACGAAACCTTAATTTGTTGCGCACACGAGTACACGCTCTCAAACCTTAAGTTTGCCAGAACAATTTTGCCGCAAGACCGCCAAATTGAAACATATCAGCAACAAATTGAGCAATCAAGGGCAAAAGGAGTACCTAGCCTGCCCACAACGCTGCAATTAGAGCGTAAAATCAATCTGTTTTTACGCTGCCATGATACTGATTTACAAAAGAAAATAGGCTTTAATTCACCACCAGGTCAGCTTCATTCGGTTTTTTCCGAATTACGCCTGCGCAAGGATGCCTTCTAAGCTTTTAGTTGTGTTTTTTGGCGAAGCAAAGTATCCTTGCTCGTCTTTTAAGCAACTATATTGACACACACATGAAGGCTAAAGCGATACTTCTCGCCTCGGTCCTGTTGGTTGGTTGCCAGTCATCCTGGAAGGATGTACCTGCACCAAAGCAACATGCACAGAGTCTGTCTTCGGCAGGTCAAGAAAGTGAAGCAGGAGAGTACACAGCGAGTTCGGCACGGTGGCTAGACAGTAACAGTAGCGCCGCTCAGCAGAACCTGTGGAACTTCATTAGCGACGAGCTGAAGATGGAGGTTCCGGAAAACGACCGGATCCGTGAACAAAAAAGAAAATATTTAAAAAGTAAGAGCTATCTCCACGATGTAACACTACGGGCAGAGCCGTACATGTACTGGATAGTCGGGCAGATTAAGAAACGCAATATGCCGATGGAACTGGTACTGCTACCCATAGTGGAGAGCGCTTTTGACCCCCACGCCACGTCAAGTGCCAATGCCGCAGGGCTATGGCAGATCGTGCCGCAAACGGGTCGCAATTATGGTTTGAAAAACAATCAGTGGTATGACGGGCGCCGTGATGTTGTGGCCTCGACGACCGCTGCGCTTAACATTCTGGAGCGTTTGAACCGCATGTTTGACGGTGACTGGTTATTGACTATCGCCGCTTATAACAGTGGTGAAGGCCGAGTCATGCAGGCGGTTAAGGCGAATAAACGTCAGGGTAAGTCCACCGAGTTCTGGGCATTGTCGCTTCCGCGTGAAACGTCAATCTATGTCCCGAAAATGCTGGCACTGAGCGATATCATCAAGCACAGCAAAAAGTACGGCGTCAAGTTACCCAAAACTGACGAAACCCGTGCACTGGCGCGTATTGATGTCGGGCAGCAGATCCAGTTGACTCAGGCGGCAGAAATGTCTGGGCTTTCTCTTACCAAGATGAAGGCTTATAACCCTGGCTACAAAAAAGGCATAACGGCACCTAATGGGCCCCATTACATCATGGTTCCCAAAAAGAATGCCGCACAGTTGAAAGACTCGTTGGCCGACGGGCAGATAGCTGCGACATTACCAACCACCCAGTTGGCGAAGAACAGCAGCCTGTCTGGCGGAAGTGCGTATAAGGTTCGCTCCGGCGATACGTTATCTACCATCGCCAAACGGTTGAACGTTAAGACCAGCGATTTGCAGAGTTGGAACAATTTGCGTGGCAAAAGCACGCTGAAAGTTGGGCAAACCCTGCAAGTGGCCAGCAATGCCAGAGATAACAGCAGCATCACCTACCGAGTACGTAAAGGTGATTCACTATCGAGCATTGCACGTCGTCACGGCGTCGAAATTAACGACGTGATGCGTTGGAACTCAAGACTCGGCAAAAGCAGCAGTCTGCAACCCGGTTTGAAGCTGACGCTGTTTGTCAGCAACAAGTCGTCGCCGGAGACCTAAGTTTTCGCCACCAAAAAAGCATCCCTCGGGATGCTTTTTTATTGACCAAATTTGGCTACCAGACCGGTTGATCGGTTTGCGAATGGAACTCCACCAGCAGCGGATTGTGGTCTGAGGCCTGAGTCACCAGCACCGAGGCTTGCGTAACGCCCAGGTTGCGGTAAAAGATAAAATCCAACGGACGGCCAAAGGCTTTACGCCGATGATCGTCGGCGAAATTGACCTCGCGCAACGCCATATCGCTGGCAAATTGATACAGCGCGTTGATGCGCTTGCGGCTCCAGGCGTTAAAATCCCCCGCCATAATTACCGGCCCCCGATGGAGGGCGATCTGCTCACCAATCGGGCCAAGCTGCTTGCTGTAAACATCGACCCCCAGGCTAAAGTTCACCGCATGAATATTCACCACCATCAACAGCTGACCATCTAATAAAGGGTAGACGGTGATCAACGCCGACTTGGCCAAACGCAACAGCGGCTCCCGTTCGCGCAGCGGGCAACAATACACCGGATGTGCGGCCGCCAGCGTCATCACGCCGGAAGGGTGTTGCGGCAACACAAAAGCGGGCACCTGATCGGCCGCCAGATAGTTAGAGGTGGCAAAACTGACCAATTCCGGCGTGGTCTGTGCCTCCTGCAATAGCACCAGTTGCGCATCTTTACCGAAGTCTTTCAGCACTGATAGCCAATCGGCACGTTGCTGCTTGAAAATATTCCATACCATCACACGTAGCGCGCCAGACGTAGGCAGTGCGGCCCCGGGCGGTAGCGGCTGATTGATGACACCAGGGAAAATCCGTTCAACTGGCTGGCCCGCAACATACCTCATTGCATAAGTTCGTTTCGGCACGTTATTCGCCTATTTCCCGTTCGGATGAAGATCACGTTGATAGCAACATGGCTACCAAGACTCAATTGAGTATACGCCTGAGCGGCTCTACCAACATGGCTTTTAGAGATCCAGTTATAGGGGCAAGGCGGGCCGATTTCAATCAATGCTGTGTATGTGTCTGTAAAGGTTAGCGCTGAATGCAAAAAGGCCCGCAAGTGCGGGCCAAGAAGAAAAGTGCAGAATGGGATCAGGCAGGCTGCCGTTGATAGTGTTTATCCAAACGACCACTTAGGCCAATCAACAGCAACGCCCCCACCACTATCAGTGCGCCGATCCAAGGCGTTTGCGCCAACCCTAGCGAAGCCACGGTCTGCCCTCCCACCACCGAACCCAACGCGATCCCCACGTTGAAAGCCGCGATATTCAGGCTGGAAGCAACGTCCACCGCATTCGGCGTATACAGCTCGGCTTTCTGCACCACATAAACCTGCAAGCCAGGGACATTACCAAAGGCAAATACCCCCATCACCACCACCGTCAGCAGTGCAGCGACGCTGTGACTAGCGGTAAACTGAAACACCAACAGCAAGGCGGCTAACGCGGCAAAGATCAAGCTCAATGCCCGTACCGCGCCATGACGGTCGGCCAGCTTGCCACCCCAGATGTTACCGATGGCCACCGCAATACCATAGGCCAGCAAAATCCAACTGACGGCCGGAGCCGAAAACCCGGCCAGTTCCTGCATCATCGGTGCCAGGAAAGTAAAGGTCGTGAACACCCCGCCGTAGCCCAGCACGGTAACGGCATAAATCAGCAGCAGACGCGGCTGAGTCAGCACTTGCAGCTGATCGCGGATGCTGGCATTGGCCTGGTTCCTGATGTTGTTCGGGATCAGCATCAGGCTGGCAATAATCGCCACCATGCCAATCAACGACACCGCCAGGAAGGTCTCACGCCAGCCGAAGTGCTGGCCGATAAAGGTGCCTAACGGCACGCCGGTCACCACCGCAACGGTCAAGCCACCAAACATGATGGCGATGGCCGTTGCCGCCTTCTCTTTGGCTACCAGGCCGGTGGCAATGGTTGACCCCACCGAGAAAAACACCCCGTGCGCCAGGCCGGTCAGTAAACGAGCAACCACCAGTGACTCATAGCTCGGTGACTGCCATGCCAGCAGGTTGCCTAGGGTGAACAGCACCATCAGGCCCACCAGCAGCATCTTGCGCGGCACACGGCCGGTTAAAGCGGTCAGGACCGGCGCACCGATCGCCACCCCGATGGCGTACAGGGTCACCAGCAGCCCTGCGGACGGCACGGTGACGTTCAACTGTTCGGCGATGGTCGGGATCAACCCGACAATCACAAACTCCGTGGTGCCGATGGCATAGGCACTGATGGCCAAGGCAAGTAAAGCGAGAGGCATTGCTAACTCCAAAATAGCGTTCGGGTTGATAGCGGTGATTATCTGCCTGTGCTTAAATGATAAAAATGCTCAAAATTTCAAATAAATTTTGCTGATGGAGCAACAATGAAGGCAAACTCGGATGAACTGATCACCTTCGTCACCGTGGTGGAATGCGGTAGCTTCAGCCGCGCAGCGGAGCACTTGGAACAGGCAAACTCAGTGGTCAGCCGCACGGTAAAAAAGCTGGAGGGCAAGCTGGGAGTTACGCTGCTCAATCGTACCACCCGGCAGATCAACCTGACGCAGGAAGGCGAAAGCTATTTCCGCCAGGTGCAGAAAGTCCTGAGCGACATGGCCGCGGCGGAAAATGCGCTGATGGAGAGCCGCCAGCGGCCCCAGGGCCTGCTGCGCGTCGATGCCGCAACACCGGTCGTGCTGCACGTGCTGACGCCATTGGTTGGCGAGTTTCGTGCTCGCTACCCGGAAATGTCGCTCTCGCTGGTCTCTTCAGAAACCTTTATCAACCTGATTGAACGCAGGGTCGATATTGCCATCCGCGTGGGGGAACTGACAGACTCAAGCTTGAAGGCCCGCAAGCTGATGACCAGCTATCGAAAAATTATCACGTCACCAGCCTATCTGAAGCAGTTCGGTACCCCGCAAAGCGTGGAAGAGTTGGCGCAACACTGCTGCATCGGCTTCAACGATCAGCCCAACCTGAACCGCTGGCCATTAGCCTGCGCCGATGGCAGACAGTTGGAGATCACTCCAGGGCTGACCACCAACAGCGGAGAAACACAGCGCCACCTCTGCCTGCATGGCAACGGCATCGCCTGTCTGTCGAACTTTATGATCGATGAAGATATCCAGCGTGGGGATTTAGTGCAGATCCTGGTCAAGGAAACGTTGCCGGTGGCCATACCGGTCAATGCGGTTTATTACAGTGACAACGCCGTGAGCAACCGCCTACGCAGCTTTATCGACTTTCTTAGTGAAAGCCTGGCCCCCCGCTAACCTGGCCGATGTTGTAACCAGAATGCGGTGGGCGTCAGGCTACCCAGTTTCTTCTGCGGCCAGCCCTGATTGTAGCTGACACAGATCGCCTGCAATACTGCATCCAGAGAGGAGTTCTCTGCCACCGGTAACAACTGCGCCAGTTGGCTTTCAAGCCGCAGTACGATCTCCATTTGCGGTGGCGTGGGCTGTTGCAACTTTATCCCCTGCTCCCGACACCATAGTTGTAAGGGATGGGTCTGAGACTCGCTATTGCCGAACAGCTTTTTACTTTCAGTCTCAATAGATTGTATATCACCTGGGCAGTGCGGTAACAGTTCCTTCAGCCAGTTGACCACCAGCATCGGCGAGGCTCCCGCAAAGGCTCGCGCACTCAGCCAGCCGCTGACCTTCTCTTCGGCCCACAAGAGGTGCTGCTCGCCTCCATCCTCGGCCAATAGACTAATTCGTTGATAAAAAAGGGCGAGAGTTCCCGGTATTTCACCAGCCTTCACCGCCTTTCTACCTCGTAGCGCCCTGCTCTGTGCCTCCCCACGCTGACCCACACCGCGCAGATAGCGATCCAACCCCGCACGGGAGATCGGCTGTTGCATGCCCTGAGCCACCACCACCAGCAACTCATCCAGCGGCAGCTGTAGTTTTTGTCTCAGCCAGTTGATAAGCAAACTCTGCTCGTCCGTCAGCGCCTTGCGAAGGGTCTTGGGTACCGTATGACGATCGGCAACATCCTGACGCTGCCGCCAACGGCGCACCGTCGCCACGGAAATGCCCAGCTCCTGCGCCAATACGCGGTCACTTTTATCCGATTGCTGGATATAACGCCGCACTCGTGGGGTGGTGGTCGCATTGGCATGCAGCTTGATTTCCATCGTGGACTCCACACTAAAATTGATGCTCTATCATAACCAATCTTGTGAGATATTTTATAAATTCACCTCACACTGTGAACTGATTCACCTTTCTTTAAAATCCATTCACTGATAATCCCAGCCAATAAGTCGCCACCCTTACCTGTTTTCTCCAATAAGCATACCTACGGGGTTTAGCATGAACAACGTTCTGGGATTTCTTGAAGCCAAGCTGATGCCTCTGGCGGCCAAGGCCGCACAGCAGCGGCATTTATGTGCCATCCGCGGTGCCTATGTTTCCTTTATGCCGTTCATTATCGTCGGCTCGATCCTGCTGGTGATCTCGTCGTTCCCCAATCAGAGTTACCAGCAGTTTATGGCGGGCCTGTTTGGCGCCAGCTGGAGCAATATTATCGAGATCCCGTTTAACGCGGTGTTCTCCACCATGTCGCTGTTTGTCAGTTTCCTTACCGCTTACCGCCTGGCGGAACATTATGACGAGGATCGCGTCTCCAGCGGTATTCTGTCGCTGGTGTGCTTCCTGATCCTCACGCCGTTTATCAAGGTAGAAGCCTTGGGCAATATCAATGTGATCCCGACCGAGTGGATCGGCAGCAAGGGGCTGTTTGTGGCGATGATCGGCTCACTGCTGTGGACCGAACTGTTCTGCTACCTCAAGCGCCGCAAGCTGATCATCAAAATGCCCGAAGGCGTGCCACCTGCGGTACAGGAATCCTTCGCCGCTCTGCTACCTGCACTGTTCGTGATTATCCTGGTGCTGGCGATCCGTATTCTGTTCGAACACACCAGCTACCAAACCATTCATCAGTTTATTTATAACGTAGTCGCCACGCCGGTACGTCACTTTGGCACTTCCTATATCGGTGCGCTGCTGACGGTGTTGAGTATCACCATCCTATGGTCGGTGGGGATCAACTCCGGTTCGATGGTCAACGGCATCATTCGCCCGCTGTGGATGGAAAACCAGACCGACAACATCGCCGCTATCCAGGCCGGGGTCACGCCACCGCACATCGTTACCGAACAGTTCTTCGATATGATCTGGATGGGCGGTGCCGGTGCCACCCTGTCGCTGGTGATCGCCATTCTGTTCTTTGCCCGTAGCAACAGTATCCGCGAAGTGGGCCGTATGGGGGCTGCGGCTTCAATCTTCAACATTAATGAACCGATCCTGTTTGGCCTGCCGGTGATCATGAACCCCATCATGCTGATCCCCTTCAACCTGGTGCCGGTGGTATTGGTTACCGTGCAATATGTAGCGATGAAGGTGGGGGCCGTCGCCGTCACTACCGGGGTATTTATCCCCTGGACGCTGCCGCCGGTGATCAGTGGCTTTATCGTGACCGGTCATTTGAGTGGCAGCCTGATGCAGATCGTTAACCTGCTGATCGGCGCCATGCTGTATCTGCCTTTCCTGCGCATTCTGGACAAACAGTATCGCGCAGCCGAAACATCAGGAGTTTGATATGTGGGGAATGATTGCAACCTGGCGTATGGCGCTGGAAGGGGTAACGCAGGCCAGTGAAACACTGAAAGCCGGGGCAAGCGCCGCACAAAGCGTGGTTAGCGCGGTGGCGGAAGTGGAGGATTTTCCGTTTTATAAATCCGTAGGTTTCGGCGGCCTGCCTACCGAAAATGGTGAGGTAGAACTGGATGCGGCCTTTATGGATGGCGATACGCTGGCCTTTGGTGCGGTTGGCAATCTGGTGGATATCGCCAACCCGGTGAAGGTTGCCCAAGCGCTGAGCCGTGAGCGCTTCAACAGCGTCCTGGTGGGGGCAGGTGCACGCGAGTGGGCCCTTAGCCAGGGTTTTACCGACAAGACCATGCTAACCGAGCGCGCAACCCAGCACTATCGTAAACGCTGCCGCGAAACCATTGATAAGGGCCTCAGCCCCTACGATGGCCACGATACCGTTGGCATTATCGGCCTCGATCTGCATGGCTCAATGAGCGTCGCCACCTCTACCAGCGGCTTGTTTATGAAGCGCCGTGGCCGTTTGGGTGATTCACCGGTGATTGGCTCCGGTTTTTACTGTGACAGTCAGATCGGAGCCGCTACCGCCACGGGCGTGGGTGAAGACCTGATGAAAGGCTGCACCAGCTATGAGATCGTGCGCCGTATGCAGCAAGGTATGACGCCACAACAGGCGGCCGATTCGGTCGTCTTCGAGCTGGAAGACCGGCTGATAGCCCGCTTTGGCCGGGTGGGCGATCTCTCCGTAGTCTGCATGAATCGGCAAGGGGAGTTCGGTATTTCTACCAATATCAAAACCTTCTCGTTTGTGGTCGCCAGCGCCATCCAGCCACCGACGGTGTACCTGGCAGAACGCCGTGCCGAGCATACTCACTACACTCCAGCCAGCGAGCAATGGCTAACCGACTATGCCGAGCGCATTCGCGCGCCGATTGAGGAGATCCATTTTGATTAATTATCGGTTACTGAGTGAAATCCCCGCATGGGAAGTTAACTGCCATGTGATTAGCTATCCTGGCAGCACATTGCCATTACCCTGCAATGCAGCCCTGTTACAGCAACTGCAGGTCACCGCCCAACAGCAAACCGCCGACTGCGCCTATGGCTGTGCTCCGGCAGGTCGCGTTACGCTGTTGCCAACAACGGTCTGGCTCGATGGGAAAACCAGCAAGCTGGTCACCGCACTGCGTCCCCTGCTACGCAACGGCACCTGTACGCAGTTGATCGTTGACTGCACGGCGTTTGATCACCGCAGCCTCTCGGGGCTGAACCTTCTGCTGCATTTCCTGTTCAACCTGGATTACCAACTGAGCGATCTCGGCCTGAAAAAGGCAGAAGCGGCGCCTGTACCGCGCATCCAGGAGTTGGTGTTCTATTGCCAGCCGGAACAGCAAGCCACTCTCGAACCACGTCTATTTCAAGCGGCAGCCACCGCCATCGGGATGAAGGCAGCACGACGCATTGCCGACATGCCAAGCGATCGTTGTACCCCGGCATTTTTCGCCAACGAGATCGCCCGCCAGATAGCCCCCTATCCAAGCCTGAGTTGTGAAGTGTTGGATGAACAACAGATCGCTGAACAGGGCCTTGGCCTGCTACAGGCGGTAGGTAAAGGTGCCGACAATCCTCCGCGTCTGGTGGTAATACGTTACCAAGGGAGCGACAGCGGTCCCTTCAGCGCTTATGTAGGCAAAGGTATCACCTTCGATACCGGCGGCCTGTGGCTAAAGGGTGGCGATGGTATGTACACCATGAAATACGACATGTGTGGCGCAGCTAACGTCTTTGGCCTGATGCTGGCAGTGGCAGAGCTCAAGCTGCCGGTACGCCTGATTGGCGTGCTGGCGCTGGCGGAAAATATGATTGGCCCGGCGGCGATGCGCCCTGGCGATGTCGCAACCAGCTACAGCGGCTTGAGCGTGGAAATCAACAACACCGATGCCGAGGGGCGGTTAGTGCTGGCCGATGGCATCGCCTACGCCAGTAGGTTGACCAATAATCAACAGCCGCCAGAATACGTGATCGATCTGGCTACGCTCACCGGTGCAGTGGTCAAAGCCTTGGGTTACGATCTTAGTGGCCTGATGACCGAGGATGAAAACCTACGCAACGATCTTACCCAGGCAGGTTTGCACAGTGGCGATCCTTTGTGGTCGTTGCCGTTGGATGATCGTTTCAGCAAACAGGTGGAGAGTCATATTGCCGACCTCTGCAACACGCCTACCAATAATGCGGCAATCAGTACCTCTGCCGCCTACTTCCTAAGCCGCTTTAGCCTGGCGGACATTCCCTGGGCACACCTTGATATCAGCGGCACCGCGCTGTGGCGCGAAAATGGCCGTAGCGTGGCCTCTGGCCGGCCGATCCCACTTTTAATCCAGCATCTGCTGGAACGCCTGGAGAAATAACATGAAAAAGATCCTGTTAGTGTGCGATTTGGGTATGTCCACCAGTCTGCTGGTGAAAAAGATGCAGGAGGCCGCCATTGCACGCGGCATTGACGCCGAGATCTGTGCCAAGTCGATCCGTGAATATAAAACGGCGGTAACCGAATTTGACGTCGCGCTGCTGGGGCCGCAGATCCGCTATAAGCTGGCCGAGTGCGAGAAGATTGCCCACGAGCACCATAAAAAAGTCGCCTGCATCGATATGATGGCCTACGGCACCATGAAGGGTGACAAGGTATTGGATCAAGCCCTGGCGCTGATTGAGGAAGCCTAATATGGATTTGGAAAACGAAGTGATGGAGCTGATTGCCAATGCGGGTTACGCCCGCAGTCTGGTGTTTCAAGCCATGCGCTGTGCACGTGAAGAAGAAGACTTCGTGCAGGCCGAACAGTATATGCAGCAAGCGCAGGAGGCACTCTCTGGCGCTCATCACGTGCAGACCAAACTGATCGAAATGGACGAAGGCAGCGGTAAAATTCCGGTTCATCTGGTGATGGTCCATGCGCAGGACCATCTGATGAACGCGATTATGCTGATGGAAATGGGCCGTGAGATTATCGCCCTACACCAAAAGATCGCCCGTTAACGCCGATTTGGCCGCCTGTGGCTTCAGAACCACAGACGGCCAGAATATCAATCCCAGTTTGGTGCCAGACCTTCCGGACTAACCAGGCGGCCATTGCATTCCAATGCAGCAATCGCTGCCATTTCATCATCAGACAGCGTCAGTTGCTGAGCCAACAGGTTACTCGCCAGGTTTTCACGCTTGGTCGAGGATGGGATCACCGCATAACCCAGTTGCATCGCCCAAGCCAGGATCACCTGAGCTGCGGTCACATCACGGCGCTTGGCGATAGTGTTGATGACTTCATCCTGCAACGCTTTGCCATACGCCAACGTCATGTAAGAGGTGATGGCAATGCCATGCTGTTGCGCAAATTCAACCACCTGACGGTTTTGTAGATACGGTGAAAGTTCGATTTGGTTGGTCGCAATCGCATCAGCACCCACCGCATCAATGGCGCGCTGCATCAGTTCAACGGTGAAGTTGGAAATGCCAATCTGGCGCGTCAGCCCCAGCTCCTTAGCCTTCACCAACTCCGCCATAGACTCGGCAACCGAGATTTCATCGTTTGGTGATGGCCAGTGGATCAAGGTCAGATCCACATAGGAGGTTTGCAGCTTTTTCAGGCTTTCTTGCAGGCTAGGGATCAGTTGGTCTTTGCCCAGGTTGGCGATCCAGATCTTGGTGGTGATAAATAACGCTTCACGTTTCACGCCACTGGCTGCGATAGCTTGGCCAACGGCCGCTTCGTTCTCATAGATTTGTGCAGTATCGATGGCACGGTAGCCCAGCTCCAAAGCGGTACTAACGGAATCGATCACCACCTGATCTTGCAGGCGGAAGGTACCTAAGCCAAATGCAGGGATGCTCATAATTGTGTTCTCTTGGTTTGTTGTTCAAAACAGCTTGAGAGGATTATGGCAGCAGTTTTGTTGATCAAAAACGCCCTATTGTGCATAAGACTTTTGATTAACAGGCAATAATAGACCTTGATTGGACAGGAAAGCCCCTCACCCCAACCCTCTCCCAAAGGGCGAGGGAGCTGTCCGGCGTCGTGGATTAGCCCGTGCTACTACAGTAGCCCCTTGGTTACCCTGCCGTGCTTCATGAAGAGTGAGAAATATCAACGAACTCAATCGGTTCCCTCTCCAGGGGGAAAGGGTTAGGGTGAGGGGGACTATTTAGGCAAATGAAAAAGCCCTGAGTCAGAGACTCAGGGCTTATCAATTAAGTGGCGGAACGGACGGGGCTCGAACCCGCGACCCCCTGCGTGACAGGCAGGTATTCTAACCAACTGAACTACCGCTCCACCGATTCTTTTACGTCGCATCTTTCGATGCTGGCAAAACCACCTGAGTGATTTTGCGCATTACCAGGTGTCACACTGATAACGTTTATTTGATGCCTGGCAGTGTCCTACTCTCGCATGGGGAGACCCCACACTACCATCGGCGCTACGGCGTTTCACTTCTGAGTTCGGCATGGGGTCAGGTGGGACCACCGCGCTATTGCCGCCAGGCAAATTCTGTTTCATTCCAACCGCTTCACTCTCGTGTCGCCATCAGAACCAATCTCGGAACTTCGCTGAAAATTGTCGTCTACTCTAAAACACCTTTGGTGTTGTAAGGTTAAGCCTCACGGATCATTAGTACTGGTTAGCTCAATGCATCGCTGCACTTACACACCCAGCCTATCAACGT